>NZ_CP053921.1:2281288-2581288 GCF_013260645.1 Erythrobacter mangrovi | reverse complement strand
CCAGCGAGCTCGGGATCAGCGAAACGCAAGTCAACAATTGCGTGGGCGGTCGAACAGAACTGCTCATCTCGCTAGCCCGACGCGAAGTGGTTCAGCAGGAGCGGAGCCGGCGAACCCGTGTGAGCCGCAGTTCTGATCGGCACACTCGCATCGTCTTGTCGACTATTGGCTACCTTCATGAAGCTGCCAAGCGGGGCCCCTTGCTCCAGATGTTGCTGCGTGTGCCGGAAGTGAAAGTTGCGCTCCGGGCCGAACGCCAGTCTGCAACCGAAACGGCGCGGGCGCCCATAGTCCAGCGCCTGACGAAGACCGGGGAAATGGATGTCGAGACAGCCCGCGCTTCAACCGCCGCTCTGACCGCAGTATCACTCAAGGCGGGCGGCATCGTTGCCGCGGGACGCGCTCCGCTGGGCGTGGTCGAGCAGCTCTGCCTGGCGGTAATCATGGCCGGTGTCGCCAGCGATGACCGGATTGCATCCGGCGGCTAGACTCACGCCTTCTCGATCGACATCGCCTGCACTGCTTCGGATACCAGTCGCGCGCATGTTGCCAGCGCCACCTCAATCCTGATCTGGCCGTCCCGTACCATTCGCGAAAGCGATTCGGGAATTGCTGCTAGCAACTCCAGGAACACGAACGCTTCACGGGGATTGAGCTTGAGCTCTTTGCTGACGTCCCGCGCCATGCCACGCAGGTTTCGCCTGAACAGGCGCGAGCTCTCCTCGCTCAATGGGCTGTCCTGGTTGCGCTCGCGCAGGACAATAAGGGCAAGCGGCCCATGCTCTACCAGGTTTTCGAGGTAAGCGCCGAACAGGGCGACCATCCGTTCCCGAAACCCACTGGCACCTGACAACCGTGCGTCGATCAACTGCTCCAGGCGCTGTGTGTGCCGGCGGAACAACGCGTCAACGATCTGGGGCACGCCATCGTAATAGGTGTAGAGCAGGCTTCGGCTCACACCCACCTGCGCAGCGATCTCGTTCAAGGAGATGCTGGGTGTACCGGTCTCCAGTATGAGCCTCTCGGCAGCAGCAAGAATTTGCTCGCCACGGTCCTGCTCATCGCGTCGCGCTTCCATGGCAACCCTCTGGCCTCCCGTCGATCCAATGGCAAGACTGACCTGTCGTACTCCTACCCGCATGAAATACACTATTTGTTTGACTGTCAACGCTCGCGAATTCAGTTGCTCTCCCTCAACGAGGCGAATGGAGGATCGAGCAGATGGCAGTCGGCATGCCCATTTCACGACGTCAGGCGATCGCGGGCGGATCTGCCGCCGTCGTCGCCGGCGCGCTAAGCGCCCGCGCTTTGGCGCAGGAAGTCCGGTCGCAATCGGGAAGGTCTTCCGCGGGCGATCAGCGCCAAGTACCGGTGGCGCCTCTCCTGACACACTATATTGCCGATGCACCAAGACACGAGGTCCCGGAAGGGATCCGCGAAAGGGCACGCCTCCATATCCTCGACACGCTGGCGTCGATTGTTGCCTGCAGTTCGCTGGAGGCCGCGGTGCTTGGGCGCCGCTATGCCAACGCCCTTTCTCCCGGAGGGGGCAGCCCCATCCTTGGCACTAGGGAAACCAGTAGTGCGATCGATGCAGTCTTCGCCTCCGCAATGACGGCCCACGCTGCCGAGATCAATGACTTCATACCCTCCGCGTATGTGCAACCAGGCCCTTCAATCGTTCCGGTGGCCATCGAGGCCACGCGGCAACACGGGCGCAGCGGTCGCGATCTCGTGAGCGCCATTATCGTCGGCTATGAGATTGCGGGTCGGATCCCCAAAGCTGTCGGAACCCGAAATCTTTACTTGGCAGGCCTCGCCAACCACGGGGTCGCGCCAACCTTTGGGGCGGCTGCAGCTGCGGCGCCACTCATCGGGCTGTCTGCCTTCCAGGTTAATCATATGCTCGCCTACTGTGCGCAGCAGGCGTCGGGTTCCTGGCAATGGCTGCTAGACGAGCGTCATGTTGAAAAGGCCTTTGTATTTGGCGGGATGGGAGCGCGAAACGGATACCAGGCCGCGCTTATGGCAGGGCTGGGCTTTACCGGCGTGCCCGACAGTTTCGACAACCTTGCCGGCTGGTTTCGTTGGCGGAGCTTCCAGGGAGAAGGGGCCGATCACGCATCGCTTGTGGAGGGCCTAAACCAGCGCTGGGAGCTGTCACTTGCGGCAATGAAGCGCTACCCGGTGGGCGGTCCGACGCAACCGGCGGTCAGGGCCCTGCTCGAGTTCCGCCAGTCGGTCGGGCCGGACGATGTGCAATCGATTACAGTGGCAATGCCGGGCGAGGCCGTGACCTTCGAGCGGGCGAACATGCCTGCATTGAATATTCCCTATCTGGCAGCGATCATATTCCTGGATGGCAGGCTTGACTTCACCGCGGCACAGTCGCTTGGCCGACTACTGAACGATACCGCCACGGCGGACTTTGCTAGGCGCGTCAAGATCGTTCGCGACGATGCTCAAGAAACCGGCGATGGCGAGGATAGGACCGAAAGCGCTCGGGTAACGCTTCAGCTCCATGACGGGCGGCGCCTGGAGAAATTCGTGCCCTATGTGCCCGGATTTCCGACGCATCCGCTAACCAAGCCGGAAGTCGAAGCGAAGGCGCGCGAGCTCGTCGCACCTGTGCTGGGCGCAGATCAGGCTGACAGGCTTGTCAGCCTTTGCGACGAGCTGGACCATGCTGAAAGCGCAGAACCGATTATCGATCTCATGCGCTTCGAAACAGCATGAAAGAAGGGGGAGCGGGATCCCGCTCCCCCATTGATTGTCGTGGCTATTCGGCGGCTTCGGCGATTGCCTCGCCGTCGCGAAACATCATGTGGTCGAAATTGCTTCGGAAGAACATGTCCTGGGTTTCCTCGTCAAAACCTGCGAGCGAAGCTTCGAACTTGCCCAGCGGATCCCGTGTCCCTTCCGGATGCGGGTAGTCGCTGGAGAACATGTAGAGCTCCGGCGCGCTGTCGCGGATCATGCGGCCAACGTCTTCGTTGGGGAAAGGAGTGAAGCGGACCGCCCGCTTGATGTATTCGGACGGCATCATGTCCATGTCTTTGAGGTAGGGGTCCGTCTTGTTGAACGAGTACCAGCCGTGGTCGAGCATGCGGAGGAATTCGGGAACCCACCCGGCACCGCTTTCGATCACGCCACCGCGCAGGTCGGGAAAGCGTTGGAAGACACCATCATAGACCATCGCCGTGAGAAATTCCTGCGGCGCGTACCACAGGCAGAGGAAATCCGGGAAGCGCAGGTTCTCCCCGCCGCCATGGAGATCTGGTGCTCGCTCACGGCCATTATTCTTGAACTTGCTGGGCTGGGTCTTTGTGCCCGGACCGATATGCAGCATGAATGGAATGCTGCGATCCTGGAGGTACTGCCAGAACGGATCGAAATCGGCATGGCCGGGGCTCTTGTCGCCGGCCGGCCCGGCCGAGAACATGATGGCACCCGCGCCGTTGTCGACTGCAAACTTCGCTTCCTCAAGCGCTCGATCAGGATCGTCGAGCGGGGCAAAGGCCACACATATCAGGCGCGGGTCGGCATTGCAGAAATCCTGTTGCGCCTGATTGAGCGCGCGTGCCGCCGCATAGCGCTGGTCGTCGGTCGCAGCCCTAGTGATCGCACCAAGGCCGAAAGTCGGGAAGACCAGCTGGCATTGGAATCCAAGCCAGTCGAGAGCTTCAACGCGTTCTTCTTTGTCAAAGCCACCATAGCCGAGCCATCCCTTTGGCCCTTCAATGGGGTTCTCGGCCGCTTTGGCGCGCGCTTCCGGATCCGATTTGCGGGCCTTGGCGAGATCGATCATCTTGGTGATCCGCTCACCGCCTTCGCGCTTCGAATAAACTTCGGAGTACATCTCCTTGTATTCGCCCTCAAGGTACGGGGCGAGCCAGTTTTGCGTCTCCATGGTGTGGGCATCGGCGTCGTTGACGATGCGGCCTCTTGAGTAGGTCATCTACGAATCTCCTTGGATCTCGTACACGTATTCACTCCTACTGGTTAGATTGTCAAATTTTTCGAAGAAGGGGTTTGAGGCCCCGCACCTTTCATGATGATGACCCACGCCGCCGGGCTAGGTTCGAGTTCGCGCTTGACGTCACCCCCCATCCGGCGAGGCTTCCAATCGGCGATTGCCCTCACGTTATTATTTGAATACTGGGTATGTCAGATGTCCGGGAGGGTCACATCATCGACCTTGTAAGTCTGCTCACATCGCACGACGGCGGCGGAGGCCATTGGGCGGGCCAGCCTGGCCCCGCCATGGGCCAGGCCCTGGCGGTTGATGGCAGAATTTCCAGTTCGCTCCCGACCAGCCGACCGCCTGGCGATCCCGTCCGCCAAACCTCTTGAGGAGTGCCCCATGCAAGATGCCAACCCAGCCCTGTTCGCCTTCGTCAAATTGGTTGTCACCGACATTGAGGCGGCGACGAAATTCTTCGTCGACGGGTTCGGTATGACGCACGCCGATACAGTCGACACTCCGGCATTCCGCGAACACATGATGACGGGAAAGACTGGTTCGGCCACGATCGTTCTGTTCCATTGGAAGGACGGCAGGGAGATCGAGTTGGGCAACGGGTGGGGACCCGTCGGTATGATTACCCGGGACCTCGACCGGGACCTCAAGCGTGTGATTGCCGCGGGAGCATCGCAGAAGGGTGAGACTGTCAGTTTCGGTCCGGCGCGCATCGCCTTCGTCCTCGCACCCGAAGGGCACGAGATCGAGATGATGCAAATGGGGTCGTCCTGATCCTTCACCGGGTGACCGGCCATAGATCAGAACGACCGCCCGTCCGGCAAGAGTTCCTGCAGCAGTTCGCGTTCGCCTCCGTCGGGATCCTTCACCGCTTGCGGCTGGAGGTCGAACACCATCGTCGTGCGGCTGCTCACATCGTAGGCGGGCCAGTCTGGCAATGCGCTGGTTTGCGGATTCCCGGTTCGGGCGAAGGCGATCCAGGCGTCGGCCATGATATCGGCCATATGCTTCGTCGCGTCGGTCTCCGGTCCGGTATAGCTGGTCGACCTCGCGACATTGTCGAACACGAATGCGATCTCAAGGGCATGAGGTGATTTCAGGCGTCCTCCTTCTACCGGCGTCTTCCAATCCATGCGGTACATATATGTTGTTGCGCCGCCGGACGCGCTCTTGCGCTCCGCCTGACGCAAGGCGGTCCCCCGGTAGTTGCGAAAGGTCGCAACCTGGAAAAAGACTTCGCTGGCATCATAGTCAGGGTGTACGCGGCGCATCCCGTCGATCACCTTCTGCACTTGAGAAGGTTCGACAAGTTCACCGAGTTTCGATGGCAGTTGTTCCCACGACAGACTGAAATTCTCAGGGCTCCCCAATCCGCCTTGCAGCCGCATTTCGGTATTGTTGGTACCAACCAACAGGGGCACGTCGCGCGATATTGGGGGCGCGTCAGGAGTGAAGGGGTGCCGCGTTAGCGATCGACCATCGACCACGGGGCGAAAGAACGCCCCTTTGCTGCGCGATTCCATCATTGCGGTGATGAATGCATCCATAGGGAGCGCCGCCAGCTCTTCCACCGTTGTCACCCGTGCGGACTTCATCAGATCCTTGGCCAGCGGAGTCGCAAGACGTGGGGAGAACCCGGCAAGCGACATCGAGCCGGATTGCGCGATGGCACGATGGAACAGGCCCCGGGCACCCTCCATGGCCATGAGTGTGCTTACCTTCGCGGCACCCCCGGACTCACCGAAGATAGTGACGTTCTGCGCATCGCCGCCAATCGCATCGGCATGATCCCGCACCCACTCCAGCGCCTTGACGATATCGAGGCTGCCAAGGTTTCCGGCATCGGCATACTTCGGATCGTCGCTCAGTCCGGAGAGGTAGCTGTAGCCAAATCCATTGAGTCGGTGATTGAGGGTGACCACGACGACGTCGCCCCGCTCAGCCAGCCGTGCCCCGTCGTATCCGTGGCTCGAACCGGATCCGGTTACGTAACCCCCACCGTGAAGCCAGACCATGATCGGACGCTTCTTTCCATCGCGAAGCCCACGGGTCCAGACGTTGAGGAAGAGGCAATCCTCGCTCATTGGCTGTGGATTGGCCCAGGAAGAAAAGACCGGCACGTCACCTGAGGGTCGCTGAGGACAGTCATTTCCGAAACCGTTCGCGTCCAAGGGCTTCGTCCAAGGCCGAGGATCGACCGCACGTTCGAAGCGATGACCTTCGGTAGACGCCGCATATCGGACCCCGCGAAAGACATTGACGGCTTCGGACCTACCCTCGCGAGTGCCGACAACCGGCCCCGATCGAGTCGCCAAGGTCGGCCTCTCGGGAGTCGAAGATTCCCGCTCATCGGCGGCGTTTGTCATTCCAGGGGACAGCCCCGCGACCAGCACCGCAGTGGCCATTGATTTCACCAGGCCCTTTGCATTTCCGACAGTCTTCATTCTCTCTCTCCCGGAGGCGCCCGATCATTCGGCTGAATAGTAGGGGCGCTCCAAAACATCGCCGGGGCGTCGACCGCGCGCCCAGCCTGTGCGGCCGACCAGGAACTGGTCGTCGGTTGCATCGGTTGGCTCAAGTCCGCTCGCCCGGAACGCAGCGCGCATTTCGCTGCGCGCCTTGGCATCGAGGACCGGCACCGCCCCGGCTGGAGCATGCGGGTCAATCGGGAGCAGACCCCCATTGCCGCCACCGAGCCACTGATAGTAGCGATTGTGCTGCCAGGGGTGGGCGCCGCTACGAATGACCGGGGCTTGGACAGCAAAGAAATGCGAGAGCGCCGGTTCGATCGAAACCGCGAGTTCATCGAGAAGGTTGAAGTCCCCTGCTTCGGACGCTGCGAGCATGGCATTGCCAATTTGCCTGGCCGGCGTCTGAACGGCCTCGACATTCCATTGCCCGCTCCAGCTGATCCGGAACTCGCGCGCCAAAAGGGGCAGGACGTCGAGGTTCACGGGACCGACGGACAAACGATCTCCGACCGTCTGGCACAACTGCATTGTCGAGGTGAGCGAAACCGGCTGCGAAACCTTCATCGCCACGACGTTGGGGAGGTCGGCAATTCGGTCATAAACGGCAAGCGGCTGGCCGGCAGGCCCGAGTTTGGGAAAGCCGCGCCTGCCTGTTGCGGCATAGAGCATGATTGGCAGGTCTGTCGCCGTGATCCGATCCGCCATGAGCGCATAGAGGGCGGAGGCATCCGCGTCGGCTGGATAGGTTGAAGCGAGCAAGACGAGTTCCACGCCGAGCGTTTCAAGCTTGCGGAGCAGCTTTCTGTCTCCTTCCGGGTCGCGCCCGGCAATGATTCCATGTACCGGCAATCGCCCGTTCGCCTCGCTCAGAACGATCCGATAGAACTCAGTCCAGCGCGGATCTTCGGGTAGCGTCCAGTTGATCATCGGCATCGTGCCAGAAAAACCCTGCGCGATCGCATGGCAGACGTCATGACGGATTGCTTCCTCGTCGAGCGATTTCCCGTCGGTCCCGAACGAGGGCAGGAACAGGTTCATGAGGCCACGGAGGTTCCTGGCCGCCCATTTGCGTTGAGTCGTTGAAGCCTCGGGTGTTCTGCGCCGGTCCATACTACTGCCTGCCAGCGGCCCGCCGAGCGCGGGCGAAGCTAGGAGGCCACCCGCTCCTGCAAGGGCGAACCGTCGCGAAACAACGAACTCCTCCTGCCGGCCAGCCGACATCTATTAGCTCGATCCGCAATGACGAAAGAGCGACCCAATCATCAAACCCCAATTTCTAATCACCGCAGACCTTTCGCCATCTACCCATCGAAGCACCTTAAAATCTCAGCATGGTCGAAACGATTGCCATACCGCATTCTCAAAATCTCTTATTTCCTGCTGGCAATTGGTTAGAATGTCAATAAATGTGAGATTTGTGGATTCGTTCCATGGGGAGAGATGACCGATGATTACGAGAAGGGCCGTAATGGGCACCGGCTTGGCCGCTGGGGCCGCGATCCTGACCCGACCGCTTTCTGCGGCCGGACTGTTCCCGGTGGTGGAGACCGCCCAAGGGAAGCTCCGCGGCTTGGCAACGGGAGGCGTGGCGACCTTCCGCAGCATTCATTACGCCGCAGATACATCGGGCACCAACCGGTTCATGCCTCCCCAGCCGGTCAAGCCCTGGGCTGGCATCCGCGATGCACTGCACTGGTCGGACGTCGCGCCGCAATTGCCCGGGGATCGCCGCTCGGTCTACGCCGACCTCATCATGGTCGACCGCAATCCTTCGGGAATGGGAGAAGACAATCTCACTCTCAACCTATGGTCGCCAAATCTCGACTTCAATGCCAAGCGCCCCGTTATCGTCGTCCTGCATGGCGGTGGCTTCTATAGCGGGTCAGGTAATTCAGTGGGCATGGACGGCGAACAGATGGCCCGCTTTGCCGACTGCGTCGTGGTGGCGATCAACCACCGGCTTGGTGCATTCGGGTTTCTCCATCTGGCCGAGTTCGCCGGGGAAGAGTTCGCAACGTCGGGCACGGTGGGGATGCAGGACATCGTGGCGGCCCTTGCCTGGCTGAAGGAGAACGTCGCGGCCTTTGGCGGCGATCCCGATCGTGTGCTTGTCTATGGGCAATCAGGTGGCGGTGCCAAGACTAGCGTCCTGATGGCAATGCCAGGTGGCCAGGGCCTGTTCCACCGCGCTGGCGTGATGAGCGGATCGGCCTTACGCATGATGCCACCGGAGATGGCAACGGCTACCGCAAAGCGGCTCCTCGATGCGCTCGATATCCTGCCAGCCGATGCTCGCAAACTGCAGCAGGTTCCCTGGACCGTCTTGCTCGAGACCCAGGCGAAACTCGAAGCGGCCGATAGGGCAAAGGGCGAAGCGCCACGGTCCTTTGCACCTGTAGTCGACGGAATTGCGCTGCCACGCCACCCTTGGGACCCAGATGCTCCGCCCATTTCCGCCAATGTACCCATGATCATATCTACCGCCCTCGATGAGCGCGCATATCGCATGGGCAACTTCGCGATGTCGGAAGCAGAACTCCTCGCATTTGCAGAGCAGCGGCTTGGCGGGCGGGCAAAGGATGCATTGGCGGACTATCGCGAGGAGGACGCGGGGGCAAAACCCTTCCTCATCGCCGCTCGGCTCGACTCCGATCTGATGTTTCGCAAGGCAGCATTTGCCCAGGCCGAACTTAAGGCGAAACAGCAAGGGGCACCGGTCTGGACATACCTGTGGACCGCACCAAGTCCGGCGGCCGACGGCAGATTCGGTGCCGTGCATGGCATCGATGTCGCGCCCAGCCTCTACAACACGCGTGGGGCTCTCAATGGCTCGGGCAAGGAAGCGGTCGCGCTCGCCAAAGCGATCGCCTCCAGCTGGGCCGCATTCGCAGCTACAGGCAACCCTAACAACGGCCATGTTCCCGACTGGCAGCCATACGCTGCGCCGGAACGACAAACACTCGTCTTTGGCGACACGATCCGAACGGAGGGCGATCCTAGATCTTATGTGCGCAAATACTGGTCGTGAATGTTGAGCGGACTTGAGAGATTCGCCGGATCATAGATCAGCTCGATCTCTCCTCCGCCAAAGGGCCGCTTGGGCAGCAGCAGAAGAATCGTTGTGCCCAGCCAAATGATGGCCTGGAGTGCCATCTTGAACCATCTGCCTTGCACAGGCGGCAAGAGGGTCGTCTCATGTTTGGTCAGCAGTGGCATCGCCACCTCCACTATCTGTGCGAGATTGGCTCCCTGAATCCTTTGAGCTGGTTCAAGCGTCGATTATCCCTTGGCCGGACTGTTCAAGCCTGGATCGTGCAATTTTGCGTGGCAGCCGTCAGTTCCCCAAAGCTGCTGCGCCTATTCAAGTTGGCAAAGCGGACTCGTTCAGCTTGCTGGCTATACTCCGGGATAAGACCGATCTGCAAAAGATCGCTTCTGCTGAGTTCGGCTGACATGAATTGTCTCATCACCAGACAGCAACGATGGGAGCCAGGCGTCTTTGCTTCGAGACAACGGAAGGCCAACTTTCCAGCTAAGGTATGCAGATTGTGCGCAACCCTGACGTCAGCGCATTCAACTAATGGACAAGTTTGGACTTGGGGCAGGAGAGGTCCCGCACCCAACGGGCTCCTTTGCGCGCGAATTCTTGAAGAGTGCCAATCAGTAGCCGTGCCCCTGCCATCTCATGGACGACCTAACTCTTTCGCCGGTGACTATCGATCTGATTTCCTGATGCTATCGTGCAGCCCATGAAGGATTCGTCAGCGTCGTCTCAGAAGTCATGCATTGTCATTGCTTGCGGTGGCGTGGGCAAGCGGATGGGAGGGCAGAAGCCAGCCAGAGAACTCGGGGGCGTGTCGCTGTTTAGGCGGATGTCGGATTGGGCAGGGGCACAATCGGATCTCGTGGCAATAAGCCTTCGCGATGCTCGAAAGTCGCCCGACAGGAACCTACCCCTACTCATCGATCTAGAGGGCAATCTGGGTCCGATCGCGGCCCTCCACAGCGCACTCGCCTTTGCAAAGGATAGGGGCCGTTGTTCCGTGTTGCTGGTCGGCTGTGACCAACCATTCCTGCCAGTCGATCTCTTGGCGCGTCTCAACGAAGAGTTGGGGGATTCTCCGGCTGTGATACCCGTATGCGAGGGGCGCCCTCAGTCCCTTGCCGCTCTTTGGCGCTCGGACCCGGCCCATTTGGAAGCCTTTATAAGGAGTGGGGGTCGTGCCATCTGGCGCTATGCAGATGAAATTGGCGCCAAGAGGCTTCGGTGGGATAAGAGTCCAGGCAAAGACCCCTTTTTTGACGTGAACGACATGGAATCTCTCGCGGAAGCAGAGCGGCGTATGAGAGACGAATGACACTTACTCGGCGTTTCCAAGCCGAACTATTCAACCTTCAATCGATACGAGATGAGGTGTCGTACCAATTCCGCCGTCACCGAACAGGCGCAAGTGCATCCGACCGTCCGATCCAAGCCTGAGTCGGATGCAGCTATCAGAGAAGCCTCTGGCATAGGGCGCAATGATTCCAATGCGCCCCTTGGAAGAAGGGTGGCCGAGCTTTATCGTCGGACCCGCACCGGCGTCACGAGGAAGGTGTACCCATCCTGCATCATCGAATCCAGTTCATGGTCGTTGATTCCAAGCATCAACACCGCGTTCAATACTTATGCTCTCGAAACCCGCCATGACTTCCGCCAGCCGGTCGTGACCTGGGACCGCTGCAAAGTTCGATGGGTCGAGGGAATCCACCCTGACATTGATCGCGCCAACCCCGGCATTACGCCGGCGCTGCGCGTTCTTTGGAAGGCCCTATCCATTCGTTGTCATGGCGACGTGACGAACACCCAGTGTGACCGATACCGCTTGGGCGACCCCCCGAAATCACGCCGTAGCGTAGGCTCGCCGCTTGTCAGCCTCACCTTCCACACTTCGAATGAAGCGAACCCCCGCACGGCGCGACGGATCTCGGTCAGCGAGCGTTCGGATGGTCTGTCCCAGCTCTTGCGGTATCAATCGAGCAAGCAGTAGGTGCAGCGAAAATCACAGACGTCAGTCAAAGACAAGCGCAGGTATGCGAACCGGCCCGTGACCGTCAATCAGGGAGGGCGGTGGCTGGCTCATCAAGTGCGTTGTTCTAAACTGGAGTTCGGTTTTAGCATCTGCCTTTGCGTCGCTATTGGTGCTGAATGTGATACGGATGGCCCCACCAGGATCAGGGCAGGGCCACCCTTCAATGCCGTTCGCGCCAGGAGTGGGAGGAGTCCGAGCGTGCCGATGAAATGACGCTCCTGCGGAAGGCTGGCGTTCTCGATCACTGCCACCGGAGTCGAAGGGGCTAAGCCCGCGTCAATCAGGCCTGCGCTCAGCGCGCGTGCCGCCGCCTTACCCATATAGATCGCTAACATTGCTTCGGGATCGGCCAAGGCCTTCCAATCGAGCGCAACCTCACCGCCCTCACGCAGGTGGGCCGTCACGAGCGTGAGGCGTCGGGCAAATCCTCGTAAGGTCAGGGAACAGCCAAGCGAGGCTGCGGCAGCGCTTGCGGCGGTAATGCCGGGGCAGATGTACACGAGGATCCCGGCGGTGCGGCACGCTTCGAGTTCTTCGGTGGCACGGCCAAAGATCGCCGGGTCGCCTCCCTTGAGCCGAACAACGCGCTTACCGGTCAGGGCGGCTTCGACAATAAGAGTGTCGATCGCCGCCTGGCTCTTCGAATGACGGCCCGAACGCTTCCCGACGCAGACCAACTCGACATGCGGGGGTACGAGTTCAAGAACTCCCATTCCGACAAGTGCATCGTGGAAGACAATATCGGCCGCGCGGATCAGCGCCTCTGCCTTACGCGTCAGAAGATCGGGATCGCCCGGGCCTGCACCGACCAGCCAAACCTCTCCGGGATCAATCAGAGCCATCAGCGAACCTCTGTCAACCGTGCGCCGTGTCCGTCGAGCAATCGCGAAATGATGGGGCGACAAGAACCACAATTGGTTCCAGCCTTGGTGCATTTGCTTATGGTCGCGACATCCTCAGCGCCGGCATCGATCGCACTCAGGATATCCAGTTCTCCAACCCCATGGCATACGCACACAGTCGGACCGCAGTCCTGAAGCGGGGTCAACGGACGACCTGCTAACCACTCCGTGACCGAGGCGAAGTCAGTGCCGAGCTGGTCCGAAATCCACTCACGCGGGGGGAGCGTTCCGCTGCGAGTGATGAACAGGACGGCTTCGAGCGAACCGTCCTGTGCGCTCACTGCCAATCGCTTCATTCCGGCCTGCATGTCGGATGCCTCGCTGCGCTCGCCTGGTGGCATCAGGTAGTCGAAGTCGACCGATCCCATCCCCGCAAGTTCGGTGATCCAGCCCTTTTCAACCCGGCTTGCGCTCCAGTAGTCCGTTGTAGGACGGATACGGACGCGGCCGGCGAGAAACGCCCGCCACTCTGGCCTAAAGGGTGCGATGCGCGCTGCGGTATTCTTGAAACCGGGTTGGCCCGAATGCGGGTCGACCGTGGGCTGGACCAGCCTTCCGGTTCGCCCCCCAGCGCTCAGGCCATCGCTCCAGTGCATTGGTACGAATATCTCTGAAGGTCGAACTGCCTCTGAAAGTTCGACGCGATAGATGCTTTCGCCGAAAGGCGTGCCGACCCTCGCTAGCCCTCCATCAAGGAGGCCGATCTCGCTCGCGACATCAGGATGCACTTCGACCCTGGGTTCGCGGCGATGGATCGACAACTTGGGGCTCAATCCAGTTCGGGTCATGGTGTGCCATTGGTCACGGTACCGACCGGTGTTGAGGCGCAAGGGGAAATCGGGTTGTTGCGAAGGAGTGACCGGTGCAGTCACGCGCACGAGACGCGCCTTGCCACCTTCTGCCGGAAATCGGGCTGCGCAGGGATGCCGCCCACCCCACCGGAACGGCCGCATTGTATCGTATTCCGCATCGCTGCAATCGGCCCAGGCAGTCAGGTCAAACAGCTTGCCGTAGGCGCCAGAGAGCGCACTCATGGCGGCGTATTCGCGAAACACGTCGGCCGCAGAGTCGAATGAGAAATGCTCCTCAAAGCCCGTCAGCCGTGCAACCTCGCAAATGATCTGCCAGTCAGCGCGAGCTTCTCCCGGCGGTGTGAACAGTGCGCGCTGGCGACTGATCCGTCGTTCTGAGTTTGTTACGGTGCCGTCCTTTTCGCCCCATCCCAGCGCCGGCAATCTGACATGAGCGAAGCGACTTGTGTCCGTTTCGGCCATGATCTCCGAAACGACCAGCGTCGGACAACGTGCCAGGGCTTCGCGAACGAAGCCGGCGTCGGGCATCGAAACGGCGGGGTTGGTGCCCATGATCCACAAGAACTTGATCCGCCCGTCATGGACAGCCCTGAACAGGTCGATGGCCTTCAAGCCCGGCCCCTTGCAAAGGTGATCGGTTTTCCAGAAAGTGGCTACGTCGGCCCGCTCGGCCAGCGAAAATCCAAGGTGCACTGCAAGCATGCTCGAAAGGCCGCCGACCTCGCGACCACCCATCGCATTGGGCTGGCCCGTGATCGAGAACGGCCCGGCACCTGGCCGGTTTATGCGACCTGTTGCGAGGTGGAGATTGGTGATCGCATTGCACTTGTCCGTTCCACCGACCGATTGATTCGCGCCTTGGCTAAACAGGGTTACCGTGCGCGGGCTTTCGGCCACCATATCGGCAAAGCGGCTAAAGACCTCGGCAGGCACCCCGGGACTACAGTCGAGGCTGTCCCAGAATTGTGCTGGGATGGTGCAGTGTGCTGCCAGAAAGTCTTGGTCGACCAGGCCCCGCGCGAGCATCTCGCCAAGCAATGCGTTGAACAGCGCGACATCTCCGTCGGGACGAACGGCGAGGTGCAAGTCGGCCCTTTCGGCTGTTTCCGTCCGGCGCGGGTCGATCACCACCAGTCGGGTTCCGTGTTGTTCGCGGGCCCGTTCGATCCTTTGCCAGATCACGGGGTGGCACCAGGCCGTGTTCGAGCCGACCAGCACAATCAGTTCGGCGCAGTCGAGGTCTTCGTAGCTGCAGGGGACAACATCCTCGCCAAAGGCCCGCTGATGCGCGGCCACTGCGCTGGCCATGCACAAGCGGGAATTGGTGTCGATATTGCCAGTGCCGATGAAGCCCTTGGCCAACTTGTTGGCTACGTAATAATCCTCGGTCAACAACTGGCCCGAGACATAGAGGGCGACGCTATCCGGACCATAGGTCTCAACACATTCGCGCATTCGGCCTGCAACTTCGTCCAGTGCGCGATCCCACTCGACACGCTCCTCGCCGATCATCGGGTGCAGGAGGCGTCCCTCCAGTCCCACGGTCTCACCCAGGTGGATTCCCTTGGAACACAGGGCACCGCGATTGGCAGGATGGTCTTTGTCGCCGGCAATGGAGACCTTGCGGTCGCCGACAACCTTGGCTGCGATGCCACAACCGACACCGCAATAGGCGCAAGTCGTAAGGATCGCTGCCATGTCTCTCAAGCAACCTTCTGCACAAGCACCGCTTCACGCAGCAGGTAAATGCGTCCTGCATCGAGCTTGGCCGGAATGGTCGGCGTGCAGCCTTCGTCATCGTCGAGCGCCCTCCCGCTTTTGAGCGAGATGCGCCAGTTGTGCAGCGGGCAGGATACGCTGTCGCCGTGCACGATGCCCTGACTCAGCGGCCCCTGCTTGTGGGGGCACTTGTTGATCAGCGCGTAGACTTCGCCGCGCAGCGTGTGAAACACCGCGACTTCCTCGCCGTTCTGTACTGGCAGAGTGCGGGCGGTGCCGGGCTCGATCTGCGAAACCGGGCCGATGTCGATCCACCTCGCGTCCATCACGCATTCTCCAGCCTGAAGGGTCGGATTTCGCCGAGATGATCATGCAGTTCGCGATGGGCTCCCTTTGCGCGGCCTTCCCAAGGGTCGACCTGCCAGTACTTCTGAGAAAGGCGGAAGCGATCTGCGAGCGTATGAATCGCCTCCGGATCATCGAAGAGTTGCGCCTTAATCCACGTCAGACCCATGCGCTCCAGCCATGGGGCGGTGCGCTCGAGGTAGTGGGCCTCTTCGCGATAGAGCTGGATGAAGGCGATACAGATTTCCATCGCCTTTTCTTCTGTTTCGACCTTGCACAACAAGTCGGTTGCGCGGACCTTGATCCCGCCATTGCCGCCGATGTGGAGCTCGTAGCCGCTGTCGACGCAGACGACCCCAAAGTCCTTGATCGTCGCTTCGGCACAATTGCGCGGGCATCCGCTAACCGCCATCTTGAACTTGTGCGGCATGTAGCTGCCCCAGGTAAGCTGCTCGAGCTTGACCCCCAGGCCGGTAGAATCCTGGGTCCCGAAGCGGCACCATTCGCTACCGACGCAGGTCTTCACCGTACGCAGCGCCTTGCCATAGGCATGACCTGAAACCATCCCTGCTGCATTGAGGTCGGCCCAGACGGCGGGCAGGTCTTCCTTCCTGATCCCGAAAATGTCGAGCCGCTGGCCGCCGGTCACCTTGACCATCGGCGCATCGTACTTCTCCACCACATCGGCGATCGCACGCAATTCGCGCGGATTAGTCAGGCCGCCCCACATGCGTGGGACCACCGAATAGGTTCCATCCTTCTGGATGTTCGCGTGGAGACGTTCGTTGACGAAACGGCTCCGTTCGTCATCGCGATATTCGCCGGGCCAGGCGCAAAGCAGATAGTAGTTCAATGCAGGGCGACACGATGAGCAGCCGTCGGGAGTGGTCCAATGCAGTTCCTGCATGACTTCCGGGATCGCCTTGAGATCCCTTTCGAGGATCAGTCGGCGCACATCGTTGTGAGTGAAACTGGTGCATTTGCACATGGTCCTCGGTCCGGACTCGACCGCGTCGTCACCCAGAGCCAGCGCCAGCAGGCTTTCGATCAGTCCGGTGCAGCTCCCGCAGCTGGCCGACGCCTTGCAGGTGGAACGGACTGCGTCGAGGCTATGTGCTCCGGCACCGATGCAGGCGACGACTTTGGCCTTCGATACGCCGTTGCAGCCGCAGATTTCTGCGTCGTCCGAAAGGGCAGCAACGGCGGCACTAGGGTCCGCGAGTGCGCCCCCTGCGGCAAAGGCCTGTCCGAAGATCAAGGCTTCGCGGATTCCAGCGATATCTTCGCCCTTCTTCAGAAGATCGAAGTACCAGCTGCCGTCGGCGGTATCGCCATAGAGTACGGCGCCGACGAGCCGGTTTTCACGGACCACAACACGCTTGTAGATCCCGCGAGCGGCATCGCGCATGACGATGTCTTCGCAATCGTCGCCGCCCGAGAAGTCGCCGGCGGAGAAGACGTCGATGCCGCTGACCTTGAGCTTGGTAGAGGTGACCGATCCCTCATAGCCATTTGGCTGATCGGTGAGTCCATCGGCCAGCGACCGACACATCTCCCACAGCGGAGCAACGAGGCCATAGCAGGACCCGCGGTGCTCGACGCACTCGCCCACCGCCAGGACTGCGGGGTCGGAGGTAACCATATGGTCGTCGACGATGATCCCGCGCCCGACTTCAAGCCCGGCGGTCTGAGCCAGCTGAGTATTGGGACGGATACCCACTGCCATGACGACGATTTCTGCCGGAATTTCGGTTCCGTCCTTCAGTCTGACTCCACCGACGTGACCATCCCTTGCGACGATTTCTGCGGTGTCCGCGCCGGTCAGGATCGTTTGGCCGCGGCGTTCAAGTTCGTTCTTGAGTAGCCAGCCGGCCGCCTCGTCGAGTTGGCGCTCCATCAGCGTGGGCATGAGGTGAATGACCGTGACCTGCATCCCGCGCAGACTCAGGCCATGAGCCGCCTCCAGCCCCAGCAGGCCGCCGCCAATCACAACGGCATTGCCGCCCTTCGCTGCGGCGCTGACCATCTTGTCGACATCGTCGAGATCGCGGAAGGTCACGACACCGGGCAAATCCTTGCCTGGGACGGGAATGACGAAGGGATCGGAGCCGGTTGCAATCAGCAGCCGGTCATAATTTTCAACGTGCCCCGACCGAGTGGTCAGCTGGCGCGTCTCTCGATCGATCCGGACCACCGGGTCCCCCGAGATGAGTGTAATCGCGTTGTCGGCGTACCAGTCAGTCGAATTGATCACGATCTCGTCGAAGCTCTTTTCGCCCGCGAGGACCGGCGACAGCATGATGCGGTTGTAGTTGACGCGAGGTTCCGCACCGAAAATCGTGATGTCGAAGCGATCAGGATCGCGATCGAGGATTTCCTCTACCGCCCGGCAACCTGCCATGCCATTGCCGATTACCACCAATCGTTCGCGCGACCGCGCGCCCGTTCCGGTGCCGACTTTGCTTTGCGCGTTCACACTCATTCCTCCAGCCCCTTTCCGGGCCAAACGCGCACGCAAAAAAGCCGCCAAGTCGCGTTCCGGAAGGAACAGACCAGGCGGCGCCATTGCCACGCAATTTTCAAATGTTGTTCGGAACCGTTTGCCTTGTCCAACTGCAGACAGGCGATTCCGAATAGCTCCTTTTACCTTACGATTGCTGTAGCGACAAGCATATATTGCACTGCAGCATTGCTGATGTGAGAGGACGGGCGCGGAAGCCCGCCCTCTCCAGGATCGCCCGTCGCCCCGGGCACCTCATCGACTTAGTAACTGATTTCCGCCTGCAGCCAGAACTTGTCCGTATCCACCTGGAACGCATCGGCATTGTAGGTGGCATATTTGGCCAGCAGGCCGACCCGACCCAGCTTGATGCCGAGCGAGGCGTCGAACTCTTCGCCATAGTCCACGCCGCCGAAATCGCTCTCGAACTTGTGATAGGTGGCGGCGACCTTCAGTCCAGGCAAAGCCTTGACCTTGAAGCCCTTGGACGCGCTCACGTAGTAGTCGCGTAAACCGTTGGTCGGTGTGGTCAGGAACAGGTCCGCCCAACCATTGAAGGCATGGAGCGTCGCAAGCGGCGTCTGGAAGCTGGCCGCGCCATCGTCGCTGCCCAGCTCCTCATATCCGGCCTTCAACGAAAAACCCGCGACGGTGCCGCCCAACTCGAAGTTGAAATAGTCCGCGGCGAAGGGCACCGGATTACCTTGGTAGTCGGACTGATGGGCATAACTTGCCAAGACATTGATCTTCGCCTTGCCGATGGGAAATCCACCGGTCGCGAGGACACCGTAGGTCTGGCTCGAGAACGCTAGGCGGGTGTCATAATCGATGAGGTAAGCGAATGCCTTGACGTTCGCTGGCCCGGTTTTCACGCCCGCATTGAGCAAGACAATGTCGCCGTCGAACTTGTTGCTAGGGCTCTCGTGGCCGAAGATCGTGCGCTGGCTGTTCGAATAGGTCGCATTGAGCGAAACCGGACCGATCGTCGCCTGCCCGCGTACTGCGTCGAAAGTCTGTTCGTTCTGGCGCCACCCGACTGCGCCGACGAAGCGCTGGTTGTCGATGTTGATGCGTTGACGACCAGCGGTCAGTCCGAAGCCCTTGATCTTGTAGGCCACCTGGAGGCGGTTGAGTTCGACATTGTCTGGGTCGGCAACGACAGGGTTAGGCTCCAGCCCGTTGCCCGGGATGGTGTCGTTATAGTCGCTGACGATGGCCAGCGTGCCCTCTCCCTCGACCAGCAGTGAGAACCCGTTCTTGGCTACTTCAAATCCCGCGCGACCGCGTAAGGTGAGGGCGGTAGCATCGTCGACGAAAGTCGGCTGGTCGACGGTCTCGACACGCAAGCGCAGGTCGATGATCGGGTCGAAGGTCACCCCCTCGACAAACTTGATCGGATCACCTTCGGCTGCCGCGACAGGGGGCGCGACGATAGTGGCTGGTACGACGGCACAACAGAGCAAAAAATAACGCATAACACCTCCCATTCGGCCCGCAGCGGGCCGGGTGCGGAAGGCGAGCGTCGTTGCCCGCCGATCGGATCGCCGGAGAAATCCGGCGTTGAATTGGCATCGGCGCGCGGCGACATTGCCGCCCGCCGCTCTCCCATAATTCAGGCCGCCTGTGCCTGCGGTCCGTGATCGTATTCGGCAAGGAAGTGCAGTACCTCTTGCCGATACTGATAGAATTTCGGGTGGTCGAGCAGCGCCCGCCGGTCGCGGGGGCGCGGCAGGTCCACTTCGAGAATCTTTCCAATGGTGGCCTTGGGTCCATTGGTCATCATCACCACCCGATCGGCGAGCAGGATCGCTTCGTCTACGTCGTGCGTGACCATGATCGCAGTGACCTTGGTGCGGTTCCACACCTCTACCAGCACATCCTGCAGGTCCCAACGGGTGAGGCTGTCGAGCATCCCGAAGGGTTCGTCGAGTAGCAGTAGGCGTGGGCTCAGCGCGAACGCCCGTGCAATGCCGACGCGCTGACGCATGCCGTTAGACAATTCAGCGGCCATCTTCTCCATAGCATCGACGAGGCCGACGCGCTCAAGGTAATAGTCGACGATATCGCGCCGTTCTGCTCGGCTGGCGTGCGGGTAGACACGCTCGACTCCCAACGCGACGTTCTGCCGCGCGGTCAGCCAAGGCATGAGGCTGGGCGCCTGGAACACCACCGCCTTGTCTGGCCCAGCGAGGTCGATCTCGCGGTTGTCGAGGACGATGCCGCCGCCGCTGATCGCGTTGAGGCCGGCAGCCATCGTCAGGACAGTGGACTTGCCACAACCCGAATGGCCGATGAGCGACACGAACTCGCCGCGGTCCATCAACAAGTTGAAGTTCTCGACCACCTTCAGCGGACCCTTGGGAGTGGGGTATACCTTGTCGAGCTTGAAGAATTCGAGATAGCGCGTCGAAACGGCAGACTGTGCCGCTTCGCGATAGGCCCTGGGCGGCGGGGCAAGGTCAAGCGGGGTCACCCTAGGCAAATCGACCGAGCTTTCACCGATCGAACCCGATTCTTCATTGAGCGAACCGAGATAGGATACGATCTGCTTGCGCAGCGTTTGGAAGTGCGAGTCGTCGTTGACCCTTTCGCGATCGCGAGGCCGTGCGACGTCGACATCGTAGATCTGGCCAATGGTTGCACCGGGTGCAGGGGTCAGCACGGCGACGCGGTCCGCGAGCAACAAGGCCTCGTCGACATCGTTGGTCACCAGGATGATCGTACGCTTCTCTTCCTTGCGGATGCGCTCAATCTCGTCCTGCAGTTTCGCCCTAGTGAGCGCATCGAGCGCCGAAAGCGGCTCGTCTAAGAGCAGGATCTCTGGCTCCATCGCCAGTGCGCGGGCCACCGCCACGCGCTGGCGCATTCCGCCGGACAGCTGCGCCGGCTTGCGATCCATCGCATGACCAAGGCCAACCAATTCGACCTTCTGCTTCACTAGCGCCGCACGCTCAGCCCTGGTGCGATCCTTGTGCACGGCATCGACCGCCAAGGCGACGTTTTGTTCGACCGCCAGCCAGGGGAACAGCGAATAGGACTGGAATACGAGCCCGCGTTCCTTGTCCGGTCCGTCGATCGGGTTGCCTCGAAGCAGGATCTCGCCCTCGTCGGGTTCGACCAGCCCGGCGATCGCCGAAATCAGCGTGGTCTTTCCTGCACCCGAGAAGCCGAGGATCGCGATGAACTCGCCTTCGTGGACATCGAGGTCGATCCGTTCAAGCACATGGCTCGAAATGCCGGTCTTTCCGGTATAGGACTTGCTGACACCGCGTAGAGAGAGGATGGGAAGTTCGCTCATCAAGTCCTCCGTCAGACCGTGTGGTTCTTCGAGGCGAGCGACTGCAGGATCATCATCAAGCGGTCGAGCAGGAAGCCGATCAGGCCAATCACGATCACCGCGAACATGATCCGCGCGAGCGATTGGCTCGAACCGTTCTGGAACTCGTCCCACACGAATTTCCCGAGGCCTGGATTCTGCGCGAGCATTTCGGCCGCGATCAGCACCATCCAGCCTACGCCAAGCGACAGGCGCATGCCGGTGAAGATGTAAGGCAGGCTCGCCGGCAGGACGAGCTTGCTCAGCTTGGCAAGGAAGCCCAGCTTGAGCACCCGTCCGACGTTGAGCAGGTCCTTGTCGATACTGCTCGCACCTACCGCCGTATTGATTAGCGTCGGCCACAGGGAGCAAAGCATCACCACTAGGGCAGAGATCACGAATGCCTTGGGCAGGATCGGATCCGCGCTGGTGATCAAGGCAGAGATCACCATCGTTACGATCGGCAGCCAGGCCAGAGGACTGACCGGCTTCATGATCTGGACCAAAGGATTGATCGCTGCGTTGAAAACGGGCGATAGACCCGCCAGAAGCCCGATCGGTACAGCGACCAGCGTCGCGAGGAGGAAGCCAAGCGCGACTGTTTCAAGCGAGGTTGCGATCTGGTCGAGGAAAGTCGGTGGTCCGGCGTATTCGAAGGCCTGCACCGCACCAGGATTGCCTGCCGCAATTGCTGCCTCATTGCGCGCATCCTGGTCGGCATAGAACCGCGCTTCGAGGTCCTTGGCGGCGCCCCATTCCTCATACAGAGCTACGCCTTGTTCGCCGACTTCCACTGGTCCCGGCAGCGCGCCGAGCGAGGTATCGACCTGCGGCGCCAATGCGGCCCACAGAAACAGGAAGGCGAGGATACCGATGACGGGAGCTACCAGCGACCTGAGCAGTGTGGACAGCTTTCCGGCCAAAGCGGTGGCGGCAATTCCGGGCGTCTCCGCAGGCTCGGTTTCCGCGCCCGCGCGCTTTTCAAGTACTGGCGCCTCCCCAACCTCCGGCGTGCAGGCTTTCGATTGTTCGAAAGGCCCCGAATTGGCGAATGCGGTTGCCATGGCATTGGTATCCTTGCTCATCTCTGTTGCAATCGGGGCGGTGAGCGTCAGCTGCCGCTGACCCCAGCCGCGGTGACCTTCTGGCCCTTCTTCAGGCCGATCTTAAATTTTGCGAGGTAGGCGTTGGGCTGGTGACCATCGTAGGTGATGCCGTCGATGAAGCCGCCCTGCTCGCCGCGATATCCGTCGGTCTCGGGGACACTGGTGCCGGGGATCACCCCGTCCTTCACCAGCTTGCTTGCTGCCGCGAGATAGAGGTCGGGTCGGTATACTGCCTTGGCAGTTTCGAAATACCAGCTGTCCGGCTTGTCCTCGGCAATCTGGCCCCACCGGCGCATCTGCGTAAGGTACCAGATCGCATCAGAATAATATGGATAGCCGGCAAACTTATCGAAGAAGATGTTGAAACCTTTGGCGTCACGCGTGTCACCTTTCTCAAAGGTGAACTTTCCTGTCATGCTGGCGGCAATCACAGCTTCGTCGGCACCGACATAGTTCGGCTGCGAAAGGATCTTCACCGCCTCCGCGCGGTTGGCGCCACTATCGGCGTCGAGCCATTGCTGTGCCTTGATTATCGCACGCAGCAGAGCGGCGGTGGTAGCGGGATACTTCGCCGCGAAATCTTCGCGCAGCCCAAGGACCTTTTCCGGATTGTCATGCCAAATCTCATCGTCAGTGATGACCGGCACGCCGATTCCCTTCTGGACTGCAGCCTGGTTCCACGGTTCGCCGACACAGTAACCTTCGATCGTGCCGGCTTCGAGCGTTGCTGGCATCTGGGGTGGCGGGGTGACCGAAAGCTTCACATCGGCTGATACAGTCCCACCCACATCGCCCGGAGCATAGTAGCCCGGGTTGAGGTCACCTGCCGCGAGCCAGTAGCGTAGTTCATAGTTGTGCGTGCTGACCGGGAAGACCATGCCCATGTTGAACGGCTTGCCCTGTTGTTCGTACTTTGCGACCACCGGCTTCAGTGCACTGGCTGAGATTGGATGCTTGACCTTACCACCCTCGGTCGGGAGTGAAGGCTTGATGTCCTGCCAGACGCGATTCGACAGGGTTATCGCATTGCCGTTGAGGTCGAGGCTGAGCGGCGCAATAAGATTGGCCTGCGTGCCGTAGCCGATGGTCGCGGCAATTGGCTGCCCTGCAAGCATATGCGCGCCGTCAAGTTGACCGCCGATCACGCCGTCTAGCAGGACTTTCCAGTTGGCCTGCGGTTCGAGCGTGACGTTGAGGCCCTCTTCGGCAAAGAAACCCTTCTCCTTGGCGATCGCTAGTGGAGCCATGTCCGTGAGCTTGATGAAGCCGAGCTTGAGATTGGGCCTTTCGACCTGCCCGTCGATCGCTGCGGCCACGACCTTGTCCCCACCCTCGCTGGCGCTACCGCTGCAGCCTGCAAGGACAAAGCTCGCGACCACGGCAACCATCACTCCGCGTCGGTCGAGACGGAAACCTCCATGCTTGTTCATCGCGTCAGTCCTTCATCTGGCGCACAACGCAAAAAGGCCGCCTCGACATGATCCATTGAGGACCAGATCGGGCGGCTACGTTGCCACGCAATTTCGAATTTCGAAGCGGAGCATCGCGACTGCCCAACCTTGAGCGGCCTCTCCGTTCGCTCATGCAATAAGCGATTCGCTTGCCATCGCGCAAGTGTAATTTTTGCAATGCAGCATTATCGCTGCGACGCAATATATTGCTCGAGATGATCCGGATCGAAGGGGGCGCCATCGAAAAAACTGTTCTCGGTCAAGGTCATGGTACCTTGCTGGGCAGTGACCGAAGTAGGGCCCAAAAGACTCCCTTCGACTTTGGAACTCGCGCCCGGAAGCACGTCGCCAGTGCCCTTCAGCGCACTGCGATAGACGTCGGGGCGAAAGACCCGTGCAGCCTTCACGGCCTCATTGGCATCGTATGGCAGCCCATCCCAGCGAACGAGCTGGGTATAGAGCCACTGTGCCTGGCTGACCCACGGGAAGTTGGCAGCCTCGCGATACTGGAACATGAAGTCGGAATAGGCGAAGGGAGTCCCTCCGGTCCGAAGAATCAGCTGGTCGGAGATGGCGCGCAGGATCAGATCGGGCGACGCGTTGCAGTATTCTGGGCGTGCCAGGATCGCAGCGTTGCTCTCCCAATTGGCGGGATCGACGAAATGCCTCGCCGCTTCCCGCATCGCGCGAATAAGTGCCTCGACAGCGGGGCGCCGCTGCTCGATCCGATCAGCGCGCATCGCAAGGACCTTCTCAACCCCGCGCCGCCATATCTGCGCGGTCGCCAGCACGATCCGCCCGGCGCCACGATCGACCGCAACACTGTTCCATGGTTCACCGACACATAGGCCGTCGATCTCTCCCGCTCCGAGAGCGTCGGCGCAAAACGGTGGTGCGACAGTGACGATCTCAAGGTCTTCGTCAGGTCGGATACCGCAGGATGCCAGCCAATAGCGAAGCATGTAGTTGTGACTTGAATAGCGGTGGACCACGCCGAAGCGGAGCTTTCGTCCACTGGCGAGATTGCGCGCAACTTCATCACGCAGGGCCGCGCCGACCGCCTTGGGGTCGCCCAGCCCATCGCCAGGGCAAACGCTTTCGGCCAACGCTTGCGACAGGGTGATCGCATTGCCGTTCAGTCCGAGTACGAATGGAGCGGCAAGTTGCTGTGCTGGACGCCCACGCCCCAGGGTCGTGGCGATGGCGAGCGGCGCAACGAGATGAGCCGCGTCACTCTGCCCATAGAGCAACCGGTCGAGCACTGTCGCCCAGCTGACGTCGCGTACAAAGCTCAGCTCCACCCCTTCCGCCGCTGCGAAGCCGTGCTCGGCCGCCAGGATGGGAAGGCAGGCATCGACCAGCGGCAGGAACCCGACTGTGAATTTCTCGGCCATCAATCCCCCAACAATTCGTGAGCCGTGACCACAGCCTCGGCAATGTCGACGATGCGCTTATTCGATGACATCGCCTTGCGCCGTAGTTCGCCGTAGGCTTCCGGCTCGGTTACGCCCTTGCTGTTCATCAAAATGCGCTTGGCCCGGTCAATCGTCTCGCGCTCGGCCAACTTTCCTTGCGCTTCGGCAAGGTCGGACTGAAGCCGGGCGAAGGCATTGAAACGGCGGACGGCGAGGTCCAGCAAGGGTTTGATACGGTTGGCGGAGAGCCCGTCCACGATATAGGCAGAGACGCCTGCATCAATTGACGCGGCAATCGCTTCGTCGTCGGATTCGTCGACGAACATGGCGATCGGTCGGGCAAGCGCCCGGCTTACGATGAAATACTCTTCCAGCTCATCGCGGGAAGGGTTGCCAAGGTCCATTAGAACGATGTCGGGGCTGATTTCCGCGATCCGGGCAAGCAACCCGTCGCGCCCGCTGATTGCGAAGATCTCGCAACCGGTGACAGCGCTAAGCCCCTCCTCGATAATAGAGGCGCGCGCCGTGCTGTCATCGATTATCGCGATCCGCATTCCTTCATTTTGCACTGCAACATTGATCAGGTGCAAGGTCAAACGGGGTTGAGGCGATATAAGCTGATGTTGAGGTCCGAACGTCGCCCTAGTTCTACGTGACACTACTGTGTGGAAAGATTGGCCCAAGGCGGCAACGGAAGGCGGTTGCCAGTCAGTTATTGGGAAGATCGGGAATCCCGCGCAATGTCTGGAATTTGGGGCGCGTTTCGGACTGGCTGCAACCGGGCCGGTTGCGGACAGTCCGTCTTAGGCCTTGCTGCTGGAGAAGCTGACGTTTTCAGGCAGTATCTTGGGGCTGAATTTCGCTCAAGGAAGCGGCCATCTACCACTCGCTACGGCCTGGCATCGGGTTCAAGCTCAATTGTCAGCGCGTGGGCGCAGCATCAATGGGACATAGGCGAGCAGAAACAGGCCAAAGGCGGCAATCCATAGTGCTGCGGAAGAACGCAGCAGCAATAGGTAGTAGGCGGGGATGAGGGATGCACATACACGGGCGATCGCTGCTAAATGAAGTGCGAGATAGCTTGCCCTCGTTGCGGGCCCGGCATGGAGCACTCGTCCGGTATGGCCAAGCGTAGCGCGCGTCATCACCGCGAGGATCATTCCGGCCAGCGCACCAACAGCCAGAGCGTGAATCCCTGCGCTCTGTGGGAGCCATGCATAAAATCCAGCCCCGCCGAGTAAGAGCAAGCCAAGGGGAATCCACGCATAGCCGAGGTGGAGCACCAGGACGATTGGAGAGGCCAGCGTCCGCCATCCTCGCCATCGCGCCAGCCGCACTGCTTGCAGGGCCCCAGCCAGCATTAGCGCCGTACTGACAGCTGGTGTCGATCCGGCTAGCGTCCAGGCAATCAATGCCGCGGCTGTCACAAATATCACCGCGAGATCGAAGCGGTTCGGCCCATTGGGTAGCTCCCCGCCGATTTGCTCCTTCTGCAGCCAGTTGCGGGTGAAGGACGGAACGATGCGCCCGCCGATCAGCGAAACCAGTATGACCGTGAGCGTGATCCCCACGCGCACGCCGTAGTCGGTTGTGACGAGTCCTGCCAGACCTGCATAGTCGAGCAAGTCCGCAATGGCGAATAGTGCGATCACCAAGGCGACAGGGATGTTGCGGTTCTTGGCCTGAAGGATTTCACGCAAAATCAAACCTGCCAGTCCGAGGTAGAATCCCGCATCAATGAGCGCCAACAGAGTCAATGGAAGTTCGGGCAACACGAAAGGCACGAGGCGCGCCGTCAGCCACCAAATTGCAAGCGCCGCAAGGGGCCAGCCTGCAATCGGCAACCGCCCGGTCCAGTTCGGGACCGCCGTGAGCGCAAAGCCTGTGATCGCCGCGCCCACAAAGCCGAACAACATCTCGTGGCGGTGCCACGCCAGCGGATCGAGCGCCCCGATACGCATCGTCCCCATTTCCAGCGACCAGAGCCAGACGGGTATTACGACTACCGCCCACAAGCCTGCGCCTAGAAAAAAGGGGCGAAATCCGCCACGCAGCAAAGGCGGTGCGGACGCCATTCGCCGCTGCCGTAGTTCTAGTCGATCGCGATTATCCATGCTGCCTGCTCGCCTGCTACCCAGTTATGGTTGCCGTCAATCCGCACCATCGAGAAAATCGACCCGACCGCTATCGAGATGATAGTAGGCCCCAACCACCCTCAGCTTGCCAGCCGATTGCGGTCCTAGCAGGGCAGGTGAAGCTTCCTCGCGTAACTCGCGTACAACCTTGCGCACGTTGCAGAGCGCGGCAGCATCGACGAGGTCCGGCGCCCACGGATCGGCCTCGAGCACCGCGGGTAGGAGCGACTGCAGGACTTTGCTTACATTGCCCGAGAACTGTCGCTGTTCACGCGCGACCGCGACGGCCGCACGCAATGCGCCACAGGCTTCGTGACCCATCACCACGATAAGGGGGACTTCGAGCTGCGTAACTGCGAATTCGAGGCTGCCAAGCGCGCTCGCGCACAGCGTGTTGCCAGCGTTGCGTACGATGAAGAGTTCTCCGAGCCCACGTTCGAACAACAGCTCGGGCGGGACGCGCGAATCTGAACACGAGAGGTAGGCAGCGAAGGGCCGTTGCGCGGCAGCGAGGTGAAGACGACGAAGCCGGTCCATCGGAGGCTGGTACGGCGCATCTTCAAGGAATCGGCGATTGCCCTCCCGGAGGCGTTCCAGCGCCTCAGAAGGCGTAAGCGGAATGAAATCCTGTTCCGTCATTCGCGGGTGTCTAGCCGAGCGGTGCAGCCGGTCGTTGATAGAAATCAATTACAGCTTCGATCTAGATACTATCTAGGCAACATGAATCAAGTGAACCTCCCGCTCGCCGCGCTGGTTGCTGCAGCGCTTATCCCGTCGGCCGCGCACGCTGAAACCGATGCGCAGTTGGACATCACGCCATATGCCGACATTCGCTACCGGCTTGAACTGGTCGATCAGGATGGATTGCCGGAGGACGCCACCGCCTCGACCCTACGCCTCAAGGCGGGTGTGAAGTTTGGCGAGTGGAACGGATTCAGTGCGCTGGTCGAAGGCGAAGCCATCGCCCGCCTGGGTCCGGAGGATTACAACGACACGACCAACGGAAGAACCCAGTTTCCAGTTGTGGCCGATCCGAGCGATGCTCTGCTCAATCAGGCGTATCTTCGATGGCAGCCAGCTTCGGCGATCCAGGCAACCGTTGGCCGTCAGGCTGTCAATCTCGACAACCAGCGCTGGATCGGCTCGGTCGGCTGGCGCCAGAACGACCAGACCCTCGACGCGGCACGCCTCTCGCTCAAGGCGGCCAAGGGGCTGACCGCCGACTATTTCTATGCTTGGCGGGTCAATCGCATATTTGGACCCGACTCGACCCAAGGGATCTGGCGCGACAACGACATTCACGGCCTGCGCGTCGGATATGATATCGCGAATTTCGGTACCCTCTCGGCTTACGGCTACTGGCTGGACATACCTTCCGCTCCGGCTGCTAGCAGCAAGACCTTCGGGGTGCGGTTGGCTGGCGCCCAATCGGTTGGGGAAGGCGGCAAGCTGCTCTACACTGCCGAGTATGCACGTCAGTCCAACCATGCCGTCAATCCGGCCGAATTCGGACTCGACTACCTGTTGATCGAGCCCGGATTCAATGCCTCAGGCTTTACGGTGAAAGCAGGCTTCGGACGGCTGGAAGGTAACGGTACCACTGCCCTGCAGACGCCACTGGCGACACTGCACGCCTTCCATGGCTGGGCAGACAAATTCCTTTCCACGCCAGCCAACGGATTGCGCGACCTTTACGCAGACGCGGCATACAAGTTTGGTGAGGGGTCGGCGCTCAACGGACTGACCTTGCGCATAGCCTATCACAATTTCGATTCGACTCGCGGTGAACTCTCTTACGGGAACGAGTGGGATGCGCTCATCGCCTATCCCCTGACCAAGCAAGTCAAGCTGCTCGCGAAATTCGCCAGCTATGATGCGGACGACTTTGCGACCAATACGCGCAAATTCTGGTTCCAGGTCGAGGCAAAGTTCTAGGCTGTCAAATAGCGATCGGATCAGGCCGCACGAAGGCGCTGAGTGCATCGCGATCGATGATTGAAATGCTGCTCCCCTCGACACGAACGCCATGTGCCGCCAACGCTGAAAAGGCGCGCGAGAGGTTTTCCGGTGTCATACCGAGAAGCGAAGCGAGCAAGCGTTTCTCTGCCCTCAACTGAACGGTTCCCTCATCATCCTGCCGGGTATCCTGTTGCAGAAGGTAATTGCCAAGTCGTTCGGCGGACTGCCGCAGCTTCATATCGACGAGTGCTCGGACGAGATCGCGATAGGCAAGCGCCAGCTCGCGCATGGTCGCCTGCATCAAAGCAGTATCCTGGCGAATCACCTCACGGATCAGCGCGGCCGGCACGAGCAGGATGCGCGAAGGTTCGAGCGTTCGTGCAGTCATCAGGTAAGGCAGGTCGTTGACCACGGCAGCGAGAATGAAGCTGGTGACCGGCTCGACAATGCGCATGGTGGTGTCGCGCCCGCCGCTGTTGGCCGACAGTTCCACCAAGCCATCGACCAGCACATGGAGGAAATCTGGGTGCTGCCCCAGCTCGAACAACGTCAGTTGCGGCGGGAAGACCTGAAGAAAAGAGCCGGCGAAAACGCGTTCTCGCTTGGCCTCGTCCATTTCGCGAAACAGCGGCAGCCGGGCGATTTCCGGTTTTTCCTCGATCCTCACAAACGTGTTCAATCCTTGTGTTGGCTCAGCCGCCTTTAGCGGATGATTTGATAATTATCAATTACCGGCTTGATCCATTTCTGCTTGCTGCGCGATCTATATCAGACGCTGAATTGATTAGCCCGCTGCGGACATTTAATTTGATCAATGTCAAAGAGTGGCGAGCGCTTTCCCGTGATGCCTCAGCTGCCAACCTATCGGGTTCAGGGAGCACGTCATGTCATCAAGGGTAATTGCCAGCGTCGGAGAACAGAACCGCGCTTTGGGCCTCAGCACCTTCGCCTTCACGATCTGTTTTGCGGTGTGGACGATCTTCGCGATCATCGGGATCGAGATCAAGGAAGAGCTTGGCCTCAGCGATACGCAATTCGGGCTCTTGGTCGGAACTCCCATCCTCACCGGATCGCTGACCCGCCTGTTCCTGGGTGTGTGGACCGACCAGTATGGCGGTCGCATCATGTTCTCGCTGACCATGCTTGCTTCGGCGGCTTCGACCTTCCTGTTGTCCTATGTCGACAGCTATTATTTGCTCTTGTTGGTAGCGCTTGGGCTGGGCGTCGCCGGCGGCACCTTTGCGGTGGGCGTGGCCTATGTTTCGAAATGGTATCCGCAGGAAAAGCAAGGCGCGGCGCTAGGCTTCTTCGGCATGGGCAATGTCGGTGCCGCGCTGACTAAATTTGTTGCCCCGTGGATTATGGTGGCGCTGGGCTGGCAAGCAGTGGCGCAGATATGGGCTGGCGTCGCTGCAGTCGTCGCAGTGCTGTTCTTCATCTTTGCCAAGGATGATCCGGAGCTTGCCGCGCGCAAGATAAGCGGCGCAAAACCAGCAACGCTGAAGCAGCAGCTTGAGCCGCTCAAGAACGAGCAGGTCTGGCGCTTCTCGCTGTATTACTTTTTCGTCTTCGGCGCCTTCGTGGCGCTCGCGCTGTGGCTACCCAAATATATGGTCGGCCTCTACGGGCTCGACGTGAAAGTCGCCGGCATGCTCGCCGCGGCCTTCTCGCTCGCCGCCAGCGTGTTCCGTGCCTACGGTGGGGTGCTGTCGGATCGCTATGGCGCACGCAAGGTGATGTACGCCACTTTCGGCGTGTCACTGGTGCTGCTGTTCATGCTGTCTTACCCGTCGACCGACTACATCATTCACGGGATCGAAGGTGAGATCGTCTTTTCGACCTCGATGAGCCTGGTGCCCTTTGTGCTCACGATCTTCCTGCTCGGCTTCTTTATGTCGCTGGGCAAGGCTGCGGTCTACAAGCATATCCCGGTCTATTATCCAGATCATGTCGGGTCGGTCGGTGGGTTGGTCGGCCTGGTTGGAGGGCTGGGCGGTTTCATCCTGCCGATCGTGTTCGGAGCAGTGAGCGATCTCACCGGCATCTGGACCAGCTGCTTCATGGTGCTGTTCGGCCTCGTCGCGGTCGCGCTTGGCTGGATGCATTTCGCGATCCGCCAGATGGAACAGAAGGCAGCCGGGATCGACACCCGCACGCTGCCCGAATTCCCCGAGATGATCGAGTTGCACGACAAGCAGCGGCACGGCGAACTGGTGCCGACCAAGGTTCTGACCGAATGGGCGCCCGAGGATCCCGCATTCTGGGAAAGCGCGGGCGAGCGCATTGCCCGGCGCAACCTCTACATCTCAATTCCTGCGCTTCTGCTTGCCTTCTGCGTGTGGATGGTGTGGTCGGTGGTGGTCGCCAAGCTGCCTTCGATCGGGTTTGACTACACTACTAACCAGCTGTTCTGGTTGGCAGCGCTGCCCGGCCTGTCGGGCGCCACCTTGCGCATATTCTATAGCTTCATGGTGCCGATCTTCGGCGGGCGGCTGTGGACCACGCTGAGCACGGCTTCGCTGCTGATCCCAGCATTCGGCATCGGTTATGCAGTGCAGAACCCCGACACACCCTATGTGATGTTCCTGGCCCTGGCGCTGCTGTGCGGCTTTGGTGGCGGCAATTTCGCCTCCTCGATGTCGAACATTAGCTTCTTCTTCCCCAAGGCCCAGAAGGGCAATGCGCTGGCGCTCAACGCGGGCCTCGGCAACCTCGGCGTCTCGGTGATGCAGTTTGCTGTGCCGCTGGTGATTGCGGCAGGAGTGTTCGGCGCGCTCGGCGGTGCGTCGCAGCAAACCGCTGATGGTGGGCAGCTCTGGCTGCAGAATGCGGGCTTCATCTGGGTGCCCTTCGTGATCGCCTCTGCCCTGCTCGCCTGGTTCGGCATGAACGACATCGCCGATGCCAAGGCCAGCTTTGCCGAACAGGCGGTGATCTTCCAGCGCAAGCACAATTGGCTCATGTGCTGGCTCTACACTGGCACCTTTGGCAGCTTCATCGGCTTCTCGGCGGGCCTGCCGCTGCTTGCAAAGCACCAGTTTCCCGACGTCGACGTGCTCAAGTTCGTCTTCCTCGGCCCGTTGGTAGGAGCGCTCAGCCGGGCGGCAACCGGTTGGGTCTCTGATCGCTGGGGCGGAGGCCGTGTCACCTTCTGGGTCTTCGTCGGCATGATGCTGGCAGTGGTTGGCATCGTCTACTTCATCGAAGCGGGCAGTTGGTGGGGCTTCCTGGGAATGTTCATCGCCATGTTCTTCCTGACCGGCGTGGGCAATGCGTCCACTTTCCAAATGATCCCGATCATCATGCGGCAGGAAGTGCCCCGACTGATGCCGCATCTCGATGCGGCCCAGCGCACGCGCCAAGCAGAGAAGGAATCGGCGGCTATCGTCGGCTTCACCTCGGCAATCGCGGCCTACGGCGCGTTCTTTATCCCGAAAAGCTTCGGTAGTGCGATCGATGCAACCGGATCGCCGATGGCGGCGCTGTGGGGCTTCTGCATCTTCTACGGAAGCTGTGCGGTGCTGACCTGGTGGGCCTACACCAGGCGTGGCGGTCTGCTCCACGATATCGAACGCGGCAAGGCGCCGGCACCTATCTCCACCCCTCTAGTGATGAAGGAGGCTTGAGATGAGCCAGCTTCTCGACCGTCTCACTTTCTTCAAGCAGGCCAAGCAGCCGTTCTCGGATGGGCACGGCGTCACCACCCACCAGAGCCGCGAGTGGGAGGACGGCTACCGCAAGCGCTGGCAGCACGACAAGGTAGTCCGATCGACCCACGGGGTGAACTGTACTGGCTCTTGCTCGTGGAAGATCTACGTCAAGGGTGGGATCATTACCTGGGAAACGCAGCAGACCGACTACCCGCGCACGCGCCCCGATCTGCCCAACCACGAGCCGCGCGGTTGCCCGCGCGGCGCAAGCTACAGCTGGTATATCTATTCGGCGCAGCGGCTGAAATATCCGATGGTGCGCTCACGCCTGCTCAAGCTCTGGCGCGAGGCTCGCGCTGTCCGTACCCCGGTCGCGGCATGGGCCTCGATTGTCGAGGATCCAGTCAAGCGCAAGAGCTACACGGCGATCCGCGGTCACGGCGGCTTCGTCCGTTCGACCTGGGACGAGGTGAATGAGATCATCGCCTCGGCGAATGCCTACACCGCCAAAACCTATGGCCCCGACAGGGTGATCGGCTTCAGCCCGATCCCTGCGATGTCGATGGTGAGCTATGCGGCAGGGTCGCGTTACCTCTCTCTGCTCGGCGGCACCTGCATGTCGTTCTACGACTGGTACTGCGATCTCCCGCCCGCTAGCCCGATGACCTGGGGCGAACAAACCGACGTCCCCGAAAGCGCTGACTGGTATAACGCCGGCTTCTTGATGATGTGGGGTTCGAACGTGCCGCAAACGCGCACCCCTGATGCCCACTTCATGACCGAGGCGCGCTATCGCGGGACCAAGGTAGCGGTGGTCAGCCCGGACTATGCGGAAGCGACCAAGTTTGCCGATTTGTGGCTCAACCCGAAGCAGGGGACCGACGCCGCGCTTGCCATGGCGATGGGCCACGTGATCCTTCGCGAGTTTCACCTAGATCGGCAGGCTGAGTATTTCGAGGATTATTGCCGCAAATATTCCGACTTCCCCATGCTAGTACGGTTGGTGCCGAAGGATGGCGCCTATGTGCCCGACCGGCTACTGCGCGCCTCCGATTTCGAAGGAGCATTAGGCGAAGAGAACAATCCTGAATGGAAAACCGTCGCCATTGACGACACCACCGATGAGCCGGTTGCCCCGCTTGGTTCGGCGGGCTTCCGCTGGGGCGAGAAGGGCAAATGGAACCTTGAAGAGAGGGACGGCAGGGGCGGTGATACGAGGCTGCGACTGACCTCGATAATGGATGGTCAGCACGACGACGTGGTCGAGGTTGGATTTCCCTATTTCGGCAACCGCGAGCACGATCATTTTGAGGGTACCGATCATCCCGACATCCTCCGGCGCCGCGTCCCTGCGCGCGAAATCAAACTGGCCGAGGGTAACGTTCTGGTCGCAACCGTGTTCGACTTGCTCTGCGCCAACTACGGCCTCGATCGTGGGCTGGGTGGCAAGCATGTCGCCAAGGACTACGCCGAGAATGTACCCTACACTCCCGCCTGGGCGGAGAAGATCACTGGCGTACCGGCCGAACAGATCGTCACCGTCGCGCGCGAGTTCGCGGGGAATGCGGAAAAGACGCAAGGCAAATCGATGGTGATCCTCGGGGCCGGTCTCAACCACTGGTACCACATGGATATGAACTACCGTGGCATTATAAACCTGCTGGTGATGTGCGGCTGTGTTGGTCAGTCAGGCGGTGGCTGGTCGCACTATGTTGGGCAGGAGAAGTTGCGCCCTCAGACTGGCTGGCTGCCGCTTGCCTTCGCGCTCGACTGGGGGCGTCCGCCGCGGCAGATGAATTCAACCAGCTTCTTCTACGCACACACCGACCAATGGCGCTACGAGACGCTTGGTGTCGAGGAGATCCTCTCACCCACCGCGCCTGAGGGCGACTGGGACGCGAGCCTTATCGACTACAATGCACGCGCTGAGCGCATGGGCTGGTTGCCCAGCGCGCCGCAGATCAAGTCGAATCCGCTCGAAGTGGGCCGCAAGGCCAAGGAAGCAGGCATTGAGGTCAAGGACTATGTCTCTGGCGCGCTGCAATCGGGCGAGCTCGAGATGTCGTGCTTCGACCCCGATGACCCGGCCAACTGGCCTCGCAACATGTTTGTCTGGCGCTCGAACCTGCTCGGTTCTTCGGGCAAGGGACACGAATATTTCCTCAAGCACCTGCTCGGCACCGCGCATGGCGTTCAGGGCAAGGACCTGGGTGAAATGGGTCACCAGAAGCCCAAGGAGGTCAAATGGCACGACGAGGCACCCAAGGGTAAGCTCGATCTGCTCGTCACGCTCGACTTCCGTATGTCGACCACCTGCGTCTATTCGGACATCGTCTTGCCGACTGCGAGCTGGTACGAAAAGGACGACCTCAACACTTCAGATATGCATCCCTTCATCCACCCGCTGTCGGCCGCGGTTGACCCGGTTTGGGAGTCACGCAGCGACTGGGATATCTACAAGGGGATCGCGAAGAAGTTCTCCGAAGTCGCGCCCGAGGTGCTCGGTGTCGAGCAGGACGTCGTGCTCGTCCCGATCCAGCATGACACGGCCAACGAAATAGCCCAGCCTTTCGATGTCGTTGACTGGGGCCAGGGGCAAACCGTTCCAATCCCAGGCAAGACCATGGCCAATGTCGCAGTAGTAGAGCGCGATTACCCCAATCTTTACAAGCGTTTCACGGCGCTTGGCCCACTGATGGGCAAGCTCGGCAATGGAGGCAAGGGTATCGCCTGGAACACCGAGCACGAGGTCGACAACCTGCGTGCGCTCAATGGTGTAGTGACCGAAGAGGGGCCGACCAAGGGCATGCCGCGGATCGAAAGCGCGATCGACGCTTGCGAAGTCCTGCTGATGCTAGCGCCCGAGACCAATGGAGAAGTTGCGGTCAAGGCGTGGGAGGCGCTCTCGGCCAATACCGGGCGCGACCACACGCATCTGGCAAAGCCCAAGGAAGAGGAGAAGATCCGCTTTCGGGATGTGCAGGCGCAGCCACGCAAGATCATATCCTCGCCGACCTGGTCGGGGCTGGAGAGTGAGCATGTCTGCTACAATGCCGGCTACACCAACGTGCACGAACTTATCCCGTGGCGCACGCTTACCGGGCGCCAGCAGCTCTACCAGGACCACAAGTGGATGCTGGCCTTTGGCGAGGCGCTGTGTGTCTATCGTCCGCCGATCGACACCAAGGCGGTCAAACCGATGCTCGATGAGGCGAAGGATGCACCCCACGTCGTGCTCAATTTCATCACTCCGCACCAGAAGTGGGGCATCCACTCGACCTATACCGATAACCTGCTGATGCTCACGCTGTCGCGTGGCGGGCCGATCGTATGGATGAGCGAGACCGATGCGGCCAAGGCCGGTCTGGAGGACAACGACTGGGTCGAGGCGTTCAACGCCAATGGTGCGCTGGTCGCTCGGGTCGTTGTTTCTCAGCGCATGAAGGAAGGTACGCTCTTCATGTATCACGCGCAGGAGAAGATCGTGAACGTCCCCGGCTCGCCGCTCACCGGCCAGCGCGGGGGTATCCACAACTCGGTCACACGCGCCGTGCTCAAGCCGACCCATATGATCGGCGGATACGTCCAGCAGAGTTACGGCTTCAATTACTACGGCACGGTCGGATCCAACCGCGACGAATACGTCATCGTCCGCAAGCTCCAGAAGGTCGATTGGCTCGAAGGCGCACTTGCCGAAGGGGAGAATGCAGCATGAGAATCCGCGCCCAGATCGGCAAGGTGCTCAACCTCGACAAGTGCATCGGCTGCCACACCTGCTCTGTCACCTGCAAGAACGTGTGGACCAGCCGTGACGGTATGGAATACGCCTGGTTCAACAATGTCGAGACCAAGCCCGGCATCGGCTATCCCAAAGACTGGGAGAACCAGAAACGCTGGAATGGTGGGTGGGAACGTACCCCTGCCGGTTCGATCCGCCCCAAGATGGGCGGGAAGTGGCGGGTGCTGGCGAAGATTTTCGCCAACCCCGACCTGCCCGAAATCGATGACTATTACGAACCCTTCACCTTCGACTATGCGCAGCTGCAGAAGGCGGGGGAGGGCAAGGCTTTCCCGACCGCGCGCCCGCGCTCACTGATTTCGGGCGAACGGATCGAGAAGATTCAATGGGGGCCGAACTGGGAGGAAATTCTCGGCGGCGAATTCGCCAAGCGGAGCGAAGACTATAATTTCGAAGGTGTCCAGAAAGAGATCTACGGACAGTTCGAAAATACATTCATGATGTACCTGCCGCGGCTGTGTGAGCATTGCCTCAACCCAACCTGCGTTGCGGCCTGCCCATCAGGCGCCATCTACAAGCGCGAGGAAGATGGCATCGTCCTGATCGATCAGGAGGCATGTCGCGGCTGGCGCATGTGCGTTTCCGGCTGCCCCTACAAGAAGATCTACTACAACTGGAAAACCGGAAAGAGCGAGAAGTGCATCTTCTGCTATCCGCGGATCGAGGCAGGTCAGCCAACCGTATGCAGTGAGACCTGCGTCGGACGCATCCGCTATCTTGGCGTGATGCTCTACGATGCCGACCGGATCGAGGAAGCAGCCAGCGCGGAAAACATCGAGGACCTATACCAGGCGCAGCTCGACACCTTCCTCGACCCCAATGATCCGGCAGTGATCGATCAGGCCCGCAAGGATGGCGTGCCTGAGGCATGGCTGGAGGCTGCGCGTCACTCCCCGGTGTGGAAGATGGCAATGGAATGGAAAGTCGCCTTTCCGCTCCACCCCGAATACCGCACGCTGCCAATGGTTTGGTACGTCCCGCCGCTTTCGCCGATCAATGCGGCGGCAAGCGCGGGTGACATCGCGGTAAACAACGGCATGCCCGATGTGCGCAGCTTGCGCATCCCGCTCAAATACCTCGCAAACTTGCTGACCGCGGGCGACGAAGAGCCGATCGCGCTCTGCCTTGAGCGCATGCTCGCGATGCGCGGCTACATGCGCGCCAAGACGGTTGAAGGCGTAACCGATGAGGGGATCGCCCAGGAAGTCGGCCTAACCGGCCTGCAGATAGAGGAGATGTACAAGGTCATGGCGCTGGCGGACTACGAAGATCGCTTCGTCATTCCGACCGGCCATCGCGAGGATGCCGAGGACATGTACGACGAACGCGGCTCCTGCGGCTTCTCCTTCGGCAATGGCTGCTCGGGCGGGAGTAGCGACGCGAACCTTTTTGGCGCCCCAGCGCGCAAGAAACTCCAGACCCCTACGGAGGTGTTCTGATGAAGAGCCTGCACCTGATCTCGCTGCTGCTGCAGTATCCGACCACCCAGCTTGTCGAAGTCCTCGACGACTTGCGCGACAGGCTTGCCGCTGATCCCGCACTGCCGTCCGACACTATCGAGCAGCTGGCACCGCTGATCGCCCGCCTCAAGGCGAGCGACATATACGATGCGCAAGAAGCCTACGTCGAGCTGTTCGACCGCGGCCGGGCGCACAGCCTTCACCTGTTCGAACATGTTCATGGCGAGAGCCGTGACCGCGGGCAGGCGATGGTCGACCTGCGGCGGCGCTATCTTGAGGCCGGACTCGATCCGGTGGCTAAGGAACTACCCGACTACCTGCCGCTATTCCTCGACTATTGTTCGACCCTGCCGGAAGCGCAAGCGCGCGACACGCTGGCAGAGCCCGGGCTGGTGCTGGTCGCGCTTGGCGCGCGGCTTGCCGAGAAGCAATCGGACTATGCCCCGCTCTTCGCTCTTCTGTGCGACATCGCCGGGATCGAGATGGATGCGGAAGCGGCAAGCTCGATGCCGCCGCCTGAGGATCCCGAGACGCTGGAAGAACTCGATCAGCAATGGGAAGAGGAAGAAATCCGCTTCTCGGCCGAGGCTGCGCCCAATCCCAACGCTGCCTGCCCACAGGTCAACGCGATGGTCGAGAGGATGCGCGAGCCATCCCTTGCCGCGACAGACAGGAGGAATTGAGCCATGATCACCTATCTCAACCACCTGCTCTTCGGCATCTATCCCTACATCGCGCTGGCAACTCTGGCGATCGGCTCGATCATCCGCTTCGACCGCGAACCCTATAGCTGGCGTTCAGGGTCGAGCCAGCTCTTGCGCCGCAAGCAGCTGATGTGGGGCTCCGTGCTGTTCCATGTGGGAGTGATCTTCATCTTCTTTGGTCACCTGATCGGCCTGCTGACGCCGATCGCCTTATTCGACGCCTTGGGGATCAGCCATGGGGCGAAGCAATTGCTGGCAATAGTCGCTGGCGGCATCGCGGGTGTGATGGCAATCACCGGGGCGACGCTACTGATCCACCGGCGCTTTTTCGATTCTCGCGTGCGGGCCAACTCTAGCTTCAGCGACAACATGATCATCTTGCTGCTTTGGATCCAGTTGGCGCTGGGGTTGGCGACTATTCCGCTTTCCGCCAGCCACCTCGACGGAGGCGAGATGGTGAAGTTCATGACTTGGGCGCAAGGCATATTCACCTTCCAGAGCAATGCCTCGACGTACGTTGCGGATGCCCATCTGATCTTTAAGATGCACCTGTTCCTCGGGCTGACGATCCTGCTGGTGTTCCCCTTCACCCGACTAGTTCACATGCTGTCCGCGCCGGTCCGCTACTTGTGGCGGGGCGGCTACCAGGTGGTCCGCTCGCGCAAGGTAATCAGCCATGGCTGACGTGATCGAACGAGCGGCAGTGATGGTGGGTGGGGTCGAGATCTCTCCCGCTGTCATCGCGGCCGAGGCGCAAAACCATCCGGCCGGCGATGCGGATGTGGCCTGGCAATCAGCCGCCGAAGCCCTGGCGATCAAACACATGCTTCTCGCCGAGGCAGACCGATTGGGGATCGAAGCTAGCGAAATCGAGGATGCCGAAGGACGGAAGCTGGCTGGCGAGGATGCCCGGATAGAGGCCCTCTTGGCGCAGGAGGTAACGGTTCCAGAAGCCAACGAGGCTGAGGCGCGCCGGTTCTATGCGCAGCATCAGGACCGCTTCGCGAGCGAGGCACTTGTCGAGGCTGAGCACATCCTGCTCTCCGCATCGCCCGACGATACGCTGGCCTACAACATGGCGCTCAGCGATGCGCGGGGCCTGATCCGCCAGCTCAAGGCTGAGCCGGATTCCTTTGCGCGCCTTGCCCACGAGTATTCCGCCTGTCCGTCGAAGGAACAGGGCGGTAATCTCGGGCAGATCGGTGAGGGTCAAACTGTGGCCGAGTTCGAGGAAGCGCTGTTCGCGCTAGGCGAGGGCGAGTTGTGCCGCGAGCCAGTCCGCTCCCGGTTCGGCGTCCACGTCATCCGCGCGGTTCGCCGGGCGGAGAGCCAGCAGTTGCCGTTCGAGGCAGTCGCCGCTTCGATCCGCACCTATCTCGAGGAAGCAAGCTATCGCCGCGCAGTGGCACAATATTTATCGATCCTTGCAGGTCGAATAGAGATCGAAGGTGTAGAATTGCCGGTCGCGCAAGGGCCGCTTGTACAATGATCCGCGTCCGCGACCGCGACATTCTCACTTTGCCCAACAAGCCAATGATCCGGCTGTCCGATGGTATCGGACGCCGCTTCGAGTATCTGCGCCTGTCGCTGACAGACGTCTGCAACTTCCGCTGCAGCTATTGCCTGCCCGAAGGCTATCGTAAGCGTTGCGGCAAGCCGCCCGAACTTTCAGTCGCCGAGATTGAACGTGCGGTCCGTGCCTTTGCATCGCTGGGGCTTTGGAAGGTTCGGTTGACGGGGGGCGAGCCGACCATCCGACCCGACTTCGAAGAGGTGGCGCGCACCGTGTCCTCAGTGCCTGGCATTCGCCAAGTCGCGATGACAACCAACGGCTACCGCCTGGCCCAGCGTGCCCGGAACTGGCGCGAAGCAGGGGTGAACGTGATTAATATCAGTGTCGACTCGCTTGATCCTGTGCGCTTTGCAGAGATCACCGGACACGATCGTCTGGCCGAGGTCATGGCCGGGATCGACGCCGCGCAAGCGGCAGGATTCGATAGCATCAAGCTCAACGCGGTGCTGATGCGCGGGGTCAATGACGACGAGCTAGAGACGATGACGCGCTTTGTCGTCGAGCGCGATCTGTCTCTGCGTTTCATTGAGGTGATGCGCACCAATGACAATGCCGATTTCTTTGCTAAGCGCCATGTCCCGGGTGACAGTGTGGTCCGGCGGCTCAAGGCGGCCGGATGGCATCGTCTGCCGCGCGTACCGGGCGCCGGACCGGCGGTGGAGTTCGGCCATGCCGATGCGCGCGGGCGGATTGGCATCATCGCTCCTTACGCAAAGGATTTCTGCGGTAGCTGTAATCGCCTGCGGCTTGGTTCGGATGGCAGGTTCCATCTCTGCCTGTTTGGTGATGGGGGTTTCGATTTGCGAGATCTACTACAGGCTGACAATCAGCACGACGAATTGATCGCCCGAATTGTTGGTCTGACAAAGGGCAAGGCTCCCGGGCACCGGTTGCACCATGGTGACAGCGGCGCGACCCCGCATCTTGCATCGATTGGAGGCTGATCTTGGTGCGAGAGGAATCAGCCCCGGTCATGCTCACACTTGAATTGTGTGGCAAGCTCGCCGAACTGCAGGGCGCTTTTGTGAAGGTGACAGTCCCCAGTGATGGATGCAGCGTCGCCGACCTTTTCCTGCTGAGCGCGCGGCAGCATTCGCCGCTTGCCACGGGAAGAATCAAGGTCTGCGTCAACGAGGCGGTGGTTGCACCGATCCTATGCGTCTTGCCGGATGATGAAGTAGCTCTGTTTCCCCCGGTCTCGGGCGGATGAGCGCCGCAGTCACTCTTGCGACGGATATCTTCGATTCTGCCGATTTGCTGCGCGCTTTCGCCGATCTGGTCGACGAGGAAGGCGTGGAAGGCAACCACTGGATCGAGCCGACCCTCAGCGACCACGAGGATGTCGCCCGCTGGTCCGATGAGGATTAGGTTGAACAGGAACAAAAATGCCCGGAATTGATGAAAGCCTGCCTTTCCACCCACTCAAGATCGCTGTGCTGACGGTGTCCGATACGCGCACGGCAGAGACAGACACCTCCGGTGATTTGCTGGCAGCACGCCTGACTGGTGCAGGTCACGAACTGGTCGCGCGCGCAATAGTCAAGGACAAGGTCGACTCGATCCGCGCGCAGGTGCAACACTGGGTCGAGGATCCGGACGTCGAGATCATCCTCAGCACGGGCGGCACCGGCTTCACTCCGCGCGATGTCACCCCTGAAGCGGTTGTGCCGCTGCTTAGCCGGGTGATGGATGGTTTCAGCGTAGTATTTCATCAGGTCAGCATGGAAACGATCGGTGTTTCGACTTTGCAATCGCGAGCCTTTGCAGGCCAGGCAGGCGACAGTTTCATCTTCTGTGTCCCCGGATCGACCGGTGCCTGCCGTGATGCCTGGGACGGAGTCCTGCGTTATGAACTCGACAGCCGCTATCGCCCCTGTTCGATTGCCGGGCAATTGCCGCGGCTGCGCGAGGTCTGCGCATGAGCATGCTCACTCATCTCGACCAGGAAGGCCGCGCGCTCATAGTGGATGTCGGCAGCAAGGGCGTAACTTCGCAGCTAGCGTGGGCGCAAGGCGAGCTGGTTTGCGCTTCCGGCACGCCCGAATTGGTCAAGGTCGACAAGACGTCCATGGGCAGCGTGACAGGCACTGCCGAACTGGCAAGCGAGATTGCGGCAAAGCGCACCGCCAATCTGATCCCGCCTTGCCATCCACTGGCCTTGTCCAAGGCTGAGGTGACCGCCGCAACGGTTGCCTGGCTCACACTGTTCGACACGCTCAACGCGGTCGACAAGGGCATAGAGATTGGCGCGATCCGTGTCACCACAAAGCAGGGCGGAAAATCAGACTCGAGGAAGCAGGCGTGATTACCGTTGACGAAGCGCTCGAGTTGATATCGCACCATGTCGTTGCACTCTCCGAAGAGCGGATTCCGCTTGCTGAAGCGCATGGGCGTGTGCTCGCCAAGCCGCTCCATGCCCGCAGCGATGCGCCCCGCTGGCCTGTCTCGGCGATGGATGGCTATGCCGTGATCGCAGCGGGGACTTCTCCGGACGAAGCCCTCGAAGTGATCGGGCAATCGCATGCAGGCCGCAGCTTTGATGGAACGCTATTGCCTGGCCAAGCTGTGCGGATATTCACCGGTGCGCGTCTGCCTAGTCGTGCGGATATGGTCATCTTGCAAGAGTATGCTTCGTGTGACGGCAACGAGGTGCGGTTCACGCAGGGCTATGGTCCAGCGTCTCACGTTCGCGCCGATGGGAGCGATTTTCGCGCAGGCGACGAGCTGATCCCCAAAGGAACCATGCTGGACGCGCGTGCGATGGTCGTAGCGGCCGCCGCCGATGTTACGCATGTGGTGGTGGCACGCCGCCCGCAAATCGCGCTTTTCGCCACTGGTGACGAACTGGCCGTCCCTGGATCGGCGTACCGTGTGCCCGATGCCATCCCCGAAAGCGTGAGCTTCGGCATTGCCGCAATGGTAGAAGAGTCAGGCGGCAATCTCGTGTCACGCCGTAGCGGAGCGGACGATCTCGCAGCGCTGACCAAGGCGGCAGGAGAGGCACTCGATGGTGCCGATCTCGTAATCGTGACCGGAGGCGCTTCGGTGGGCGAGCGTGATTTTGCCAAGCAGATGTTTGCGCCACATGGTCTTGCATTGCTGTTCGATAAGGTTGCGATGAAGCCGGGCAAGCCGGTGTGGCTGGGCAAGGCGCAAGACTCGCTAGTGCTAGGCCTGCCCGGCAATCCGACCTCCGCCATGGTCACCGCCGCACTTTTCCTACGTCCCATTCTCGCACAGCTGCAAGGTGGTAGTGGCGCACACCGTTGGCACCAACTCCCGCTGGCTAAGGAGCTGAAAGCGACTGGCTCACGCGAGACCTTCGTCCGCGCGCGCTGGGACGAAGCGGGTCTGACGGTGCTCGACAATCAGGGGAGTGGTGTCCAGGCAGCGCTGCTTCAGGCCGACCGGCTAATCCGCTGCCCGGCAGACAGTGCCGCACTAAGCGTTGGAGACAGCGTTACCGCTCTCGCGTTCTGATCCAACTGGCCGCCTCTGTAAGCGTGGCATGATCGTTGACGTTGAGGAAAGGATCGATGGGCATTGGCGATCGGATGTCAAACGTGAAGTTCATTTAAGCCATTGAAATACTTGATGAACGAACTGCGTTCTGCTTCCTGATTCGAAGCTCTGGACTCCCTATTAGTCGGGAACAGGCAAGATGCTCGCCACCATGAAGCTCTTGCTTTGGCAGGGGATTGTCGGTTCCGCACCGATGGAACCACGCACGTTCCTCCCTGTTGCAGGCGCAGAAGCAGGGTGCGAGGATATCATTTGGCCTGGAACCCCAATCCGGTACCTCGCCAAGGGGCTGCAGGGAAACTTGCGGGATTTGCCTGGATTGCGGAGAGAGAATTGGCTCTCTGAGGTACCGGATCATCCCGAAAGCCCGCGGAACTGCGCGGTTCCGGCGAGCTACTTCTCAGATTTCGGCCAAACCCCAGACTAGGTGGCGGAGCGGGAGGGATTCGAACCCTCGATACGGGGTTACCGTATACACACTTTCCAGGCGTGCGCCTTCGACCACTCGGCCACCGCTCCGTTTCCTGTTGTCCTATCGCTTCGCTGCTTGAGAACGGTCGGGTCCTTGTGAAACCCGGCCTCAAGTAGCGCAAAGCGCGGTAGGCCATCCAAGAACGCGCGCCTCTAGCGGCGGGAAGGGCTTTTCGCAAGCCGAAGTGGGAGGCTTTGCTTCCCCTTTATGAAATTGGTGATACACCTCGTGACAGCGACGGTGCTGCGCGGATCAGGCATTCCCAGCGAACACCGTCTCGAAGCCCCCTTTCGCCCGTACAATGCGCGAGAGGGGGCTTTCGTTTGCGCCGGGCAGGTGGCACCAAGCGCAATATGATCAGGAACCTGACCGCGCTCGCCGCCACCCTCGCCTTGTCCGTTCCCGTTGTTGCGCAGGAGGAGCCAGAGGGCGCACCGTCGCCGGGGGAGATCGTCGCGCAAGCCGAGCCAAGCGAGTGGAAGGAAATCCCGGCCGACGACCTGCTGGTGATGACACTTGCCGATCATGCCGACGGACATGAGCGCAAGGTTGTGATCCAGCTGATACCAGCGCCCTTCTCGCAAGGCTGGGTCGAAAATATCCGGACCTTCGCCCGCGCGCATTGGTACGACAACATCACCGTCAACCGCGTGCAGGACAATTACGTCGTCCAGTGGGGCGACGTGAACTATGACAATCCCGAGGCGACGGGTGAGGCGAAGCCATTGCCCGAGGGACTCAAGGTGATGAGTGAGAGTGAGTACGCAAGTACCAATATCGCGGTAACCAAGGCATGGCTTGAGGCGGAAGGAGATGCCTCGGGCCTAAAGTTGCTTTCGTCAGGGCTTGTGGATTCAGTAGGTGCCGTGCGCAAAGCGATCACGCAAACGCTCCCAAGTGACAGTTATAGCTCGAGGGCTCTGTTCAATATGGGCTGGCCTCTTTCCCAAGAGGCTGGTTCACCTTCTTCAGAAGTCTGGCCCGTCCACTGCTACGGCATGGTCGGCGTTGGCCGGAACCTCTCACCCGACACCGGCTCGGGCGCCGAACTTTACACCGTGATCGGTACGCCGCCGCGCCATCTCGACCGAAATATCGCGCTGGTTGGACGGATCGTGGAAGGGATGGAGCACCTCTCCTCGCTGCCGCGCGGGCATGGCGACCTTGGGTTCTATGCCGCAGACGAGGCCTACAAGCGCACGCCCATCCTTTCGGTTCGCGTCGCGAGCGACCTGCCCGAGGCCGAGCGCCCGCGCTTCGAATATCTCTCGACCGAAGGCGAAACCTTCGCCCGCTATGCCGATGCCCGCGCGAACCGGCGCGATCCCTTCTTCATCGTTCCCGCAGGCGGCGCCGACATCTGCAACATCCCGGTTCCGATCCGGCGCGTCGCCGAGTGAGCGAGCAGGTCGCTTTCACCGCTGAAATCGCTCGCTGGCAGGGCGAGAAGGCCGTCTATCATGTGGTCACGATCGGCGCCGACGCGGCCGAAGCGATCACCATGCACGAGCGGCTTCGTCGGCTGGAGTTCGGTGCGCGGCGCGGCTTCGGATCGGTCAAGGTGATGGCACAGGTGGGCGGGACGCGCTGGAAGACCTCGGTCTTTCCTTCGAAGACGGGCGAGTGGTGGCTGCTTGTCGGCCGCAAGGTGCTGAAGGCAGAGGACCTCGTCGCCGGCGACAAGGCAGCGATCAAGCTTGAGCTGCTCTAGACCCGCTGCATCAGCTCGATGCGATTGCCGAAGGGATCGGCAATGTCGCCACGGACATAGCCTTCGAGCTTCTTGCCCGGCTTGAACGGGATACCCGCCTGCTCGAGCCGGGTAACCAGCGTGCGCAAGTCACGCACCAACAAAGCCGGATGGGCGCGGCGTGCCGGGAGAAAGCCGTCTTCGACCCCGCAATGGATCGCGATCCCATCGCCTTCGAACCAGCACCCGCCATTGACCGCCAGGTGCGGCGGCTTGGCGACTTCGTGCAGGCCCATGATCCCTTCCCAGAAACGCCGTGCATGCGGTTCCCCGCCATGCGGCATGGCCAGCTGGACGTGATCGATCCCGGTGATGTGGTTCATACCCGCTCCGCCTGCGCTACCGCGTCGCTTGCCCGCAGTGCGCTGAGGATGCGCGTCAGGTGCGGAAGGTCCTGCACTTCCAGCTCGACCTCGTAAGTGGTGAAGGGATGATCGAGCTGGGTCTGCTCGAGCGTAGTCACATTGCTGTGGTTCTGGGCGAAGATCGTCGCCATCTCGGCCAGGGTACCCGGCCGATCGTAGAGCGTCACGCGCAGCTGGCCGACGGCCCCGCGCGAGCGCTTACCCCAGCTGAGGTCGAGCCAGTCGGTGTCGATCCCGCTGGCGAGCTGCGGGCAGTCGATCGCATGGACTTCGACCCCTTCGCCTGCCTTGCGGATGCCAACGATGCGGTCGCCCGGCACCGGGTGGCAGCATGAAGCGAGTTGGAAGCCGACGCCGGGGGTCAGACCGCGGATCGACAGCGCCTTTCCGCTGCGGGTCCAGTCTGGCTCATCCTCCAGGTCCGCGGTGCATCCTGGGACCAATGCTTCCATGATCTGCCGGTCTTCGATCTTGGCCGCACCGACGGCGTAGAAAAGGTCTTCCTCTTCCTCCATATCGAGCCGCTTGAGCGCCTCGCGGACCGCCTTCTTCCCGATCTTGGCAGGCACGCGCAGCGCAATCTCGTCGAACAGCTTTTTGCCGATTTCGGCAATTTCCGCGCGTTCCTTGAGGCGTACCGCGCGGCGGATCGAAGCGCGCGCCTTGCCGGTAACGACGAAGCCCAGCCAGCTCATCTGCGGTTCGGCCTTCGCGCTCTTGATGATCTCGACCACGTCGCCGTTGTTGAGCTGGGTGCGCAGCGGCATGTGCCGCCCGTTGATCTTCGCGCCGACGGTCTGGGCACCCAGATCGGTATGCACGGCGAAGGCGAAGTCGACCGGGGTTGCGCCCTTGGGCAGCTGGAACAGCGCGCCCTTGGGGGTAAAGGCGAAGATACGGTCCTGGTAGACTGCCAATCGGGTGTGCTCGAGCAGTTCTTCGGCATCATGGCTGGCATCGACGATTTCGATAAGGTCGCGCAACCAGCCGACTTGCCCATCCGGTCGATTGCCCTGCTTGTAGGCCCAGTGCGCGGCAAGCCCGAATTCGTTGGTGCGGTGCATCTCGCGGGTGCGGATCTGCACCTCGACGCGCATCGACTTGCCATAGATCAGCGATGTGTGGAGCGACTTGTAGCCGTTGGTCTTGGGTGTCGAGATATAGTCCTTGAATTTGCCCGGCAGGAATTGCCAGGTGGTGTGCAGGACACCCAATGCGCGGTAGCAGTCGACGACGTCTTCGGTGATGATCCGGAACGCCATGATGTCGGTCACCTGTTCGAAGCTGACGTGACGTTCCGCCATCTTGCGCCAGATCGAATAGGGATGCTTTTCGCGGCCCGAGACCTCGGTCGTGATCCCCGCTTCGGCCAGCGCATGCTTCATGTCGAGCGCGATGGCATCGACTTGCCCGCCATCCTCGCTGCGGATCTGTTCGAGCCGTTGGGTGATCGTGCGATAGGCTTCGGGTTCGATCTGCTCGAAGGCGAGCATTTGCATCTCGCGCATGTATTCATACATGCCCACCCGCTCAGCCAGCGGGGCGTAGATATCCATCGTCTCGCGGGCGATGCGTTGGCGCTTTTCGGAACTCTTGATGAAATGCAGGGTGCGCATGTTGTGCAGCCGGTCGCCAAGCTTGACCAGCAGCACGCGGATATCCTCGCTCATCGCCAGCAGGAACTTGCGCAGATTCTCCGCCGCCCGATCGTTTTCGGGCAACTGTTCGATCTTGGAGAGCTTGGTCACCCCGTCGACAAGGCGTGCGACATCGGTGCCGAAGTTCTTTTCGATGTCCTCGATCGTCGCCAGCGTGTCCTCGACCGTGTCGTGGAGCAATGCAGTGACGATCGTCTCCTGGTCGAGCTTGAGATCGGTCATCAGACCGGCCACTTCGACCGGATGGCTGAAATATGGATCCCCTGAAGCACGGGTCTGGGTCCCGTGCTTCTGCACCGTATAGACATAGGCGCGATTCAGCATCGCCTGGTCGGCGTTGGGGTCGTATTCGAGGACCCTTTCTACAAGTTCGTACTGACGTAGCATTGCGTGCCCACGATGTGAGGATTCGCACTGTCTTTGCAACGCAAAAAACCTGTGCGCAGCAATCCGTGCCATACTTTGGGCTGTTGCGTGCAATGTGCGCTTGCTTAGGGTGCCGCCGATGGACCAGACGCAGGATACCAGCTCGGGAGCAAGCGGTTGGCGTTTCGCCATCGATCGCGGGGGAACCTTTACCGACGTCGTCGCGACTACGCCCGACGGGCGGCTGGTGACCGACAAGCTGCTGTCCGAAAATCCCGGCTTCTATGCTGATGCCGCCAGCGAAGCGGTGCGCCGCCTGATGGCCCGGCATGGCGAGGGACCGATCGCCGAGGTGCGCATCGGCACCACGGTCGCCACCAATGCCCTGCTCGAACGCAAGGGCGAACGCTTGGCTTTGGCGACTACCAAGGGGTTCGGTGATGCGCTGCGCATCGGAACACAGGCGCGGCCGGAAATCTTTGCGCGGCATATCGTGCTGCCGGAACAATTGCCGGCACGCGTGGTCGAGATCGATGAGCGGGTCGCTGTCGACGGAGAGATCCTGCGTCGGCTTGACGAAACGCATGCCCGGGCAGCCCTAGATGCCTTGCGCACTGATGGTTTCGAGGCGCTCGCCATCGTGCTGATGCATGGTTGGCGTTATCGCGACCATGAAGCGCGGCTCGCACGGATCGCACGCGATGTCGGCTTCACGCAGGTTAGCGTCAGCCATGAAGTAGCACCCTTGATCCGCCTCGTCCCGCGCGGCGACACTACGGTGGTCGATGCTTATCTCTCGCCGGTTCTCAGGCGCTATACCGACACGTTGCAAGCCAGCCTGCCCGCGACTGGAAACCTGCGCTTCATGCAATCGAATGGCGGCCTCGCCGAAGTCGGCGCGTTTCGTGGCAAGGATGCGATCCTCTCCGGTCCGGCAGGCGGGGTAGTTGGCATGGTCGCGGCGAATGCGCCGCTCGGTCACCGCAAGCTGATCGGTTTCGACATGGGCGGGACCAGCACCGACGTTGCCCACTACGCTGGCGAGTATGAACTCACGGGCGACAGCGTGGTGGCAGGAGTCAGGGTCGCCGCGCCGATGATGCAGATTCATACGGTTGCGGCGGGTGGCGGGTCGATTTGCCGCTTTGATGGCTCGCGCTTCCGCGTTGGGCCAGAGAGTGCCGGGGCGGATCCGGGGCCGGCCTGTTACCGCAAGGGCGGGCCATTGACGGTGACTGACTGCAACCTTTTCCTCGGTCGGATCGATCCGGCGTTCTTTCCCAGCGTCTTTGGACCGCATGGCGACGAGCCACTCGATCCGATGGCATCGAAGGCACGGCTCGAGGAGGTTGCTGCGAACTTGCCCGAACCTCAACCCCTGGAAGCCATCGCCGAGGGTTTTCTCGCCATAGCGATCGACAGCATGGCCAACGCCATCCGCAAGATCAGCGTTGCACGCGGGCACGACGTCGCGACTTATGCGCTGGCCTGTTTCGGTGGGGCGGGCGGGCAGCATGCTTGCAAGGTGGCCGACGCGCTGGGGATGGAGACGGTGCTGGTCCACCCACTGGCGGGTATTCTCTCCGCCTATGGCATCGGCCTCGCGCCGGTGAAGGCGATCCGCGAAGTCAGCCTCGTGCGTCCGCTGGGGGAGAGCTTCGACGAGGAACTCGGCAAGCTTGAAGAGGAGGCACGGCAGGTCCTTCTCGACCAGGGAATAGCCCGGGCGGCTATCGCCCTCGAAAGTCGTGCCCGCCTGCGCTTTGCGGGAAGCGACAGCCTGCTGGCCATCACCTGTGGCGATCCGGCAGAGATGCAAGCGAGCTTCCGTGCGCTCCATCGCCAACGCTTCGGCTATTCGGATGCGGAGGCGGAAATCGTGGTCGAGGCGCTTAGCGTCGAAGCAAGCGGGCATTCGGGCGGGTTGGCCAGCGCCGTGCCCGAGCCTGTGGCGGCGCGAGGGAAGGCGTCCGGCAATTGGCCGACCATCGAGCGGGTGGCAATGCAGGTCGGCGACGCGGTCGACGGGCCCGCGTTGGTGATCGATTCCGGTTCGACGACGGTCATCGAGGAAGGCTGGCAGGCACGGCTCGAGCGCGAGGGCAGCCTCGTCCTTACCCGCGTGACCGCGCTCGAGCGTGACCGTGCTGCGGGTACGGCTGTGGACCCGGTGCGCCTCGAGATATTCAACAACCTCTTCATGGCCATCGCCGAAGAGATGGGGGTGGTGCTCCAGTCGACCGCTACCTCGGTCAATATCAAGGAGCGGCTCGACTTCTCCTGCGCGCTGTTCGACCGAGATGGTGCGCTGATCGCCAACGCGCCGCACATCCCGGTCCATCTGGGCAGCATGGGCGACAGCATCGCTCGCGTGATCGAGGCGAGGGGCAAGGGCAGGGATGGGCGCGGCTTCCGGCGCGGCGACGCCTATGTGCTCAATGATCCCTACCGGGGCGGTACGCACCTGCCTGACATCACGGTGATCGTCCCGGTCTTCTATGACGACGATGGGAGCGAGCCTGATGCCTTTGTCGCTGCACGCGGCCATCATGCCGATATCGGCGGGATCGCGCCCGGTTCGATGCCGCCTGAAAGCCAGACGATCGAGGAAGAGGGCGTCCTGATCGACAATGCGCTGCTGGTCGACGAGGGGCGCTTTGAGGAGGCGGCGATGCGCACCTTGCTCGCTTCGGCGGCGTATCCGGCTCGCAATCCCGACCGCAACCTCTCCGACTTGCGCGCCCAACTTGCCGCCTGCACGCGCGGGGCGGAGCTGTTGCGGGGCGCGGCACAAGACCAGGGTGCAGACGTGGTTGCAGCCTATATGGATCACGTCTTAGCCAATGCCGAAGAGAGCGTGCGTCGCCTGCTCGACCGCCTGGATGACGGCTCATTCGCTTATGAGATGGACAATGGAGCGACCGTGCAAGTGGCGATCCGCATCGACCGCGCCGAACGCTCCGCGGTGTTCGACTTTACCGGGACCTGTGGCCAGCTACCCGATAACTTCAACGCCCCGCATTCGATCACCCGGGCAGCCGCGCTCTATGTGCTGCGCACGCTGATCGATGACGCGATCCCGATGAACGATGGCTGCCTGCGTCCGGTTGAACTGGTTGTGCCCGAAGGTTCGATGTTGAACCCGAAACCCGGCGCAGCGGTGGTCGCGGGAAATGTCGAAACCAGCCAGGTAGTCACCGATGCGTTGTTCGCCGCCACCAGCCGTCTTGCGCCCAGCCAGGGGACGATGAACAACTTCACTTTCGGCAATCAACGCCATCAATATTACGAGACGATATGTGGCGGCTCGGGTGCGGGGCCAGACCATGACGGGACCAGTGCCGTACAGACCCATATGACCAACAGCCGACTGACCGATCCGGAAATACTGGAAACCCGCCTGCCTGTGCGGCTGGAAAGCTTCGCGATCCGTCACGGTTCGGGCGGAGCGGGATTGCACCATGGCGGTGACGGGGTTGAACGGCGCGTGACGTTCCTCGAACCGATGCGTGCCAACATGCTCGCCAATCGTCGCAGGATCGCGCCCAAGGGGATCTGCGGTGGAGGAGATGCGCAGCCGGGCCGCAATTGGGTCGAGCGGATGGATGGGACGCGAGAGGAACTCGGCGCAACGGCTTCAGCGAACATGCAACCGGGCGATTGCTTTGTGATCCTGACGCCCGGTGGCGGCGGATTTGGGGAGGTATCCGAATGAATTACTGGCCGCTGCTCGGTATCGTGATCGTCGTGCTTGGCTTTGCCCTGCGTTTCAATCCGCTGCTCGTTGTGGTCAGCGCGGCTCTGGCGACGGGCGTGCTCGCGGGGCTCGACCTCGTCGCGGTGATCGAAGCGCTGGGCAAGGCCTTCAACGACAATCGTTATATCTCGGTCACCTGGATTATCCTGCCTGTGATCGGCCTGCTCGAACGCTATGGCTTGCAGCAGCGCGCACGGGCGGTGATCGAGGGTATGCGCGGGGCGACCATGGGCAAGCTGCTGGTTGCCTATCTTGCGTTTCGGCAGGTCACGGCGGCGCTGGGGATGAAGGACATTGGCGGCCATCCGCAGGCGGTGCGCCCCCTCGTCGCGCCGATGGCAGAGGCGGCGGCGCAGAAGACTCATGGTGAATTGTCGGGGGGCGAGCGCGACAAGGTCAAGGCCATGGCCGCCGCGACCGACAACGTGGGCCTGTTCTTTGGCGAAGACATCTTCTTCGCAATTGCCTCGATCCTCCTGATTCAGGGCGTGTTCGAAAGTGCGGGCTACCCGTTGACGCCGCTGCAGCTTTCGGTCTGGGCGATCCCTACCGCGATCTGCGCCTTCCTGATCCATGGCAGCCGCATTCTCGCCTTCGACCGCAGGCTGGGGAGGGTGCGGCGATGATCACCTATGAATGGCTCTATGTACTCGCAGGTGTGGGTTTCGCCGTGTGGGCGCTGCTGTCGCTGCGTGACCGGCTGTGGGGCAACGCCGGATTCTGGGCGTTGCTCGCGGCGAGCTTCCTGATCGGCAGCCATGTTTCTGACCTGGTCAACGGGCTGCTGGTGCTGGCCATGGTTGCGATTGCCGGATTTGGTGGCCTGAGGCGCAGCGATCCCTCGACTACTTCGGTTGAAGAGCGGCAGGCCCTATCGGCAAGGCTCGGAAACCGGTTGTTCCTTCCCGCGCTGGTCGTACCTTTGACGGCGGTCGCGGGGACGCTGCTCTACAATTACACGCCATTTGGCGAGACCGGCCTGTTCGAGACCCGGCGCGAGACCTTGATCCTGTTCGGGGTGGGTGTCGTGGTGGCGCTGGTATTGGCGATGCTGTGGCTGCGACCACCGTGGCTTGCCCCTGCCGAGGAAGGTCGGCGGTTGCTCGACTCGATCGGTTGGGCGGCGATCCTGCCGCAGATGCTTGCCGCGTTGGGCGCTGTTTTCGCCTTGGCAGGCGTGGGCGATATCATCGGCGGGGTAGCCGGAGACGTGATCCCCAAAGGCAGCGTCTTCCTTACCGTCCTCGTCTTCGCGCTAGGCATGGCGCTGTTCACGATGATCATGGGCAATGCCTTTGCCGCCTTCCCGGTCATGGCGGCAGCGATCGGTATTCCGCTGTTGGTTCAGCAATATGGCGGCAACCCCGCGGTTATCGGCGCGGTCGGCATGCTCGCGGGCTTCTGCGGTACATTGATGACGCCGATGGCGGCCAACTTCAACATCGTGCCGGCGGCGCTGCTCGAACTGAAGGACCAGAACGGGGTGATCCGCCAGCAGATCGGAACTGCCCTTCCACTCTGGGTCTGCAATGTTGCGATAATCTATGTGGGGGCCTTCCTGCTGTGGAACTGACCGAGTACATCGCCCGCAATTTTGCCCGAATTGCCTTGGGCCACGTGACGCGGCCCTATCCCTACAAGGATGATCATGTCTTCGAGAGCGAAGCGGACGTCCGGCCCCCGCGCGTGGCACACCCGGTCTTCTTCGGTAGCTATGACTGGCACAGTTGCGTCCACGGATGGTGGACCTTGCTGACCTTGCGGCGACACTATCCGAAGACGGCCGAAGCCCATCAGATTGTAGCCTTGGCGGAAGAAACCTTCACCGAAGCCAAGCTCGCGATCGAACTGGCCTACTTGGATCGGCCAACAGCGCGCGGATTCGAAAGACCCTACGGCTGGGGCTGGTTGCTTTACCTGCATCTCGAGGCTGAGCGGCATGCGGACCACGAATGGGCCGCGCGTCTCGAACCGTTGGCGCAGGCATTCGCCGCACGTCTGCGCGACTATCTCAGGGTCCTGACCTATCCGATCACCGTCGGAACGCATTTCAATACGGCCTTTGCGCTGGTTCTTTCACGGCGCTGGGCCCTTGGGCGGGATGCGGGGCTGGTCGCGTTGATCGACGATTGGGTGGAGCGCGCGTTTGGCGACCGCAGCGACTATCGCGGATGGGAACCGGGGGGCGACGAATTCCTCTCTCCCGTTCTCACTGCAGCCTTGCTTATGGCTGAGGTTCGTCCGCAGCTTTCCTTCGCGCCCTGGTTCGAGGCGCTGGTGGTCGCCAATGGCTGGCTCACACGTGACTGCCGTCCCGTCTTCGTTTCCGACCGCAGCGACGGAAAGATCGCCCATCTCGATGGGCTGAACCTCAGCCGAGCGTGGTGTCTGCGCGCCATCGCGCCAAAGCTTGAGGGTAATGAAGTGGAGGGTCTGCTTCTACGCCTGGCCGACCAGCATCTGGAGACTGCCCTGCCGCATGTTGCCGGTGATTACATGGGCGAACACTGGCTGGCCAGTTTCGCACTCCTGGCCCTGCTTCGGGAGTGACTACGCCCCGCGCGAAACGATCAGCGGATATGCTGTGTCGGCTTCGTAGCTGCCGCTGGTCATGGCCTCCGCTACGCCATGCGGGACGAAGACTTCGCTTGCCTGCACGCGCTTCTCATTGAAGCCGAGCCGGATTTCATAGGCGCCAGCTTCGACCACGCGCCGTGCGGCCGCATCGTAGATACCGAGCTCTTCCGCGCCGAGCTCGAAAGTGATGCATTCGCGATTGCCCGGATGCAGGTATACTCTGGTGAAGCCGCGCAGCGCCGGTTCGCCAGGGCCTTGTGGCTGATCCAGACGGCGGACGAAGAGTTGGGCAACCTCGCTCCCCTCGCGTTCGCCGAGGTTGCGTACGACGGCGCTGACCAAAAGTCGATCGGCCCCCAATTCGACAGCAAAGTCTGTCAACGCGAAATCGGCGTAGGACAGGCCGTGGCCGAAGGGCAGGCGCTCCGCTCCCGCGCGCGTACGGATGGCATAGGGCAAGCGCCCGCTGGGATCATGCTCGCCAGACAGGACTTCGGCGATTGCGCGCCCTGAATGCGTCCCCAAAAGACCTGCGTGGAGCAAGCAGGACAATGGCTCCCCACCGATGTCAGGATCGATGGGGCGACTGCCCAGCGTGACGACGATCAGCCGCGGATTGGCCGCGCGTAGCGTTTCGATAAGGGTGCGCGTCGCTTCGCGCAACGGTTCGCCCGGGACACCGGGAACCTCGCCGAGCACGCAGATCACCGTGCGCGTGCGCCGTGCTGCTTCGCCAGCCATGCCGATCGCCATCCGATCCGCATCGATCATTCGATCGACCGTGGCGCCTTCGTGGCGCAAGGCAAGACCGGGAACGAACTTGCAGGCAATGCCCAGTTCCTCGAGCCCGTCGATTACGCTGGCTGCTTCGCCTGTACCTCCACCACCGGCCAGTGGCAGGATCCGGTCGCGGGCAGCGCTGCCAACCACGAGGACTTCGCCGGAGTCGATGGTCAGCGGGAGCAGGGCAGGGTCGTTGCGTAGCAGCACAATCGATTTGCGCGCCAGGTCCAGCGCCGGATCGCGCACCGTGCGGGGCGTGGCCGCCAGTGACTGGGCCGGTGCGAAGCTGGAGCGGAATAGGCCAAGATCGTATTTTGCGGCCAACACGCGGCGGACCGCCTGATCCAGTTCGGCCTTCGAGATGGCGCGGTCGTTGACGGCGGCGACCAGTCTTTCGACCGAGATGGACACGAAGCTGGGTGATCCAGGCAATTGGCCCGCGCGTTCGGCAAGACTGACCCAGTCGGACAGCAAGATGCCCTCATAGCCGCCCGGCTGCTTGAGCATGGCGATCGTCTCACTCGCGCTGGCGTGGCTCGTATCCGCAATCTTCAGGATGGTTTCGGGTGCAATGCTGCCAGGCCGCGATTGCTCGATCGTGGTCGCAAGACAGTGCAGTTTCTCGGCTTGTGCGTGGGCCGCGTGGTCGCTGTTGCTGCGCCGGTCGTTCGATCCGAGCTGGAGGCAAGCAAGCATTTGCATATGCTGCGCGGCATCCATCGCCTGCAGTCCGCGAATGCGGGCCGCAGAGACGTTTGCAGCCAGCCATGGAGACTCGCCTCCAGATTGGTCGAAACCGGCCTCGGCGAGGAATTCGGCGGTCCCCATCAGAGGCGTGAGTGCCCAGTTGACACCCAATGCGGCTGCTTCCTCTGCGACCATGTTTTCCGCGGCTTCGATCGCGTCGAGATCCCAGCTGCTCGCCGCGCTGACAGGCAAGGGGATGCGCGTGCGCAAGCCCTGCGTGGTATCCATGGCAATGAACAGGGGAATACCAAGTCGCGTTTCTTCGGCGGCAATGCGCTGGATCGTCTGCGCCTCGCCGGGGGCAAGTTGGCCCACGACCCCGCCAACGAGGCCGCGGCGCAGCTGGTCATGGAAAGCCGGATCGTCGCCGGCATGAGGCGTCAGTGCCAATTGCCCTGCCTTCTCCTCGAGCGTCATATACTCGAGAAGGTCTTCGACGAAGCGTTCGCGCACTGGCGCGGGATCGGCGGGACCGGTGGACATCGCCGGTCCGTGATCGCTGAGAATGGTTAATTTCCCGTTTGGGTTGGGAAAGAGCGCGCGATAGCCAATCTTTTTGCCGAGTAAGGCGGCATTCGATTTACAGATATAAGAATACCTTTATATCCTTCCTTGTCGATGCGAACCGAAACCATCTTTCGTGCGCTGGCCGATCCGACGCGGCTGCGCATCCTGCGCCTACTCGGCTCGATGGAGCTGGCGGTGGGCGAGGTCGCGCAAGTATTGGGCCAGAGCCAGCCACGCGTTTCGCGGCACATCGGTATCCTGTGCGATGCCGGTCTCGCCGAAAGGCGCCGCGAGGGGAGTTGGACATTCGTTCGTGGCTGCGCCGCGCCTGCTGAGGGGTCGTCGCTATGTGGCAGCGTCGCGCAGCTCTTGGCCGATGCGGAGGGTGAGGATCCGGCCTTTGCCGAAGCCTGCGATGCGGATCGCCGCAAGCTGGCGGAAATCCGCAGTCACCGCGAGGCAGAGGCACAGGCCTATTTCGCGCGCCATGCTGATGACTGGGACGAACTGCGTCGCATGCATAGTTCGGATGAGGCGATCGAAGACGCCATGGCCCGCGCCCTGGGCGATGCGCCGCTTGGGCGCCTGCTCGACATCGGTACTGGCACGGGCCGCATGGCCGAACTGTTCGCCGAACGGGCCGAACACATAGTGGCGTTGGACAAGAGCCTGGCCATGCTGCGCGTGGCCCGGGCCAAGCTGCAGCACCTGCCCGCCGAACGGGTCGAGCTGGTGCAGGGCGACTTTGCGTCGCTGCCCTTTGCGCCGGAAAGCTTCGACACTGTGCTGTTCCACCAGGTGCTGCATTTCGCGCAGGCCCCCGGTGCTGCACTGGCCGAGGCTGCGCGGGTGACCCGGCCCGGAGGACGTATCGCCATCGCCGATTTCGCCGCGCATCAGCGCGAGGAACTGCGTGATCGCCATGCGCATGCGCGGCTCGGCTTCGAAGACAGCCAGATGGACGGATTGCTTGCGGAAGCAGGGTTTGATCCTGCGGCGCCGATCGCACTCGAGGATGGCGAACTGGTAGTGAAGATCTGGATCGCTCGTCGGTCCAACCAAAGAAGGAGGGCGGCATCATGAGCCCTACGCTCGATCAGATGCGCGAAGCCCAGCGTGCGCTTGAAACCCCGCTTTTCTCCGGTCTTCCGGGCGATATCGAGGTGAGCTTCGAATTCTTCCCGCCCAAGAGCGAGAAGATGGCCGAGACCCTATGGCAAAGCGTCGAGACGTTGAAGCCGCTTGGTCCGCGCTTTGCCAGCGTAACCTATGGCGCGGGCGGATCGACGCGCGAGCGTACGCACCAGCAGGTCGTGCGCATCCAGAACGAGGCGGGTATTCCCGCGGCTGCGCATCTCACCTGCGTCAACGCCACGCGCGAGGAGGTGGACGAGGTCGCCCGTCATTACTGGGCCGAGGGCATCCGCCATATCGTTGCGCTGCGCGGCGATCCGCCTGACGGAGCCACGAAGTATGCGCCGCACCCCGGCGGTTATGCCAACGCGGTCGACCTAATCGCGGGATTGAAGAAGGTCGCGGACTTCGAGATTTCCTGCGCCGCTTATCCGGAGCTTCATCCGGATTCACCCAACGCGCAGGCCGATATCGATAACCTCAAGGCCAAGTTCGATGCGGGGGCTACGAGGGCGATCACCCAGTTCTTCTTCGACCCGCAGAGCTTCTTCGCCTTCCGCGATAAGGCGACTGCAGCGGGGATCAATGGCGAGATAGTCCCGGGCATCATGCCGGTCCTCAGCTTCGCCGCCGTGCAGCGGATGAGCGGCCTGTGTGGCACCGCAATTCCGGGATGGATGGAGGGCCTGTTCGAAGGCCTCGACGATCGCCCCGAAGCCCGCCAGCTGGTCAGCGCGACCATTGCCGCCGAATTGTGCCGCCGCCTTTATGCTGGCGGGGTACGCCAGTTCCATTTCTACACCCTCAACCGCGCCGAGCTGAGCTATGCGATCTGCCATATGCTCGGCCTGCGCCCGAAGGCCTGATCATGTCCAAGCGAGAAGAGTTCCAAGCTGCCGCGGCGCAGCGCATCCTGATCAAGGACGGGCCCTACGGCACCGAGATCCAGCGCGCGAAGCTGGCTGCCGAAGACTACGCTGGCGATACCGGATTGGTGCAAGACCAGAAGGGCAATAACGACCTGGTCAACCTGACCCAGCCGCAGGTGATCCGCGCAATCTGCGACAGCTATATCGAAGCCGGGGCGCATATCCTTGCGACCAATACCTTCAACGCCAATCGCATCAGCCAGGCCGATTACGGGGCCGAAGGACTGGTGCACGACATCAACGTCGCCGCGGCACGGATCATCCGCGAGGCAGTCGACCATGCCACTGCGATCGACGGGATACCTCGCTTTGTGGTGGGCGCAGTTGGGCCGACCAACAAGACGCTGTCGCTCTCGCCTGACGTCGAGGACCCGGGCTTTCGCGAAGTCGATTTCGACACCATCGTCGACGTCTATCGCGAACAATGCGCAGCACTGGTCGAGGGCGGGGTGGATTTCATCCTGGTCGAAACGGTGTTCGACACGCTCAATTGCAAGGCCGCGATCATGGCGGTGAAGCAGCTCGAAGGCGAACTGGATCGCGATATCCCGTTGATGATTTCCCTGACCCTCACCGACCTGTCTGGCCGGAACCTCTCGGGTCACACGGTTGAAGCCTTCTGGTACACCGTGCGCCATGCCAGGCCGTTGACCATCGGCCTCAACTGCAGTTTCGGCGCGGAGCAGCTGCGCCCGCATGTCCAGCTGCTGTCGAACATCGCCGACACCTATCTGATGGCCTATCCCAACGCTGGCCTGCCGAACGATCTGGGCGAGTATGACGAGCTTCCGGATACCACCGCCGCGTTGACCCGCCTCTGGGCCGAAAATGGGCGCATCAATGCGCTTGGCGGCTGTTGCGGATCGACCCCGGCGCATATCGCCGCGATGGCCAAGTCGATCGATGGTCTCGCCCCGCGGCGGGTGCCGCAAATCGCCCCCGACATGCACCTCGCCGGCCTCGAACCCTTCACGATTGCTGCCTGATGACCGACCAGACTACCACTGCCCGCTTCGTCAATATCGGCGAACGCACCAACGTCACCGGCTCGGCGGCGTTCAAGAAACTGATCCTCGCCGGCGATTACGAAAAGGCGGTCGAGGTCGCGCGCCAGCAGGTCGAGAACGGTGCGCAGGTGATCGACGTCAACATGGACGAAGGCCTGCTCGACGCGGTCGAGGCGATGACCACCTTCCTCAAGCTGATCGCGGCCGAGCCCGATATCGCACGCGTCCCGGTGATGATCGACAGTTCGAAGTTCGAGGTGATCGAAGCCGGGCTCAAGTGCGTCTCGGGCAAACCGATCGTCAATTCGATCAGCATGAAGGAGGGCGAGCAAGCCTTCCTCGACCATGCCCGCAACTGCATGGACTACGGTGCGGCGGTGGTCGTCATGGCCTTCGACGAGAAGGGGCAAGCAGACACGAAAGAGCGCAAGGTTGAAATCTGCGCGCGTGCCTATGCCTTGCTCACGGGGATTGGTTTCCCGCCCGAGGACATCATTTTCGACCCAAATATCTTCGCCGTGGCGACGGGGATCGAGGAACACGACCGCTACGGTCTCGATTTCATCGAGGCGGTGAGCGAGATCAAGGCGCGTTGCCCCTATGCCCGTACCAGCGGCGGCCTTTCCAACCTCAGCTTCAGCTTCCGCGGCAATGAAACCGTGCGCCGCGCGATGCATTCGGTGTTCCTCTATCACGCGATCCCCGCCGGGCTCGATATGGCGATCGTCAATGCCGGCCAGCTCGACGTCTACGACCAGATCGATCCGACATTGCGTGAGGCTTGCGAGGATGTGATCCTGATGCGCCGCCCGGATGCGACCGAGCGGCTGATCGACCTTGCCGAAAGCTACAAGGGCAAGAGCGCGGCGGACGAGAAGGCTGCCGAGGAATGGCGCGGCTGGGAAGTCGCCCGGCGGATAGAACACGCTCTGGTCAAGGGCATCGATAGCTATGTGGTCGAAGACACCGAGGAGGCGCGCCAGCAGTTCGCGCGTCCCATCGAGGTCATCGAAGGGCCGCTCATGGATGGCATGAATGTCGTCGGCGACCTGTTCGGTAGCGGCAAGATGTTCCTGCCGCAGGTGGTCAAGTCGGCCCGCGTGATGAAGAAGGCGGTCGCCCACCTGATCCCCTTTATCGAGGCGGAGAAGGAAGCAAGCGGGCTTGCCAACCAGTCCAAGGGCAAGATCGTCATGGCCACGGTCAAGGGCGACGTGCACGACATCGGCAAGAACATCGTCGGCGTGGTCCTGCAGTGCAACGGCTACGAAGTCATCGACCTGGGCGTGATGGTGCCCTGGCAGCAGATCCTGGCCGCAGCCAACGAGAACCAAGCCGATATCATCGGCCTTTCGGGACTGATTACCCCCTCGCTGGACGAGATGGTTACCGTCGCGGAAGAGATGCAGCGCGCCGAACTGTCGCTGCCATTGCTGATCGGTGGAGCCACCACCAGCAAGGTCCACACCGCGCTGCGTATCGACCCTGCTTACGAGGGGCCGGTGATCCATGTGCTCGACGCGAGCCGCGCAGTAGGTGTCGCCAGCCGCCTGCTTTCGGATACGCAGGCGAACGAATTCATCGAAACGACCGCTGCCGACTATGCCCACGTCCGCGATGCGCGGGCGGGCAGGGGGCAAAGCGAGCTGCTGAGCCTCGAAGATGCCCGGGCGAACTATTACGATGCCTATCTCAGCGATAAGGCCGCGCCGCCGCTCCGGCCCGGTATCCACGCCTTCGAAGACTGGGATCTCGCCGACCTGCGTGCCTATATCGACTGGACCCCGTTCTTCCGCGCCTGGGAACTGCACGGGAACTACCCCGCGATCCTCGATGATCCCGTTGTTGGCGAAAGCGCGCGCAGCCTCAAGGCCGATGCCGAGGCGATGCTTGACCGGATCATCTCCGAAAAGTGGCTGACTGCAAAGGGTGTCTGCGGCTTCTGGCCCTGCGCCCGCGACGGCGACGACGTCACGCTTCACATCGAGGAGGAAGAGCGACACGTCGTGCTTCCCTTCCTTCGCCAGCAGGTGAAGAAGAGCCGCGATCGGGCGAATATGTGCCTCGCCGATTTCATCGATCCGGCAGGCGACTGGCTGGGTGGCTTTGCGGTCGGGATCCATGGGATCGAATCCCACTCGGCGCGCTTCCTGGCCGATAAGGACGACTATTCGGACATCCTGCTCAAGGCGCTCGCCGATCGCTTTGCCGAGGCCTTTGCGGAGCGACTGCACCAGCACGTCCGCACCGAGCTGTGGGGCTATGCGCCGCAGGAGCAGCTGACCAACGAAGCGCTGATCCGCGAGCAGTATCGCGGCATCCGGCCCGCGCCGGGCTACCCCGCATGCCCCGATCATAGCCTCAAGCCGATCCTGTTCGAACTGCTCGACGCGCCGAAGAATGCAGGCCTGACGCTGACCGAGAATTTCGCCATGCTTCCCACCGCTGCGGTGAGTGGGTTCTATTTCGGCCATCCGGAGGCGCAGTATTTCGGCGTAGCCCGCATCGGGCGCGATCAATTGGAGGACTATGCGCGGCGTCGCGGTGTCGATATGGCGACCGCCGAACGATGGCTGCGCCCCAACCTCGACTGAACGAAGTCCAGCCGACGCTGGGCCACAGCTCGCGCCGCGCCATCCTTGGCGGTGCGCTCCTGGCGGCGGCCTATGCCTGCCTTTGGTTCCTCGTACCCTACGATCCGGGCCTGATCGAAAAATTGTTGTACCTGCCCGGCGTTGGAGTGGTCGGAGCGATCATCGCCAATGCCAGTGGGACTGGCGGCGGGGTGGTTTTCGTGCCGGTATTCAACGCCTTGCGCGAACTCGGCACCATGACGCTCGATCCGTTGCAGGTGGTCGCGGTATCGATGGGTATCCAGTCCTTCGGCATGAGCCTCGGGGGCCTGCGATGGACGGACCGCCTCTATCACCAGCACGCGCCACAACCGCTCGAGGCGAGAACCCGTCCTCGCGACTATTGGATCGTGTGCCTTGCAGTGCTTGCCCTGTCGCTTCCGGCAATGTTGGCAACCCAGCGGTTGCTCGCCTTCGATGCGCATGCGGTGCTGCTCGGGTACAAGAGCTTCTCGATCGTGCTGGGCCTTGCGTTGATTGTCGTGACCTGGACCTTCAACCGCGCAGTTCCCGAACGCGAGAAGCTCGAGCGTGCCGATTTGCTAGCGCTCTTGCTGCTGGCCGTCCCGGGCGGTGCGATCACCGCGCTGTTCTCGGTCGGGATCGGCGAGCTGGTCGCCTTCTACCTGTTCCTGCGTCACTACCCGATGGTGCTTTGCGTGGGCACGGCTTGTGTGATTTCGGCCGTCAGCTGCCTCTCGGGTCTCTTCTGGCATATTGGCGAAGGGACGGTTCAGTGGGAGGTCGTGCTCCTCGCTGCACCCGGCGCAATGCTTGGTGCCTTCCTTGCCCGCCCATTTGCCCTGTGGCTCGGCGGGCGGCGTCTCAAGACTGCAGGGGGCGCGTGGATTGTCCTTTCGGCGCTCTACCTGCTGTGGCTCAATTGGAGCTGATGGATAGCCCGGAACTGCAGCAGGCGGGGAAATAGCCACCGCCCGGCACTTGCGCGATTGACCAAAGCGGCAGAGTCGCGCAGGGCGAAATTGTCGGCTGCGGGAGCGATTCTGCGGCGGGCGCGCACGGGAGAGATCGGCGGGGCAACCCTCCGACGCCGAAGGAGCAACCGCCCCGGAAACTCTCAGGCCCATGGACCGTGCGCTGCCATCGGCACTCTGGAAAGCGCCCCCGGCAACGGGTGGCCACCGAAGGGGTAAGCCCGTTTCGCGGGTCAGTCTCTCAGGTTTCCCGACAGAGGGGGCATGGATTTCCTTTCGCTCCGCAAGGGGCGGCCATGCTGTCGGGACTGTTGATGAGCGAAGAAACCGAATTCGAAGAACCCGAAACCGGCACGCTGCCGCTTGATGCCTGGCACCGTGCCAAGGGCGCGCGGATGGTCGAGTTTGCCGGATACTGGATGCCTATCCAGTATGAGGGGATCGTCGCCGAACACGAATGGACGCGCAGTAGTGCGGGCCTGTTCGACGTCAGCCACATGGGCCAATTGCTCCTGTCCGGACCCGATCTCGATGCCGCTGTCGAAACGGTGCTGCCGATCGATCTTTCGACGCTGAAGCTGGGCATGCAACGTTACTCGCTGCTGCTCGACGATGAAGGCGGGGTGCTCGATGACCTGATGGTCTCTCGCTGGCCCGATAGCCTTTACCTCGTCGTCAATGGCGCGACCAAGTGGGACGATATCGGCCACTTGCGCGAGTATCTGCCCGACGAAATCACGCTCAACCACCTCGATGAACAGGCGCTGCTGGCCCTGCAGGGGCCCAAGGCGGTCGATGCGCTGGCGCGGCACGCACAGGGCGACCTTCCGCTGGCCGATCTCACCTTCATGAAGTTCGGCCGCTACACCATCGCCGGGCATGACGTGACCATCGCCCGCGCCGGCTATACCGGCGAGGACGGCTTCGAGATCTCGCTCCCGGGTGAGGCGGCGGCGGAAATCGCCGACCTGCTTTGCGGAGAACCCGAAGTAAAACCGATCGGTCTTGGTGCGCGCGACAGCCTGCGGCTCGAGGCGGGCCTGCCGCTCTATGGCCACGACCTGTCGCCCGAAACCTCGCCCATTGAAGCTGGGCTCGTGTTCGGCATCAACAAGCGCCGTCGGACCGAAGGCGGCTATCCGGGCGCCGAGCGCATCAACCGCGAGATCGTGGAGGGCACTGCGCGCAAGTGGGTCGGTCTGAAGGTCGAAGGCCGGATGCCCGCACGCGAGGGGGCTGAAGTGCTTGTCGGCGATGCCAAGGTCGGCGTGGTGACCAGCGGCGGCTTTTCGCCCACGCTCGGTGCGCCCATCGCCATGGCCTATGTCGCCAGCGAGCACGCAGGCTCCGGTACCGCGCTCGAAATCCTCGTCCGTTCCAAGCGTCTGGCGGCCACGGTGGTCCCGACGCCCTTCGTCCCGCACCGCTATTACAGGGGGAAATGATCCGATGGCCCGTTACTTCACCGATGAACACGAATGGATCGACGTCGATGGCGACACCGCCACCGTCGGCATCACCGACTATGCGCAGGGACAGCTGGGCGACATCGTTTTCGTCGAACTTCCTGGGGCTGGCACCGCGCTCAGCAAGGGCGGCGATGCGGCGGTGGTCGAAAGCGTCAAGGCGGCGAGCGACGTCTATGCCCCGATCGACGGCGAAGTGACCGAAGGCAATTCGGCACTCGAAGACGATCCCGCGCTGGTCAACACCGCGCCCGAGGGCGATGGCTGGTTCTTCAAGATGACCATCGGCGACGCGAGCCAGCTCGACGGGCTGATGGATGAAGCTGCCTACAAGAGCTTCTGCGACAGCCTCTGAGACTACGCCCCGATGCCGGGGCTTGAAGGAATGACGATGCGCTATTTGCCGCTGACAGATACCGACCGTTTGGCGATGCTCGCCAGGATCGGCGCGCCCGATATCGATGCGCTGTTTGCCGACGTGCCGGAAGAGGCTCGCCTCTCCGGCCCGATCCCTGGTCTGCCGATGCATGCCAGCGAGATGGCGGTCGAAAAGCATATGCGGCAACTGTCGAAGAAGAACCTTGCCGCGGCCGATGCGGCGTTCTTCCTTGGTGCGGGCGCCTATCGCCACCATGTCCCGGCCACGGTCGACCACATCATCCAGCGTGGCGAGTTCCTGACTGCCTACACGCCCTACCAGCCCGAAATCGCGCAGGGCACGCTGCAGATGCTGTTCGAGTTCCAGAGCCAGGTCGCACGGCTTTATGGCTGCGCGGTAGCCAATGCCTCGATGTACGACGGTTCGACCGCGTGCTGGGAAGCGGTGGCGATGGCTGGGCGCGTGACCAAGCGCAAGCGCGTCGTCCTCTCGGGCGCGCTGCATCCGCACTATGCCGAAGTCGTGCGGACCATGGCCAAGTTCACCGAAGACGAGATTGCCGGTGCATCTCCTGCCCTGCAGTCGCAGCCCGATAATGCCGGATTGATCGCGCGGATCGACGATCAAACCAGCTGCGTGGTGGTGCAGTATCCTGACATCCTCGGCCGTATCCCCGACCTCGCCGAGATTGCCGAAGCGGCCCATGCCAAGGGTGCGCTGCTGATCGCGGTTAACACCGAACCGGTGGCGCTGGGCGCAATCAAGTCGCCGGGCGAACTGGGTGCGGACATCGTCGTGGGCGAAGGCCAATCGATCGGCGTGGGCCTGCAGTTCGGCGGCCCGTACCTTGGCCTGTTCGCGGTGCGCGATCCCAAGCATGTGCGCCAGATGCCCGGCCGCCTGTGCGGCGAGACCGTGGACGCCGAGGGCAAGCGCGGTTTCGTGCTGACCCTTTCGACCCGCGAACAGCATATCCGGCGCGAGAAGGCGACATCGAACATCTGCACAAACTCGGGCCTCTGCGCGCTGGCGTTCAGCGTGCACATGACGCTGCTGGGCGAGAAGGGACTGCGGCAGCTGGCGGCGGAGAACCATCGCCTTGCCTGCGCCGCCGCCGACCGCCTGGCGAAGGTGCCGGGAGTAAAGCTGCTCAACGACAGCTTCTTCAACGAATTCACCGTACTGATCGATGGCGATGCCCGTGCGATCGTGCGCCAACTGACCGAGCAGAATGTGCTTGCCGGCGTTTCGCTCGGCCGCCTGTTCCCTGGCCATTCCGAGCTTGCCAACGGGCTGCTCGTCGCGGTCACCGAGACCACCACCGAGGAGGACATCGAAACACTTGCCTCCGCTCTTGAGGAGGTGCTGGCATGAGCGCGCCCAACGCATCGGGCTGGAAGCCTGGCACCCCCGTCGAAGGCCACAACGCCATGAGCGGTCCCGACACCGCCACAGGCAACCGTGCGCTGATGCTGGAGGAGCCGCTGCTCTTCGAGATCGGCCATAGCGAGACCACCGGCGTCGACCTGCCTGAACCACAGGGCGGCGGTAACCGATTGGGCGGTTTCGAGCGGACTGCGGCAATCGGCTTGCCCGGCCTCTCCGAGCCTGAGACGGTGCGGCATTACACGCGTCTTTCGCGTCAGAACTACGCGATTGATCTCGGCCTCTTCCCGCTCGGCTCATGCACGATGAAGCACAACCCGCGCCTCAACGAGAAGGTCGCGCGGATGCCCGGTTTCGCCGACGTCCACCCGCTGCAACCGGTCGATACGGTGCGTGGGGCGCTGGAGGTGATCAACGAACTGGCGTTCTGGCTGATCGATCTGACCGGCATGCATGGCGTGGCTATGAGCCCCAAGGCGGGTGCGCATGGCGAGCTGTGCGGCATACTGTGTATCCGCGCCGCTCTCGAAGCGCGCGGCGACGCGCGCGAGGTCATCCTCGTTCCCGAAAGCGCGCATGGCACCAACCCGGCGACGGCGGCCTTCGCCGGCTATCGCGTGGAGAACATCCCCGCGAACTCCGATGGGCGCGTCGATCTCGAAGCGCTCAAGGCGCGACTGGGCCCCGATGTTGCGGGGGTGATGATCACCAACCCCAACACCTGCGGGCTGTTCGAGCGCGACATGAAGGCGATCTCGGATGCCGTCCATGCTGCGGGCGGCTTCGTCTATTGCGATGGTGCGAACTTCAATGCCATCGTCGGCAAGGTACGCCCGGGCGACCTTGGCGTCGATGCGATGCACATCAATCTGCATAAGACCTTCTCCACTCCGCATGGCGGTGGTGGTCCGGGTTCGGGTCCGGTGGTACTGTCGGAAGCGCTGGCGCCGTTCGGCCCGCTTCCCTTCACCGCGCGGACTGCGGACGGCGTCGTCCATCTCGTCGAGGAGGAGAACGCGGCCGAATTCGATCACACGCGGGCCTTCGGTCGCATGACCGCCTTCCACGGACAGATGGGCATGTTCACCCGCGCGCTGGCCTATATCCTCAGCCATGGGGCCGACGGGCTCAAGCAGGTTGCCGAAGACGCGGTGCTCAACGCCAACTACATCCTGCGCAGTCTTGAAGATGTGCTCGACGCACCTTTCGGCCACAGCGGGCCGTGCATGCACGAGGCACTGTTCAGCGACAAGGGCTTCGCCGAGGGGCTCTCCACGCTCGATCTTGCCAAGGCGATGATCGACGAGGGCTATCATCCCATGACCATGTACTTCCCCTTGGTGGTGCATGGCGCGATGCTGGTGGAGCCGACCGAGACCGAGAGCAAGGCGGCGCTCGACCAGTTCATCACCGCGCTGCGTAGCGTGGCCGAACGCGCCAAGGCGGGCGACGAAACGCTCAAGACCGCCCCCCACTACGCCCCGCGTCGCCGGCTCGACGAAACGCTTGCGGCGAGGAAGCCGGTACTGGCCTTCACCGAACCTGACGACATATGAGGTAAACGGGGTTGCCGGGAGCGGCTGGCGCTCTAAAACCCCTGTAACGATAACAACTAAGGGTCGCTCGAGACACGCCGAGGAGGGCGGAATTGAGCGAGGTGAAGGCCGAGAACCTGTTCATCAGGGGCTGGCGCAATGTGCGCGAGGCGGGAACGCGCCGCCTGGTGCTGACTGCGCTTCTCGTGATCCTTTCGCTCGTTCTCGGCCGCTACAGCTGGGGTGTGGGCGAGGATGACATTCCCGGCATCACGCAGGCGGAACGCGAACTCTACGACACTCGGTACAGCATCTATGCCAACCGCCATGCGGTCGAGCAGGATGATCGGATCACGCTGGTGGTCTACAACGACCAGACGCTGATCGATACGCGCAAGCGCTCGCCGCTCGATCGCGGCCTGCTGGCCAGTGCCCTGCGCAATATTGACGCAATGGCGCCCAAGGCGGTGGGGATCGATATCCTGTTCGATCAACCCCAGGATGAAGACGATGATCTGGTTGCAGCCCTGCGCGCCATGCGTGCACCTGTCATCGTCGGTTATACCGATGACGAAACGAATTACGGCAGCATCACTTACGACCAGGCGACTTTCCTCGACGATTTCATCGCGCGACTGGATGGGTCAAACGCGCGGGTCGGCAGCGTCCGCTTGCGCAGCGAACCCGGGGGCACGCGCCGCTGGAGCGAGATAAGACCCGACGTTCCGCCATTGCTGGGAAGGGCGATGCTCTCCGAAGCGGGTGAAGGCGGCAAGACATTGCCCGGATATGAGGGAGCGATCCGCTATCGCTGGCCGGCCGATGATACACGCCCTGTGTTCACTTCGCTTCCCATCCAGCTCTTTGCCGACCCCGAAATGGCCCCGGCCCTGGCTGAATACATCACCGGGCGATACGTGTTGATCGGTGGAGATATTGTCGACATCGACCGCGTCTCAACCCCCCTGTCCAATGCCATGGGCGGTCGTTCCACCGAGGAAGGGGAAACGGGTTCGGACCCGCCGGGGATCTCGGTCCACGCCGAGATGATCGCCCAGATGCTGGACGGCGCGAAGATGCCTTCGCCTTCGCCTCTTACCCTATGGATCCTCTCGGTACTGATCATCTTCATGGCTGTGCTGACCGGGCTGCTCGAATGGGGCAGTTGGAGGATTTACGTCCTGGTACTACTGCAGTTCGCCGTCATCATCGGTGTCCCCGTTGCGATGCAACTGGCCGGCACCGATACCATCGGCGTTCCGGCACTTGGCTGGCTGCTGAGCTGGATCGTCGCCTTTTCCGCTGTGACATCTGCCGCCCGGGCGAGCGGTGCGGTCCAGCGCAATTTCGCGCAAGGTGCACTGGGCAAGTACCTGCCCAAGGAAATGGCCGAGGAGATCCTCGAGCATCCCAAGCTGCTGGCACTGCATGGCGAGAAGAAGGAGCTCTTCGTCCTGTTCTCCGATCTCGAAGGCTTCACCAAGATGAGCCACGCGATCCCGCCGGAAATGGTCGCCAAGCTCCTGAATCGATATCTCGACCTGCTCAGCGACGTCGTGCTCGACCATGGTGGGGTGATCGACAAATTCGTCGGCGATGCCGTGGTCGCTTTCTGGGGCGCGCCGATCGCGCGGCCCGACGATGGCACGCGCGCCGCGAAATGCGGATATGCGGTGTGGCAGGCGGGCGAACAGTACCGCCGGGAAGTTGCGGCGATGGACCCGAACCTGCCGCCGATCGGGAAGACTCGCGTGGGGCTGCACTGGGGCGAAGCGGTGGTCGGCAATTTCGGCGGAGACAATCGCATCCAATACACGGCCCTGGGCGACAGCATGAATACCGCTTCCCGACTGGAAGCGGCGAACAAGGCGCTCGACTCTTCGGTCATGGCAAGCCTAGAGTTCGCCGAACGCTCGGGCCTGGACTGGTGGCGCCCCATGGGCCGCGTACAATTGCGTGGTCGCGCCAGACCGGTGAATCTGATGGAACCTGCACCGGATTTCCCACCCGAAGACCGCGCAATATTGGCGCAAGCTTGCAATCTGTTGGGTGTGGACGATGCTAGGGCTGCCAAGATCGTTGGTGAACTTGTGGGCCGCTACCCGGCTGACAAGGCACTGGAAAATCTGTTACACCGGATGCAGAATCCGGGCGAGGGAGGAACCTATGTTCTGGGGTAAGACGCTGCTCACCGCTTCGGCACTGATCGGCACGACGGTTGCCTTGGCGACCGCTGCGCAGGCGGGTGTCGTGGTAAAATCGAGCGGCCCGTCCGCTGCGCAATACCCGGTGGGCAAGAAGCTCGACGATGCTGAATCGGTGATTCTCAAGGATGGCGATTCACTGACGGTGCTGACCAATGGCGGTACGCGGGTACTGCGTGGTCCGGGCACACAGCGTATCGGCGCGCGCGGGGTCAGCAAGCGCACGACCTTCGCCATGCTGACGCGCCAGCAATCCGGGGCGCGGGTCAGGACCGGTGCGGTGCGCGGTGGAGCGACCAGTGGAACGGCACCTGCCAACCCGAGCCTGTGGAACGTCGACGTTTCGCAAGCCGGCAAAGTCTGCCTGGCGAACAGCGACAGCATCAGTTTTTGGCGTTCGGATTTCGCCGGGGCAAAGACCTGGGTGCTGGGATCGGAAGTCTCCGACTTCCACGTCCACGTCAAATTCGGAGACGGCGATTCGACCACTGCGTTGAGTGCCGAGGAACTGCCGCTGGCAGAGAACCGGAAATATCGCCTTTCGTCGCCGGCGGGTGGACCGGCGCAGGACATCGAATTCGTCCTGCTCGACAGTGCACCGGACAATCCGGAAGATCTGGCCATGGCCTTGATGCAGAACGGCTGTGACAACCAGGTCGAACTGTTGAGCGAGCGCATGGCTGACTGACAGGTCCCGCTTGGGGAACTGTCCTGTGCTTGGGGGCGAGCAGGAATAGCCGGTTGCCAGGGGGGCGCCGGATCGGGGGAGGGCTGATGGGCGAGATGCCTGTGGCAGTTTGGGGAAGAGCGAAAGGCCTTTGGCGTGAAGGTCGCTCGCGGCTCGTCGCCATCGGGTCGCTGCTGTCGGTTGCGATCACCATCGCTGCCTTTGCGACCCTGCCGGCCGAGCACGTTCAGGCGCAGGGTAGCGGAGGCGGCGTCTACGAAGGTGTCGCCACCTGTGCGGGTTCGACCTGCCACGGTCGCTCCGAAGGCAATGGTGCGGTCGTTCGGCAAGATGAGATCGCCACCTGGCAGGAGCCTTCCTCGGCCAGCGGCGCGCATAGCCGCGCCTACTCGGTGCTCGCCAGCCAGCGCGGACGGCAGATCGCCGAAACGCTCGGCATTGGACCAGCGACGTCGGCCAGCGCCTGTTTGGGTTGCCACGCCACCTTCGTGCCGGAAGCCCGACGCGGCGCGCGCTTCCACACCAGCGACGGGGTTGGCTGCGAAAGCTGCCATGGCCCGGCCCAGGGATGGCTGCAGGTTCATTACGAGAAGGCAGCAAGCCATGCCTCGAACGTCCGCGCCGGGCTGGTGCCGCTCGAACGGCCGCAGGTTCGCGCAAAGGTCTGTCTCGATTGCCATTACGGCAGCACCGATACCGGCCAGTTTGTCACCCACGCTATGATGGCCGCCGGCCACCCGCGTGTTTCGTTCGAACTCGACCTGTTCTCCTCGCTCCAGCAGCATCATGACGAGGATGCCGACTATGCCAGCCGCAAGGGCCGCACCGACAGCGTGCGGCTGTGGGCGGTGGGACAGGCCGAAGCGGTTGCGCGCGCGACCGATCTGTTCGCTCGGCCCGGTTTCGGCATGAACGGCATGTTCCCGCAGCTCTATTTCTATGACTGCCACTCGTGCCATCGCCCGATCACCGATGGTCCGGCACGACGGCTGACCTTCGAGACCAATCCCGGCCGTCCGATCCCCTTTGGCAACCCGCCTTTCAATGACGAGAACATCATCATGCTTTCCGCCGTGAGCCGGACGCTTGCGCCGGGTGCGGGCGGGGCTTTCGACGATGCGAGCAAGGCGTTCCATCGCGCAATGGGTCAGGATCGTGCCAGCGCGCAGGCCGCGGCGGTGACACTGCGCGAGCGTGCACAGGCGCTGTCCGATGCGCTGGCTGCCCGGGCATATGGCGGAGGCGATGCCTTCGATGTCATCGCGAGTGTCGCCGGCAAGGCGACCACTCCGCGCTTCACGGACTACGCCGGATCGGTCCAGGCAGTGATGGCGGTCGATACGCTGCTCAATGCGCTGGTACGCGAAGGTCGGGTTACCGTTGGTGCTGCGGCCGGAATTCGGACTAATATCAACCGCGCCTATGCCGCTGTCAGCGCGCCAGAAGCTTATCGGCCCGCGGCATTCCGGAGCGCTCTGAGCACTGCGGCAAATGCGATCGGGAGCCTGCGCTGATGCAGCGAAACGCCTGGACCAGCATGGCAGGGGCTTTGGCGCTGGCGCTGTCCGGTTGCGGAGGGGGCGGCTCCTCTGGCGGAGGAGGAGGGGGCGGGACACCCACGCCCACGCCGACACCCCCACCATCGGGACGCTTCTTCGCGGACCCGCCGCAGGTCGCCTTGACGCAAGGCGAAGTGCAGCAGATCGTCGCCCAGGCAGTGGGCGAAGCACAGGCACGCGGACTCAAGGCCACAATCGCGGTCGTTGATCGAGTGGGCAATGTCCTTGCCGTGTTCCAGATGACCGGGGCACCGGCCAACACGACGATCAGCCGTCGGCAAATTGGTGGCCTCGGCGCTGCGGGAGATCTGGTCGGCTTGCAGGGCCTACCGGTTCCGAGCGCCGCGGCCGCGATCGCCAAGGCAATCACGGGGGCCTATCTCTCGAGCGGTGGCAACGCCTTCTCGAGCCGTACGGCGAGCCAGATCGTCCAGGAACACTTCCCACCCGCACCCAGCACCGTGGGGCTGGAAAGCGGTCCGCTGTTCGGAGTGCAGTTTAGCCAGTTGCCCTGCTCTGACCTTTCGGCACGGGTGCAGGACGGGTTTATCGGGCCCAAGCGGTCGCCACTCGGCCTCGCCGCCGATCCGGGTGGGTTACCGCTCTACAAGAACGGTGCGGTCGTCGGGGCGATCGGGGTCGAAGGTGACGGAGACTATGGCTTCGATCCCAATACGCTCGATAATGACAGCGACGCCGAGGAGTTTGCCGCGCTTGCCGGCACGCAGGGCTTCACCGCACCACGCTCGATCCAGGCCGACCGGATCACCGTTGATGGCACCAGCCTGCGTTTCAGCGATGCGACTGCCGATGGTCTGGGCCCGCTGCAAACCAGCTTTGGCGCGATCAACGGTCCTGCGGGCGGGCTGGTCGCAGTCACCGGCTATACCGACGGGATGCTGCGAGGCGGTACCGCCTATGGAACCGAGGCCTCGGGCGTTCGCCAGAGCACCGCGGCCGAATTCGCGCTGCGCGATGCCTATGTGCTGAGCAATGGTGCGGGGGCGGGCCGTTATCCGATCCGTGCCGGGACCGACGGCGTCAGTGTTGCCCAACCGCTCACCGCTGCCGAGGTGCGCGCGATCCTCGAGGAAGCCTTTACGGTCCTTACTCGCGCAAGGGCGCAGATCCGCCAGCCGCTCGACAGTCGCATGCAGGCGACCGTTAGCCTGGTCGATACGCATGGTGTGGTGCTGGGTATCGTGCGTTCGCCCGATGGGCCGCTGTTCGGCACCGATGTGAGCCTGCAGAAGGCGCGCACTGCAGCCTTCTTCTCGAATCCCATCGCTGCGCAACAGCTGCTCGCGGGACCGGCGCCGATCCCCAATTATGTCCAGCGCGTGCGTACCTTCCTGGAAGATCCGAGCGCGCTGACTGGCAGTTTTGCCTTCGCCGACCGTTCGGGCGGCAACCTCTCGCGACCCTATTTCCCCGATGGGGAGGTCGGTCCGATCGCCGGACCGCTCTCGGTCGATGATCCGCAGCGCTTCAGCCCCTTCATGACCGGGCTGCAGACCGACCTCATCATTCCCAATCTGGTAGAGCACCTGGGCTTTGTCCTCTCCAATGGGGTCGAGCCCGACACGCAGCGCGGCTGCACCAAATTGCCCGACGCCCCTGGCGGGACCAAACGGGTCGCCAATGGGATCCAGATATTTCCGGGCTCGGTCCCAATCTATCGTGGTGGGCAGCTTGTCGGCGGGATCGGCGTCTCGGGCGACGGTATCGACCAGGACGACATGGTCAGCTTCCTCGGCCTCCACAATGGCGGTCAGCGTGCCGGGGGTATCGCCAATGCCGCGGTGGACATTCGCGCCGACCAGATCGTGGTCAACGTCAACGGACGCAGCGTGCGGTTGCGTTATGTGAGTTGTCCCTTCGCGCCGTTCCTCGACGACCCCAAACAGAACGTCTGCGAGGGGCTGTGATGGCGAGTGGCTTCCTCCTCCCCATGCTGATGCTGGTCGCGGCGCCGCAGGAAGCGACTGAGCCGCCAGCGGAGCAGCCGGTGGTCAATCCAGAGCCGGCGGAGCCGCCGCCGGTCGACAATGAAATCATCGAGGGGCGCCGTCGCCCCGACTATACCGAACCGCTGCCAGATGAGGTCATGCAGACCAATGAAGGGGCGGTGCGCGCGCCACCGCCGGAGGCGTTCCCGGTCGACGCCGTGCCGATCCCCGATCGCTGGCGGCTGATCCAGAGCCTTGGACTGGTCAAGGAACGCTGGTGGGATCCCTACAACCAGAACACCTACAAGGGCGACCGGCCGATCGATCGCGCGAAGGTGCCATGGCTGCCGATCAAGGGCGACGACTGGTTCTTCATCGTTAATGCGGTCAGCGACACGGTGCTTGAACCGCGTACCTTCCCGATACCGGTCGGCGTCCAGACCACCCAGCGTCCGCAAAGTCTCGACGTCTTCGGCAAGGATGCGAGCTATGTCTTCTCGCAGACCTTTATCGTCGGCGCGGCGCTACTCAAGGGCAGCACGGCCTACAAGCCACCCAATATCGAATATCGGGTGACGCTGGCACTCAACGCCAACTATGTCGACGTTCCCGAACGCCGGGTGCTGTTCGTTGAACCGTCGAAGCCGACGCATCGTTTCGACCACTTCCTGGGCGTGCAGGAAGCCTTCATCGACTACCACTTCCGCAACGTGTCGGATCGCTACGATTTCGATTCGATCCGTATCGGCATCCAGCCGTTTCAGGCAGATTTCCGCGGTTTCCTGTTCAACGACCAGCAGCTTGGCGTGCGCTTTTTCGGCAATCGCGACAACAACCGGCTGCAATACAACCTTGCTGCCTTCTGGCGGCTTGAAAAGGACACCAACAGCGGTCTTAACTCCGTGGTGCAGTCGCCGCGCGACGACATGCTGTTCATCGCCAATGTCTATCGGCAGGATTTCCTTATCCCGGCGCTGACCAGTCAACTGACCTTCGCCTACAACATGAACCGCGAAGCCGGAGACATCGAGATCGATGACAATGGCTTTCCCGTGCGGCCAGCGCTGCTCGGGACGCTACGCGGGCGCGAGTACGATGCGTTCTATCTTGGCTACAATGCCGATGGCCGGATCGGGCGGATCAACCTTACGGGCAGCGCCTATTATGCGTTCGGCGAGGACCGCAGTTCCTTCTTTACCGACCAGCCTGCCGACATCAGCGCCTTCTTCGCCGCGCTCGAAGCCAGCTATGACAAGGACTGGATGCGTTTCCGGCTGTCGGCTGCCTACGCCAGCGGGGACAGCGATCCTTACGACAACAAGGAAACCGGTTTCGACGCAGTGTTCGAGAACCCGATCTTCGCCGGGGCGGACACCTCATACTGGATCCGCCAGACGATCCCATTTGCGGGCGGCGGGCGCGTCATTTCGGTCAACGGGCGCAACGGCATCCTCAATTCGCTGCGCAGCTCAAAGGAACAGGGGCAGTCGAACTTCAACAATCCCGGCCTGATGCTGATCGGTGCGGGCTTCGATTTCGACCTGACCCCCGAAGTTCGCCTGTCGGGCAACGCCAATCACCTGTGGTTCGAGAACACGGCGACGCTCGAGGCGCTGCGGAACGAGGGGTCGATCCCGAAATCGATCGGCTGGGACCTGTCGGCGGCGGCAATCTGGCGACCCAAGGCCACCCAGAATATTGTCTTCCGCCTTTCCGGCGCAGCGCTGATCTCGGGCAAGGGCTTCGATGATCTCTTCACCAGTCTCGGCAACCCCGGCGCCTATTATTCGGTGCTGGCTAATGTGATCGTGAGCTACTGATGCGTTGGCTCGGTAAAATCCTGCTCGGTCTGGCCATCGCGATCTTCGCGGGAGCGGTGGGCCTGCGCGCTGCGGAAGAAGAGAAGCCGGTAGAGCGCGATTACAGCCTCGTGACTGCCGCACCCGCTCCGCGCATCCAGACCATCGACCAGATGCTGTCGAAGTCCGAAGGTTGCTTCTCCTGCCACCTGCGCACCGACCAGGCGACGATGCACGAAACGCCAGCCGTACGGCTTGGCTGTGTCGACTGCCATGGCGGCAATCCGGCCATCAAGGGCAACAGCGAACTGCCGCATGACGATCCCGCCTATGTCGCGGCGCGCGAAGCGGCGCATGTGCTGCCCAAGTACCCGGAGGCCTGGCACTATCCGTCTTCGGCCAATCCGAAGCGGTCCTACGCGCTGCTCAACAAGGAAGACCCGATCTTCATCCGCTTCGTGAACCCGAGCGACTATCGCGTGGCGCGCGAGGCCTGTGGGGCCTGCCACGTTGAAACGATCGAGGCGGCCGAACGATCGATCATGGCCTCAGGCGCCATGCTGTGGGGCGGGGCGGCCTACAATAACGGCATTCTCCCCTTCAAACGCTACCTGCTGGGGGAAGCCTATACCCGCGAGGGTGAACCGGCGAAGGTCGAGAGCCCCGGCGCACCAGTGGGGACGGTGACCGAGGCGCAGCAAAAGCGGGGTGCACTGGCGGCGCTCTATCCGCTGCCGACCTGGCACGTGATCCCGCCGGGCGATGTCTTCCGCGTTTTCGAGCGCGGCGGGCGGACGATCGGCTCGCAATTCCCCGAAATCGGCCTGCCAAGCCCGTCAGGCTCAATCCAGCGCCTCGAAGAGCCGGGACGGCCCGACCTCAAGCAGTCGAACCGCGGCCCCGGCACAGGCCTGCGCGTCGCAATCCCGGTGCTCAATATCCATAAGACCCGCCTCAACGACCCCTTCATGTGGTTCATGGGGACCAATGACCAGCCGGGCGACTATCGCCATTCGGGCTGTTCGGGCTGCCACGTGGTCTATGCCAATGACCGTGAGCCGCGCCATTCGCTGATCTACGCCCAATACGGGCGCGATGGGCAGACGCAGACGGTCGATCCGACGATTGCCTCGCTCTACGAAGGCGCGCGTGGCGACGGGCATGGAGACAGCCACGGTGGCGGCCATGGTTCCGTCAAGCAACCCGGCGACGAGATGGCGCACGGCGCCGAGGCCTATGCCGACGCAGCCCATGGAGAGGAAGGGAAGGTACGCGAATCCGGCCACCCGATCCGCCATACCTTCACCCGCTCGATCCCGACCGCACAGTGCATGAACTGCCACATGCACCAGCCGAACATCTTCCTGAACTCCTACCTCGGCTACACCATGTGGGACTACGAATCCGATGCCCCGCACATGTGGCCGGAGAAACAGAAATATCCGACCGCAGCCGAGGTTCATGCGGTGCTGGAGCGGAACCCCGAAGCCGCTTCGCCCAAGGGCAAGTGGGCCGACCTCGACTTCCTGCGCAATGTCTACGATCTCAATCCCGAGCTCAAGGATACGCAGTTCGCGGATTACCACGGTCACGGCTGGAACTTCCGCGGTATCTTCAAGCGCGACCGCGCGGGCAATTTGCTCGACGCGGGTGGCAATATGGCCAGTTGGGGCACCGATACCGACCACATCGTGGCGCCCGATGACCCGGAGAAATGGCGCAAGCGGGGCGAAGGCAAGTTTGTCGAGCCTGGCACGAACCCGGGCAAGGCGGTCCATATGATGGACATCCATGCCGAGAAGGGCCTTCAATGCGCCGACTGCCACTTTGCGCAGGACAGCCATGGCAACGGGCTAATCTACGGCGAAGTCGCCAATGCGATCGAGATTGGCTGCAAGGATTGCCATGGCACGGCCGATGCCTATCCCACGCTACTGACCAGCGGTCCGGCGGCGCCGCCCAAGGGCACCGACCTGTCGTTGCTGCGCAATCCCGATGGCAAGCGGAGGTTCGAATGGACCTATGATGCCGATGGGCGGCAAGTGCTGGTGCAGCGCTCCATCGTCGATCCCAAGCTCGAATGGGAGGTGCGGCTGGTCAAGGACAGCGTCGACCCGACGAGTTCGTACTTCAATGCCAAGTCGGCGCGGGCCAAGCTGATGAGCCGGACCGGTGCGGAAACTGGCCTGTTCGAGTTCGGCACCGGCATCGCGCCCGAAGATCGCGCGCACGGTGAAAGCGAGATGGCCTGCTTTACCTGCCATCTTTCATGGACCACCAGTTGCGGCGGCTGCCACCTGCCGATCGAGGCCAACTGGAAGACGAAGATGCATCACTTCTCGGATGAGGAGACCCGCAACTTCGCGACATACAACCCGCAGGTTGCGCGTGATGAGATGTTCCAGCTCGGCAGGCACATGACCACCAAGGGCAACCAGGTTGCGCCGATCCGCTCGACCAGCGCGCTGGTTCTGTCGTCGACCAACATCAACCGCGAACGGATTTACATCCAGCAGCCGCCGGTTGCCGCCTCAGGCTATTCCAGCCAGGCCTTCGCCCCGCATTTCCCGCACACCGTGCGTACCCAGGAAACCAAGACCTGCAGCGATTGCCACCTGTCGGACAAGGACGACAACAATGCGATCATGACCCAGACGCTGCTTCTGGGGACCAATTTCGTGAACTTTGTCGGCCTCAACGCCTGGGTGGGCGAGGGTGGCGGTTTCTCTGCGATCCGCGTGACCGAATGGGATGAGCCGCAGGCGGTGATCGGTTCCTACCTGCATCGTTATGCCTATCCCGACTATTGGCGGATGCACGTCGAGGATAATGGCCGCGAGCTCAAGAACTGGGTGCGCGGGAAGGCATTCGACGAGAATCTCAGCGGCGAAACCCACGCCTTCGAGGAATTCGCCAACGTCCATGAGGGCACCCGCGATGCGGTCCGCTGCCTGCAGCTGCGCGGCGAATATATGTTCGTGGCCGAAGGCAGGGGCGGTTTCCGCGTCTACGACGTGGCATCTATTGCCAATAAGGGTGTTTCGGAGCGCATCCTCACCGCGCCGTTCAGCGCGCTGGGGCATGACAGCCATGTGAAAAGCAGGAACGCCACCTGCATGGCGCTGGCGACCAACCAACCAGTCCGGCCCGACCGCAATAAGGCGATGGCGGCCACGGTCGTAAAGGATGCCGCAGGCAACCCGGTCCTGAACGATGACGGCATGCCGATGACGCTGCTGCAGGTCAATGAAGAACAGGCGATGAAGCCGATCTACGACTATGCGGTGATTACCGATGCAGTCGAAGGCCTGATCCTGGTCAATATCGAGACCATGGCCGACGGCGAATTCCGTAACAACAAGCTGAAGCGGGCCAAGCTCGCCGATGGCCGCACCGCCTGGAACCCCGATGGGGTGCTCGATGGGGCGCGGCACATCACGCTGGCCGGTGACATTGCCTATATTGCGGCGAAGACCGGGCTGGTCGTGGTCGACTTGTCCACCCCTACCAGCCCGCAGCTCATGGCGATGCGCGAGCTTACCGATGCGCGCGCCTCCGCGATCCAGTTCCGCTACCTCTGGGTCACCGATGCCCAGGGCGTGAAGCTGTTCGACGTCACAAACTTGCGGAATCCGGTGGCGATGCCGCAGGCGACTGTGCCCTTGGCCGATGCGCGGCGCCTCTACGTTGCGCGGACCTATGCCTATGTCGCGGCAAAGCAAGACGGGCTGGTGATCCTCGACGTCACGCGGCCGCTGTCGCCGAAAGTCTACCAGCGTGTCACATTGGATGGTGCGCTCAACGATGCCGAGGATGTGATCGTCGGTTCGACCAACGCCACGCTGTTCGCCTATGTCGCCGATGGACGCAACGGGATGAGGGTGCTGCAGCTGACTACGCCGGACAGCCAGCCGAATTTCTACGGGTTCAGCCCTGCGCCCAAGCCCGAGCTGATCGCCTGGGCCAAGACCAAGGGGCCGGCGCTCGCGCTGAGCAAGGGGCTCGACCGTGATCGCGGTGTCGACGAAACCGGCGGGCAAATGGCGGTGTTCGGCCGCGTAGGATCGCGTCCCTTCACCCGGCCCGAGATGGAGCGCTTGTTCCTGACCCGCTCGGGCGTGCCGTGGAAGGTGTCGGACGAACCCAATATGAGCGCCTGGGTCGGTGGACGCGGACCTTGGCTGGATCAATCGAAGGCCATGCTGGCCGACTAGCTATCTAGGCTCCGTTCGGCGAACATCTCGCGGATCATTGGCTTGAGGTGCTCGCCGTAGTGGGCAAGCACCTCCCAGTCGTCGCAGCTCTCATAGTGCGTGAGCACGTTTTCGCCGTCCCACCAATGCAGCGCATAGCTCGGCGGCTCGGTCGTGATCAGCGCGCGATTGTCGGCCCTGGTTTCGTCGATCGGCCTGAGGTCGAGTGCTACCAAGGGCGCGACCGACGGGGTCACCCCCAAGGGAATGCCGTGGAAACTCGTGTGCAGGCGGCGGTGCAGGTGCCCGCAGTGGATCGAGCGGATCGACTGTTCGTGCCCGGCGATCGCATCGGCGAAATTGGCAATCCAGTCTTCGTCTGCCGCCGGGTCCATCCAGTCGATCCCGCTCACCACCGGGGGGTGGTGCATGAAGATCAGGCAGGGCATACCGTTGCCTTCGGCCAACCGCGCTTTCAACCAGTCGCGTCGCGCCTTGCAGAAGGCCCCGCCGTGTCGCCCCGGCTCGAAGCTGTCGAGGCAAATGATCCTGAGCCCGTCGCGTTCGACGACGTAATGGAGGAAGCCGTTGTCTTCGGGCGTGTCCGGAAAGGCGCGCTTCAACTCCTCGCGCGTGTCGTGGTTGCCGACCAGCGGCAGTATCGGACACGGAACCACGCGCAGGAGGTCGGCGATCTTGGAAAAGCTTTCAGCGTCGCCATGATCGGTGAGGTCGCCCGAGAGAACGAGCAGGTCGGGCTTGTTGGGCGAGGAAAGGACTCGCTGGAGCGTGGCGCGGAAGCGGATGCGATTGAGCTCCTCCGGCTTCGCGTCGGGGTCGAAGCCGATATGAATGTCGGTCATCTGCGCGATCAGCATTCCGGCTCCCCTTCCAGCGCCTAGCCGCGTCTTATTCGTCCCCTTTGCGCCGCGCTATCAGCGCGACCCGGTTGGGCGCGGCAGCCTCGTCGGTATCCTCATCGCGCCGAAAGTTCGGCGGATGGTAGCTGTGGCACATGGCGCAGCTCGATGGCACGTCAGCCTTTACAGCTTTCTCTCCCTGGTGACACTCGCGACACGATTTGAGGTCGGGAAGCAGCAGGTCGCGCGCACTCTTCGACGTGTCGGCCAGATGGCAGCTCGTGCATTTTTCCTGCGTGTGCGCCTCGTGGTCGAAGCGTCCATTGAGGAAATAGCCACTGCTCTGGAACACCGGCATGACCGACTGCTGGCCATCCTTGACTGCCGGCAGGTGGCATTCGCCGCATACGCCATCCTTGCCCAGCGCGCTGGCTATGCCGATGTAGTTCTGCGTCGGACTACCGAAATCCTGGAAATAGCGCCCACCGCGCTTGAATTCACCGGGGCGGCGGCGTGGATCGATGATCTGCGAGCGCGGGGCGCGGTCCAGCGCAATCAGGTCGGCACGCATCTGCGCGACGTCGCCGTGACGCAAGGTTCGGAAGGTCGAACCGACCTTGTCGTAGACAAGGCTGTGGCAGCTCTCGCAGCTGTCCTCCATCACCACAGGCAGGAAACCATACTTGTCCTCGGTCGGCGTGTGGCAGTCGGCACATTCGAGAGCCTTGCCATATTGCTCCAGGTTGCCCGCCATCCGGGCGACGCCATTGGTGGTCGACAGGTGCATGTCGTGCGGGAAACGCAACCCGTTGTTCTCACGTGCCTTGCCGTCGATCACCACCCGAGTGAGCTTGGCGCTGCCCAGCGTCTGGTGGATTGCCGCCTTGAGTTCCGGATGATCCTTGCCGAAATCATGCGCATTGGCGAGTTCGGTATCGGTCAACCGCGCGTCCATGCCGTCATGGCAATCGGCGCAGAATTGCTGGCGGGCAGGCAGCATCCGTCCGGCGCCTTCATGTTCGGTATGGCAGGTGGTGCAGGCCGCCGGGCCTTCCTTGCCGAAGGTTTCGGCCACCGACCACAGGAAGGCATCGCCGGTGCTCATCGGGCCGCGGGCAGTGAGCAGGCGACCGGGTTTGGCATGATCGCCGATATCTTCGTGGCAGGTCAGGCAGGTTTCGTCGCGCACCGCGACGAAGGGCTGGACGTGGCAAGCCTCGCAATTCTGCTCAAGCGCATGATGCGCTTCGCTGAGTTTGCCGGTGCTCCAGCTGGAATCCATGGCCACCTGGTCAGGGCCATCGGCACCCGGTTGCTTGTCGCCCCGGGTAAGGCTCGACCACACCGGCACGGCGAGGAAAGCGAGCAGGATTACCGCCAGCCCGATCCACGCCATCGCGCGCTTGCCCGGCATCGCACTGGCAAGATCGAATCCACGCACGGCATCGCGATTGCTGTAGTCCTTCTCGACTCTCGAGATGGTGACCAGGACGGTGCCATCCGCCTCTAGTGAGAAATCGAGTTCATAGGTGCCGAAGCCCAGTTCCGCCCCATTGGCCGGATCGAAGTAGGCTTCGGGCGAACTGCGCCCATCGTGCAGGAAATTGCGGCTGGAAGCGGCGGCGACATGCAGGCGCCCGCGTTCGGCCACGCTCACCGTTGCATGGTGTTGTTCCACGGCGAGGTCGGGCAGCACGATATCGTTGGTGGTGGCCCGACCGATGGTCAGCGTGTCGCTTTCGACCTTGCGGTCGCGCACGATTTCGCGGCCAGTGGCAGTGCGATCGACGGTGCGGATGAGAAAGGTCATGCCGGGTCGCTCACCAATAGAAGAACACGGAAATGACGTGTGCCGTAAGCGCCGCCAGCAAGGCAATGGTCAGGGGCACATGGGCGAAGAGCCAGATTTCGAGCAGCGCCTTGGTGCGCATCTGGCGGCGAATCTGGTCGATCTGGCTGGCCCGGCGCCCAAGGAGGCCGCGGACCTTCTGCTGGGCAAGGTCATCCTCGTCCTGGTCGTAGGCGCGGTCGGTCGAGATCTGGTCCAGCGCGCGGCGCGTGGCATCGTGGCGGTCCGGCCCGCGAAGCCGCCCCCACAGGCCAGTCGAAAACACGTCCTGTTCGAGCGCGGCGATTACATAGTCGGTATCCTCGCGGGATAGCGGTTGCGCCGCAGCCTCCAGCTGGCGATCGATCATGGCGAGGCTCTCGACCATCTGCTCACGCGTCATCTCGCGCCGGTTCTCGGACAGTCTGGCGGGCAGGACGGCGTAGACCGATATCCCGTAAATCCCGGTGATGATGACCAGCATCATCAGCGCCCAGGCCAGCGTGTGCACGTTCCAGCCTAGCTGGAAACCGGTATGCAGCGTGCCGATCACCACCAGTGACAGTCCCAGCCAGACATGTGCGCTGGTCCAGCCCTTGAGGCTCCAGCTGCCCGGCGTGGGGCGCCGCTTGCGGACGCCCAGCCAGGCAAGCCAGACGATCAATCCCAAGCCGATCGTACCCAACGTATAGCCGTACCAGCTGCCGCCATTGTGGCGCGGCTCGACGTCGATCAGCAGGTAAGTGAGCAGCACGAACAGCGCGAGCCCGCCCGAAACCCTGGCCCAGAAGAAGCGACGGTGCGAAAGGAAGCTTTCGTGTTCGGCCGAACGCCGACGCTCTGCCGTAGCGAAGCCGGTGCTCTCATCGCTCTCTGTGAACTGCGAGGCCATTATTCGACCTCCTCGAGCCGGGCGACCGAGAGGAAGCGTTCGGGGCTGACCCGGATTGCCGCGCCGGTCGGGCAGGCACGGACGCAGGCGGGCCCACCCTCTATCCCGGAGCACATGTCGCACTTGATTGCGACTTTGGGAGCTTCGGTCCCCTCGGAGGCCTTCTTGCGCCACGAGTAGCTGGCTTCGCCGGGGCCGGGGCCGGTGCCAAACAGCATCCAGGACAGCAGGCTCGGCTTCTTGGGCGGCTTGGCATCCATGCGGATCACCCCATACGGGCAGTTGCGCTGGCAATTGCCACAGCCGATGCAGGTCTCGTCGATGAAGACCTCTCCATCGGGGCCGCGGTGGATTGCGTTGGGCGGGCAATCGGCCATGCAATGCGGATGTTCACAATGCCGGCATGATGTGGGCACGTGCAGGTGGGCATAGGTCCGCCCCGCCTCGCGATCGAGCCGACTGAGCCCGTCATGACTGTCGGCACAGGCCTTTTCGCAATTGTCGCAACCGACACAGAGCTTCTCGTCGATCAGTAGCACGTCGGTCGCTTCGCCCAGGCCGTTGTCGACCAGGAATTGCGCGGTTTGCGAATACATGTCGACCGCACCGCCGAAGCTGGCCTTGCGGCTTTCGACGAAGTCGTTGATCTCGCGCCGTGCCGCCATGTCGCTCAGGGCGCGCTCGCGGATTTGAGGCTTGCGATCAAGCAGCGCATTGAACGCTGTGCCGGGGAACCTGATCACTTCGCTCTTGATCGCCGCGCGCACGGTGGCGGTGCGGCTCAAGCCGTCGATCACGGCCATCTCACCGAAATAGGATCCGGCCGGCAGGTAGGACAGGAACACCGGATTTCCGCCGAGGTTCTTCTCAACGATCATCGATCCGCGACGGATGATGTAGATGTCCTTGTCCTCGGCGCCCTCCTCGACCACGGTTTGGCCTGCCGGTACATCGATCACCTCGGCGCTCTCGACCAGTTCGCTCACATCCTGCGGCGTCAAGCCGGAACCGAACAGCTGCAGCAACTGTCGCTCGATACTGATGCGGTCGATCGCTTCCTTGGCAGTTGGCACCTGCGATTGCAGCTTGAGCGCGGCTAGGCGTGAAATCTCGACTACGATCGTGTCTTCGGCGGCGCGAATGGTGGCACCGCGGCGGCGACCTGAAATGAGGCCGACCTCGCCGAAGATCGAACCCTGCTCGATCGGCACGGTGATTGAAGGATCGTCCGGATCGACCTCGACGGCGACCGATCCCTGCGCGATCCCGAACAGCGACGAACCGGGAGCATTGCGCTCGAAGATAACTTCGCCTCGCTTGAAGGCGCGGGCATCGGAACTGAGCATGAATTCGCGCATCTGCAGCGGGTTCATGCCATTGAGGATGCGCACATTGCCGCGCAGGAATTCGAGCCATTCCTCGGTGCTGCGGCGACCTGGCAAGTCCTTGAACTTCTCGACCAGGATCGGTTCGTCGGCTGGCTTGAGCTCGGTGTTGCCCGAGATGAACTCGATGACGTCATAGCCCTGGTTCATGCAATGCTTGATCAGCGGGTAGCCGGCCAATGCGCCGATCACGAAAATGCCCGGCGTGGTCGATTCGAACGTCGGCGAAAGCTTGGGGAAGGCGTTGCGGTCGGGGCTGGTGAACTCGATCCCGCACTCCTCGACGAACTTGCGTGGCGGGGCCGAACCAATCCTGGCGATGATGCGATCGCACTGGATGCGGATTTCGCCATCGCGGGTGGTAAGCGTGATCCAGCCAGGTTCGACCAGCTTGGTCTCGGTCTCGGTCCGGATGGTCAGCTTGCCCGCCTCATGGTCAGCAAGCAGAGCCTTGACGTTGGCGTCCTTGGCGGTGGGAAATTCGCTGCCGCGGTTGAGGATCGAGACCACGTTACGCTGCTGGGGGTCATCGGCCAGGCCGCGCGCATTCTCGATACCCGCATCGCCTGTGCCGACGATGATGATATGTTCGTCGTTGTATTCGGCCGGATCGTCGAGCTGATACTGGATATGCGGCAGGTCGTTGCCGGGGCAGCGCAGGCGGTTGGGATTACCCTGCGTGCCGATCCCCAGCACCACGTTTTCGGCGTGGATCACGTCGCCCTTCTTCGTCTCGATGGCAAAATCACCCTTGGATCCGGTGATCTTGACCACCTCAGCATTGTAGAGGGTGTTGACCTTCCCGTCTTCGATCTGACGGTCCCAGGTGTCGAGGATCGCCTCACGCTTGCCGGCATCGAAATCGAGGTCGCTGCGCAGCACCAGATTGCTGGGCGTCGCCATGACGTGCTTGCCCTTCTGGTACTTGAATATGGTGTCGGAGAGATGGTCGGTCTTTTCGATCAGGACGTGGCTCATGCCCAGCGATGCAGCGTGCGCAGCAGCGCTCATCCCGGCAGGGCCGGACCCGATAATTGCAACGCGAAGCTTCTCTGCCAAATCGCACCCCCCAGGCAGGACCGCGCGACCCTTTTTCTCTTATCGGACTGCATCATAAGCAAAACTGTGACGCTGGCAATTGCTGAGGGACCCCATTCTCACTAACCTCCCGCTGCGGGGAGGGGATATGACCGAGCAGCCGAAATCGATACGGGTCCAGAGCGGCGTTTTGCTGTTCGGTGTGGCGTTGGCGGTGGCCGTGGCGGCGATCGGCTGGCGCGCGTTGGGCGATGATTCGCCCGTCGAGCCAGAGGCAGCGGTTGCTTCCGACTCGATCGAAGCGCTCGAGCAGCGTGCGCAGGAAGCCGGTGACAATGCCTCGCCCTGGCAGCAACTCGCCTTTGCCCGCTTCGATCGCGGAGAATTTGCTGCGGCGGCGGATGCCTATCGCGAGGCCGTTGCGCGGGCCGCAGATCAGGCGGTGCTATGGTCCGCCTTGGGGGAATCGCTGGTCATGGCGAGCCAGGCAGATCCCTTGCCGGCCGAGGCGCTCGCCGCTTTTCGCAAGGCTCTGGCACTCGACCCGAAAGATCCCCGGGCGCGCTATTTCCTCGCAGTGAAGCGCGACCTCGATGGCGATCACCAGGGCGCGATCGACGATTGGCTAAAGCTCCTGGGAGACACACCGCCGGGCGCGCCGTGGGAGCAAGATCTTGCGCGAACGATCGAGCAGGTGGGCAAGATAAACGGCATCGCAACAGCCGCGCGACTGGAGCAGGTACAGGCAGGGCGGCAGACGACTCTAGCCGATGCGGCCGCGGTGCCTGGCCTGTCTGCAGGCAGTGCGATTCCCGGTCCGACTACCGAACAACTCCAGGCTGCCGGTGGGATCCCTCCCGGTGAACAGCGCCAGATGGCGGAAGGCATGGTTGCCCGCCTCGAGTCGCGACTGAAGTCCGATCCGGCAAATCTCGAAGGCTGGGTCATGCTCATGCGCAGTCGCCAGACGCTTGGTCAGGGGGATCTTGCGCGCAAGGCGCTGGCCGATGCGATCGCCGCCAATCCCACTTCTGCCGACCGCCTGCGCAAGGAGGCGGAGGTGCTGGGCCTGCGCTAGACGGGTTCGTCCTCCGGCTTCGGCTTCACGGTGATCGTGATCTGGCTGAGCGAGATCACCGCGACCCAGAAGCCGATCACCGACAGTGCGCTCCCGCCAAGGACGGTGAAGGCGGCACCCTTGAGGCCGTTCCAGTCCATTGCCACCTTTAGCAAGCCCAGCCCGATAATGGTCGGGACTGCCCGCATGACAAATGCGGTGCCAGCCCGCCCCGCGCTGACCAGGAGCGATTCAAGGCTGGCCCCAACCAGTTCGATCGCCCCCGCAATCGCGAGAATGACCATCGCCCAATAGACCACCCCGAATTCAGGCCCAGCGACGAGCATCAGGCCCTGGCGACCGAAGAAGATCGCCACCAAAACCGCCATTGCACCCCCAACCAGCGCAATGTTGGCCATGCGGCGGGCCATGTCATGCGCGTCACCGCGGGCGTGGACCAGCTCGGGGTAGATCGCCTTCGAAACGGTCTGCGCAAGGCTGACGAGCGCCTGTCCCAGCTGGCTGGCAACGCGAAAACCGCCGGCGAAAGCCTCGCCGCCGATTGCGCCGACCAAGAGGATCAGGACCTGCTTCGATCCGACGTTCAGGCTGCCGGTAAAATTGGTCGACCATACGAACTTCCAGGCACCGGGATGGTCGCGGGGAATCCGCCAGAGGCTGATCTGCGAAAGATCGATCCGTTCGCGCCTGCCTGCGGCGAACCACAGCGCTGCAGCCACGGCTACTTCCGCGGCGGCCCAGGCGAGGATGAAACCCCAGACGCTGGGAAGGAAGATCACGGCGAGGATCGCGCCGATCGCGCGGACGATCGGCTGGACGGCCTCGGCTGCGGTGGCCCGGCCGTATTCGAAACGCAGGCGCAACAGGCCCGTAGGGGTGGTACGGATTGCGAACAGAGAGACAAGGCAATAGCCGAAGGCGAGAGGCAACAAGTCAGTGGGCAGGGGCAGCCAGAATTGTGCGGACCAGCACAGCCCGGCGGCAAGGATAGAACCGAGCACGACCGAGAGCAGGTCGAGCGCGATGGCAAAGCCCGTCGCCTCGCCCGGGCCGTCATCGCCCGCGCCCCAGCGGACGACGAATTGCCAGGTCTGGAAGTTGGCCACGCCGGTAACGGTCTGGCCCATCGCCACGATGAGCGCGAAATAGCCGAAGCCGTCGAGCCCCAGCGTTCGCGTGGCGAGCGCCAGGTAGACGAGGCTCAACACCGCGTTGACCCCGCGGCCGCTGAGCAGCCAGCCGATATTGCGAATGAGGCGCGTCATCGTGTTTCGCGTCGCATCAGGCGATGGCATCGCGCTTCATCAGCAGACGCTCGGTCACGCCGAAGGAGCGTTCCTCGTCAACATCGATCGCGCAATAGCCGTTGCTCATCTCAAGCGGGACCATATTGAAGCCGAACCGCCGGGAAACCTGCGCGAACAGCTTTTCCTTGGTGCCCCAACCGAGGAAAAAGCGGATGAGGTTGGTCACCCCGAATGCCTTGGCGATGCGGCTGGGAAACTTCATGAATTGCCCGCCGCCACGCATGATCTCGGCTGCCGAAAGCGCCTGCGCGTTGCCGATCCAGTAGGTGTTGCAGTTCGAGAAGCCGCCATCGGAAAACTCGTAGAACTTCTTCTGGCCGACAGGATCGGCGGCAATCACGCCTTCCTTGCGAGCCAATGCGGCTGCGGCATCGGCTTTCGCAGCGATCGCCTTGTCGACGAACTCGGCGTAGTCCTGCGGCAACCACAGGCAGTTGTCGGCGGTGGTGATCAGCAGCGGAAACTGCGCGCCATCGGCCCCCGAGAAGACACTGTCGACGAGATTGAAGGCACCAGGCTTGAACACCAGCCGTCCCTCAGCCGCCAACTTCTCGATCGAAGGGATTGCCGCGATTTCATCGGGTTCGTGCGCCACGACGCGGATCTCGCCGATCCGGTCACAGGCCGCGACATTGGCGATCACCCGCTCGATCATCGGCATACCGCCCACGGGAACGACACACTTTTGCGCGACATTGGCCCTTGCGGCCAGCGGATCGAGCACTCCAGAGCGCTTGCCCGCCATGATCAGGGCGGTGACTTTGGTTTCCGGGGAGGTAGTCATCCGCGCCCCTTAGGCAGGAATACCGCGCTTGTCACGATGCCCGCGCGCGTGCAGCGGATTGGTGCATGCGTATTATCTTCAGCCGCAAGGGGTTCGATAGCGCCGCCGGCGGCGGGCCCTCGCCAATCGTCGATGGGCGACCCGTCAGCTTGCCGATCCCGGCGGGCGTCGCCTCGCGCACGACCTATGGCGATCTGGGCCTGGGCGATCACGCAGTTCGCGCAAGCAGGGGACGTCATGACGGCGCGTCGCTCTGCCATCATGACCCCACGTTCTTGCCTGGCGGTAGGTGCCTGTTCGGCCAATGCGGGGCGGCCCAGACTCATCTCCACAATCGCGGCGTCGGCGTGGGCGACGTGTTTCTGTTCTTCGGTCTCTTCAGGCAGGAGAGTGATGCACCGCACCACCGGATATTCGGATATCTGGAAGTCGCCGAGGTCATTCCGCTGGCATGCGGTGCGCCCGAGTGGCTGGTTGAACTCGGGCATCCCCACGCACTGGCACTGCATGGCAGCAACGACACGGTCTATGCCGGACCTGGGCAGACTGCAGCGCTGGCGTGCGAATCCTTGCGACTGACAGTGCCCGAGGGGCCGCTGACGCTATGGCAGCGCCCCGACTGGTTGGAGCCCGGCGGCCTGAGCTACCACGACCGGCGCGACCGCTGGCTGCGCGGCGGCAGGTTGCGCAGCGTCGCGCGCGGCCAGGAATTCGTCGCCGATATCGGGCGCAGGAAGGCTCCGCGCGCGTGGCTGGAACATATCCTCGACGAGATCAGAGCGTCTTGATGATTGCCGAGAAGTCGAGCCCGCCATTCGCCTCGGCAAAGCGTTCGTAGAGTTCGGCAGCGGTCGAACCGAGCACGGTTGTCGCACCGACGCTCCCCGCCGCTTCCATCGCAAGGCGCAGATCCTTGAGCATCAGTGCGGTGGCGAAGCCGCCCTGGTAATCGTTATCCGCCGGGCTCTGCACACCGACGCCGGGCAGCGGCGTATAGGCGTTGAGCGACCAGTTGTATCCGCTTGAAACGCTTGAAATTTCGTAGAATTTCTGCGGGTCGAGACCCAGCTTCTTGGCCATGGTCATGGCTTCGGCAGTGCCGATCATGGTGATGGCGAGCAGCATGTTGTTGCAGATCTTCGCGGTCTGGCCCGCACCGGCATCGCCCGCGTGGATCACCGCCTTGCCCATCGGTTCGAGCACTTCGCTGGCCCGCTGGAACGCCTTGTCGGTGCCGCCGACCATGAAGGTCAGTGTTCCGCCATTGGCCGCGGCGATCCCGCCGGAGACGGGCGCGTCGACCATGTCGTAACCCGCTGCCTCGGCCGCCGCGATGACTTCCTTCGCGGTCGCTACGTCGATGGTCGAACAGTCGAGCAGTACCGCACCCGCTGGTGCATGACCGATCACGCTTTCGGTATAGACCGATCTCACGATGGCGCCGTTAGGCAGCATGGTGACGACGCCATCGACACCCTGCACCGCTTCGCGCGCATCGGTGAAGGTCGCGCAGCCATGCTCCTTCGCCGCGGCGAGCGCCGCTTCGGACAGGTCGAAAGCGTTAACCGAATGTCCCGCTTTGACGAGGTTCGCGGCCATCCCGCCGCCCATATTGCCGAGGCCTATGAAGGCGATTTTCATCTGTTATCCTCTCACTGTCTCTCATGGCGACAAGGCGACAAAGGCGACTCGGTGTCGCTTTCTTGAAAACGTTTACTAACCAGTCACTTACGCCGCATTTCCGGGCGGAAGGCGACACATCTTCCGATTTCGGAGAAAATGCCGGCTCCGGCTCGTCGTGTGGCCACGATCTGCCCCTACACCGGTAGCGGGGCCGTAGGAAAGCGGGGTCCTTTGCGAGACGATGGGCCGCCGCATCGGGTCTACCGCCCCTTCCACTGCCCCTCGCGCTTCTCGATGAAGGCGGCCATGCCTTCCTTCTTGTCCTCGCTCGCGGTGAGGATCTGGAAGATGCGGCGTTCGATGACCAGGCCCTGGTCGAGGCTGGTCTCGAAGGCGGCGTTGACCATTTCTTTGTTGGCGATCGCGGCCATCGGCGGCTTGCTGGCGATGGTTGCCGCAGTCTTCATCGCTTCTTCGATCAGGTCTTCATGCGGCACGACGCGCGCAACGAGATTGGCGCGTTCGGCCTCTTCGGCACCCATCATCCGGCCGGTGAGGCACATTTCCATCGCCTTCGACTTGCCGACCGCCTTGGTCAGCCGCTGGCTGCCTCCCATGCCGGGGGCCACGCCAAGGTTGATTTCGGGCTGGCCGAACTTGGCCTTGTCCGAAGCGATGATGAAGTCCGCCATCATGGCCAGCTCGCACCCGCCGCCCAGCGCGAAGCCGTTGACCGCGGCAATCCACGGCTTGCGGGTCTTCTTGACGATTTCGCTGGTCCAGGGGCTGAAGAAATCGTCGAGATAGAAATCGGCCGCCGCCTTCTCGCTCATCTCCTTGATGTCGGCGCCCGCGGCAAAGGCCTTGTCCCCCGAACCGGTGAGCACCGCACATCGCTGGCTGGCATCGGCCTGGTAGGCGGCGAAGGCCTCGATCAGTTCCTCGAGCACCTGCGAGTTCAGCGCATTGAGTGCCTGGGGCCGATTGAGCGTGATCAGCGTGACCGCGTCGCGCTTTTCGACGGTGATGGTTTCGTAGGGCTTCAACTTAGTTCTCCTGTTCCCTGTCGTTGCCGGGGAGATCAACCTTCACGGGTTCACCGTCCAATATCACCCCCCAGCCATAGGCATAGCGGCGGTCGCAATCGGCACTTTCCGGAGTCTCGAAGTGCAAAAGATCAAGCAATCCGAAGTCTGAGGAGCGTTTGGAAAGCGCTGTCCCACTGACCAAGACCCGTGGAGGGTTGTAGTCTTCGGTTCGACGACCGGTCCCGTCGAGTTGATAGATGGCTTCCGATTGCCGGTGACTGATTCGATATACCTTCATGTCATCACGTGTCAGAACCGGATCCTGGCGTGGTCGCCTTAGGTCTCGAAATATTTCGCCATCGGTGAAATCGACGTAGGTTCCATCCGCGAGAATGAGGCGCAATGTCCCGCTGTGGATGCCCGAGTAAAGCAGCTGGATTGATTGACCGGCGAGTGGCCTGATTACGAGTTCCCTCATGCAAATTGTCGCTGGTCCTGCAGTGGTGAAGTCTTCGACTGCGCCCAGTTCGATACCATTAACGGTCCTGGGCGGCTCCGCGAATGACGGTGACGAAGGCCCAAGCATTAAAAGTGCAGCAAGCAGGCGCCGCCAGGGGCAAGTGCGCCTACTTGCGTTCACAGTGGTTTCCATTCCTCGTCTGCGGGAAGCGGGGCAAAGATGCTGTCGAGCAGTTCATCGCTCACGCCCTCGGGCGTTGCCGGGTCCCATTTGGGGTCGTGGGTCTTGTCGACGATCACCGCGCGCACGCCCTCGGCAAAATCGGGGCGGGTGAGCACGCGCGAGGCGATCCGATACTCCATCACCATGTTGTCGGCGAAATTGTCAAGTTTTTGACTTTCAGCCAATTGGCGTAATGCAACCTTGCACGTCTGCGGACTCTTGGTGTGCAGCGTGGCCAGTTCCTTGGCCGCCCATTCGCTGTCATCGGCTTCGAGACTTTCGAGGATGTCCTCGTAGCGATCCGAGGCAAAATGCTTCGCGATCAGGTCGGCATTGCCCTCGATCCGCGCAGGCGGAGGCGTGACTGAGAGTTCGGATAGAATTCCGGCGATGCGGTCGGGATGCTCGGCGATCCGCGCCTTGGCCTCGGCGAGCTTTTCCGTAGGCAGGTAGTGCGTGGCGATGCCCGCCCATAGGCACTCTGCCCCGTCGAGCCGCGCCCCGGTCAGTGCCAGGAACTGGCCCATCCGTCCGGTCAGGCGAGACAGGTGCCAACCGCCGCCGACATCGGGGAACAGGCCGATGCCGGTTTCGGGCATCGCAAAACGGGTATTCTCGGTCGCGACACGAAACTTGCACGGCATGGCGATGCCCACACCACCGCCCATGGTGATGCCATCCATGAAGGCCACGATCGGCTTCGAATAGGTCATCATCTGGTGGTTGAGCTGGTATTCGTCGTGGAAGAAGGCACGTCCCGACGTGCCGCCATCGTTGAGCGCGGAATTGCGCAGCAGGTTGATGTCACCCCCGGCACAGAACCCGCGGCCCTCTGCATGGTCGAGAATGATTGCTTCCACGGCGTCGTCGTTGTCCCAGTCGGTCAGCGCCGCGCTCATCGCATGGCACATGTCGAGCGTCAGCGAATGGAGCGCCTTGGGGCGGTTGAGCGAAAGATGGCCAGCACGGCCATGAGTATGGATATGGACCTCGTCGGTCATGCTGCTTTCCTGCGTTCTATCAGATCCCAGCGATTGCCCCAGGGATCGTTGAAAACCGCGACCGTGCCGTAGGGCTCATTGCGCGGCCCCTCGGTGAAGTCCACGCCCCATGCCACCATGCGGGTGTGAGCGGCGGCGAAATCGTCGGTATCGAGAAACCACCCGACGCGCCCGCCCGTCTGGTTGCCAATGGCCGCCCGCTGGTGGTCGTCTGCCGCGCGGGCCAGGAGCAGCTTGCCCCCATGCGATCCGGCCATGACCACCCAGCGTTTGCCCGAACCAAGGTCACTGTCTTCCACCAGCGCGAAGCCCAGCGCATCGCGGAAGAAGGCGATTGCTTCATCGTAATCGGGCACAACCAGCGCCGTCATGGCCAGGCTGGTCGAGGGCGCGCCGGTCATTGGCGGAGCATTTCCCGGCCAACGATCATGCGCATGACCTGGTTGGTGCCCTCGAGAATCGAGTGGACGCGCAAATCGCGCCAGAAACGCTCGATCGGGTATTCCTTGAGGTAGCCGTAGCCGCCGAACAGTTGCAGGGCATCGTTGACGATCTTGCTGCCGCTATCGGTTGCCAGCCGCTTGGCCATGGCAGAAAATTTGCTCTTGTCGGGCGCGTTGTCGGTGACCTTGGCGGCGGCGAGATAGAGCAGCGCGCGGGCTGCCTCCAGATCGGTGGCCATATCGGCCAGCATGAACTGGGTGTTCTGGAAGTCCGCGATCGGCTGGCCGAACTGCTGGCGTTCCTTGGTGTATTTCACCGCTTCGTCGAGGCAGCGTTGCGCCCCGCCGAGCGAGCAGGCGCCGATGTTGAGCCGCCCCCCGTCGAGGCCTGCCATCGCATAGCGGAAGCCATCGCCTTCCGGACCGACGCGATTGGCGACAGGCACGCGGCAATCCTCGAAGATCAGCTGCGCGGTGGGCGAGGCGTTCCAGCCAAGCTTCTTCTCGGGCTTTCCGAAGGACAGGCCCGGCGTGTCCTTTTCGATGACGAGGCAGGAAATGCCCTTGGACTTGTGCTCGCTGGTGCGGACCATGACGACGTAGATGTCGTTGAAGCCGCTGCCGGAGATGAACTGTTTGGTCCCGTTTAGGACGTAGTGGTCGCCATCGAGCACGGCCGTCGTCTTGAGCCCGGCGGCATCGGAGCCCGAGCCCGGCTCGGTCAGCGCGTAGCTGGCGATCTTTTCCATGGTCACGAGCTGCGGGAGGAAGCGCTTCTTGACGTCTTCGCCCCCAAAGCGGTCGATCATCCAGGTCGCCATGTTGTGGATCGAGACATAGGCGCTGGTCGCCGGGCAGCCGTAAGCCATTGCCTCCATGATTAGCGCCGCTTCGAGCCGACCCAGATTGATCCCGCCCGACTCTTCACTGACGTAGATCGCGCCAAAGCCGAGCTCGCCGGTCCGCTGGATCACGTCGCGCGGGAAGTGGCTTTTCTCGTCCCACTCGGCAGCAAAGGGGGTGATGTTGTCGGCGGTGAACCGCTGCGCCATTTCCTGGATGGCAAGCTGGTCGTCGGTAAGCTGGAATTGTCCGGTCATGCGGGCCCCCTAGCACCTGTTTCAGTGGCAGGGCCAGTCCGGAAATTGGGGTCTCACAGGGTGGCTATTTGTAGAAGAACCATGCGTCGTCGTGATCGTCTGCGACGTATCCCTTGGCTTCAATTTTCGCCTTCTCTTCAGCCTCTGCACCCCGTTTTCCGGACAACATATGCAAATGCGTCAGCGAGCTCGGTAGCTTGAGCGATGCAGGATCGATGTCAGTGAAAATCCAGCGCAAGCTCTTGAGAGAGGTGCAATCGGCAAGCCCCTCAATCCGATTGAGTTTCTGGCAGTTGTAGAACCACAGGTGCTCGAGACTCGTGTTGCCCGGCCCGAACCGAACGTGCTCCAATTGCTGTTGGTCCTGCATGAAGAGTCGGCGCAGGGAAGGGAAGCGCTGCATATCGCCAAGCTCCGCCAGATTGCGGACCATGGTGAACGCAATATCCTCAAGCTTGGGCAGTTCGATATCCGCGATGCTGGCAGCACCGCCCAGATTGAACTTCAGGGCACGCAGGTTTGCCATTCCATTGAGGAAGCTGAGATCGAGGCCGGTCTTGGCGGAGAAAGTGAACTCCTCCAACTGTCCAAGGTTGGCGAGCTTCTCAATGTTCTTGTGATGGCCGACAAGGAAGAGCTTCTGCAGCTTCTGGCCGTTGGCGAGGGGAGAGAGGTCGAGCGCCTTTGTGTTCGTTTCGGTGAGAGTCAGATGGGTAAGCTGGCCAAAATTGAGGTGGTTAAGCAGCTGCTTATTGTCGAGGCCGAAGTAACTGACGCACAGACGCTTCAGGAGCGGTAGTTCAAAGGCTGACTCAAGATTGATCGCTTGGTCAAATCCGCCGAGGTGGAGCGATTGCGCTTCAGGAAAGGCGTGTACTTCGCGACCATCGAACACGTCGCCCCGATGATCGTAGAACCGAACCGTTAGCGCTTCGCCCCACTCACGGCACATGGCCCGCACGCGTTCGACATAGTCGTCTGCAGCAATGATCGGGCCATTTTCCTGGTCCCACGCGTCGGACGGCTTGAGCATGCGCACCGCATCGCGGATGGGGCCATTGAACTGGATCGTCGCGTCTTTGCCTTGCCGAAGCTCGGCCTCAACCTCTTCCAGATTGCTCGCATGACTGAATTCGCGCTGTGCCACCTTGCCGACCCTTTTTTCTCAAGTTTGTAAGATGCTTCGCTTCATCTTCAATCTGCCGCTTCGATTCATTTGGTCCAACTTTGAAGCGCCGCAAGCAGTTCTGAAAGCTGAACTCTTCCACCTTCGGTTTGTTCGCAATTGGTTAACCGGTGGTCCCTAAGCGACGGGCAAGGGTCGCGATCCCTGTCAGGGTCGCTGAAATAGCAGAACGGGGGTAACAATAGTGAGCAATAATGATGCGCAACTAATTCTGGTTTATAATGCGAATGGCGACAAGATTAGTGTATTGTTGGACGTGGTGCACAAAATCGTCTCGCCATCTACCTATCAATGCTCATTGTGTTCTGTAACGCATGGTGCAATTTCTATGCACGCGCGTTGGAAGGATTTTCTCAAAGAATTTCCGCGCAAGCCGATAGAATATCACCGGGATCAATTCCTGAAAGAGTTCCCATCCATCTCAATCAGCTTTCCAGCTATTCTTGTGCGCTTCGGCGACGGTCCGCCGCGTGTGCTGATAACGAGCGTGGGGCTTGGGACGGTTTCCGAGATTGACGATTTGATCGAGATGGTCCGATCGCGCCTGCAGGAGGCGCAAAGCAAGAATCTGCGGATGGCTTGACCGCTCCTCGACGCCCCCAGCCTCGATCGGTTGGGGGCGTCGATGTCAGTCGCCCAGCAGGGCTTCGGCCTCGATTTCGACTTTCCATTCCGGTCGGCAGAGCCAGGCAACGCCTGCCATGGTGGCGGCCGGACTGGCCTTGCCGAAAAAGCGTGCATGGACTTCGCCGACCGCGTCCTGGTCCGCTGGGTCGGTCAGGAGCATGCGTGTACGCACGACGTCGGCAGCCGTGCCACCGAGTTGTTCGAGCGCCCGCAGTATCAGCGTAAAACACCGCTCTGCCTGCTCGGCCGCGCCACCGGGCGTGGAACTGCCGTCATCCTCGACCGGGCCTGTGCCGGCAATGATGACGCGGTTCCCCACCCGAACGGCGCGGGCAAATCCGAACAGCGTTTCATAGGGTGAGCCGGTAAAGGCGTGGTCTCGTTTGCTCATCCGCAGGTGATCTCGGTAATTTTCATGCTCTCGTCGTAGCGCACGTTCACGCGGTCCGGGCGGTAATCCATCGTCCAGGCGGAATTGGGCGGGCCCCAGCGCAGCGACTGAGCACCGCTGTCCCGAAGGATGGCCGCGCCCATCCCGGCGGTTGCGTCATGCCCGATATGGCCCTGCGCCGCTTCTGCATTGCAGACGCGCGCCTCAGGCGCAGGTGGCGCAGGGGGCGCTTCGGGTGTGGTCATGCAGCCGGCAGTCAGCAGGCCAGCGAAGGCGGGAAGCAATGCTCGCATGGGGTACTCCTCTTCAGATCCTTGTGCTGCAACGCTTCCCGGGCCCTTCTTATCCCATGGTCGGGATGACGAAGGCGTTCGAACCGTCGCCGCCGCCGTCGGGCCAGCGCTGGGTGACCTTCTTGGTCTTGGTCCAGAACCTGAGGCCTTCCATGCCGTACTGGTCGATGTCGCCGAAGCCTGAACGCTTCCATCCGCCGAAGGAGTGATAGGAGACGGGCACCGGGATCGGCACGTTGATGCCGACCATGCCGACATTGACGCGACTGGCGAACTCTCGGGCCGCATGGCCGTTGCGGGTGAAGATCGCGACGCCATTGCCGTATTGATGCTGGCTCGGCAGGCGCACCGCGTCCTCGAAGTCCTTGGCGCGCACGATCTGCAGCACGGGGCCGAAGATCTCTTCCTTGTAGCTTTCCATGTCGGTGGTGACGCGATCGAGCAGCGTCGGGCCGATGAAGAAGCCTTTCTCGTATCCTTGCAGGGAAAAGCCGCGACCATCGATCACGACCTCGGCACCTTCCTTCTCGGCGGTATCTATCCAGCCTTCGACGCGGGCCTTGTGTTCGGGCGTGACGACCGGGCCGTAATGCGCGTCCTTGTCGGTCGAGATGCCGATGCGCAGCGCGCGGATCGCCGGAATCAGCTTTTCGCGCAGGCGATCGGCGGTGTCTTCGCCCACGGGTACGACCACCGGCAATGCCATGCAGCGCTCGCCCGCCGAGCCGAACGCGGCACCGGCGAGGTCGTTGACCACCTGATCGAGATCGGCATCGGGCATGACGATGCCATGGTTCTTCGCGCCGCCGAAGGCCTGCACGCGCTTGCCGTTGGCCGAACCGCGACCATAGATGTACTGCGCGATATCGGACGAACCGACGAAGCTGACCGCAGCGATATCGGGGTGGTCGAGGATGGCGTCGACCATCTCCTTGTCGCCATGCACTACCTGCAGCAGGCCTTCGGGTGCACCGGCCTCGAGGAACAGTTCGGCGAGCCGCACCGGCACGCTCGGGTCGCGCTCGGAAGGCTTGAGGATGAAGGCGTTGCCCGCAGCGATCGCCATGCCGAACATCCACATCGGGATCATCGCCGGGAAGTTGAACGGGGTGATGCCCGCACCGATACCGAGCGGCTGGCGCATCGAATAAACGTCGATACCCGGCCCGGCACCTTGCGTGTATTCGCCCTTCAGCGCCTGCGGGATGCCACAGGCGAACTCGATCACTTCGAGCCCGCGCTGGATATCGCCATGCGCATCGTCAACCACCTTACCGTGTTCGCTGGCAAGCAGTTCGGCGAGCGCCTGCTTGTTGGCTTCGACCAGTCGCTTGAATTCGAACATCACACGGGCGCGGCGCTGCGGATTGGTTGCGGCCCATTCGGGCTGAACGATCTTGGCGGCTGCAATGGCCCGCTCGAGCACGGCAGCGTCGCCCAGTGCGACCTCGGCCTGGATTTCACCGGTCGACGGGTTCCAGATCTTGTGGGTGCGCGCTGCGCTACCGCCGGCCCCGCCGACAATGAAGTGGTCGATCTGACGCATGAAGATTCCTCTCTTTCTCGTCGCCGCGCCTAGTCCCGCGAGGGGGACGAAATCAACCGCAATCGGGTGAATGCGGTAGCGATACGCTCAGACGGCGGAAGAGAAGCGTCGCTGCGAATCCTGGCGATAGGGATCGAACTGCGCCGCGATGCTCCTTGCATAGGGCAGGCCATCGGGCGTGATCGCCACGATATCGCCTTCCAACGATGCCAGACCACGTTCGATGAAGGGGGCGAGGCGAGGCGCAAGGGTCGGCAACAGGCGCACCGGGACATGCGCATGCCCCTGGCACAATAGCGACTCGATCACCGTGCCGCGTTCCCGGTCCTCGGCGCTGCGGACAATGCCATGGGCCGCAGTCAGGCGACCCTGCGATACCATCATGCGGTACCGGCCCGAGTTCTTCTCGTTCTGCGCTAGCAGGCCGGGAAAGCCGGAGATGGCCGTGCTGCCCAGCCCGACGAGGTTGGGTGCAGCGTCATCGGTAAAGCCCTGGAAATTGCGGTGCAGTGTCCCGGCCAGTGCCGCCGCCGCGAGCGGGTCGCCGCCGGGCCTCGCGAAATGGTCGAACCCTACCGGTGTATAGCCATGGGTGACGAAATATTCGTATCCCAGTGCCGCCATGGCGAAGCGCTCGTCCTGTCCGGGCAGGGCGGATCCATCGATCACTCGTTGGCGGGGGATCAGGTGCGGAACATGGGCATAGCCAAACAGTGCAACCCGGTTTGCCCCCAGCACGCGCGTGCGCTGGAGGGTGTCGAGCAGGTCATCACGGCTCTGGCCGGGGAGACCGTACATGAGGTCGAAGTTCAGCGAGGTAACGCCGGCGCCGCGCAGCCAGTCGACCGTGCGGACTATCAGATCCTCATGCTGTACCCGGCCAATGGCTTGCTGGCAGTGCTCGGCAAAGGTCTGAACGCCCAGGCTGGCGCGGGTTATCCCGACCGAACCGATCACCGCAGCCCACTCGGCGGACATGGTGCGGGGATCGAGTTCGATCGAGAAAGTGGGATCGGATAGATGGAATTGTAGCGTCAGCTCATCGACCAGCCGCACGAAGTCGACGGGGGCAATGGCATTGGGGCTGCCGCCGCCGAATGAAACCCGGCGAACTCGGCAATTGTTCGGCAGGCGAGCCGCCACCAGTTCAATCTCCATATGGAGCGCATCGAGATAGGATTCGAGCCGCTGGCGACGCCCGGCGTGGCCGGTGTTGCAGCCGCAATAGAAGCAGATCTTCTCGCAGAACGGGATGTGGACGTAGAGCGAGACGTCGCCTTCGATGCCTTCGAGCGCGCGCTCATAGGCATTGGGATCGATCGGGCCGAATTCGGCTGCGGTCGGGAAACTGGTGTAGCGCGGGACCGGAGTCGCGAGCAGGTCAGGATGATAAGGCCACATGCGAGCGTGAATGCGCCGGGTGGCGCCGTCCGTCATTGCGACAGATCAAAGCGTTTCCGGCACGAGCCCGCGTGGCAGCCCTTGGCGCTGCAGGGCGGTGGGAAGGGGGCCTGGTCGTCGATCGGAATCTCGATCGAACGGCTGATGCCGTCGCCCGAGCAAATGAATGCGGTAATGCTGCGCGCCTGCGCGGGAAGGGGGCCCAGCGCGACCGGCAGCAATGCGAACAGGGCGAGCAATGCGTCCCGGTTCATGCCGCCTCGTCATCCTCGTCTTCAATCAGGATGCGCTGCGCCGCGCCATCGAGATCCTCGAACTGCCCGTGTTTCATTGCCCAGAAGAATACCGCCAGGCCGAACACGCCCATGCCGAGCGCGATCGGGATGAGCAGCGTCAGCCCGCTCACCGCGTCGCCCTCGCAAGACGCAGCGAATTGCCGACCACGACCAGCGAGCTCAGCGACATGGCGATGGCGGCGACCATCGGCGTGACCATCCCCGCCAGCGCCAGTGGCACGGCAAGGATGTTGTAGCCGATCGCGAAGACGAAGTTCTGGCGCACGATCCGCATCGTCTCGCGCGCCACGCGGACTGTCAGCGCAACGGGGCCGAGCCTATCGCCGAGGAACACCGCGTCGGCAGCCTGCTGGCTCGCATCGCTGGCGCTGGCCGGGGCGAGCGAGGCGTGCGCGGCGGCAAGGGCAGGGCCATCATTAAGACCGTCTCCCACCATCAGCGGGAGATGGCCCTGGCGCTTCAGCGCTTCGAGAGCAACGAGCTTGTCCGCCGGATTGACCCCACCACGCCCCAGTATGCCCAGCGCCCGCGCGACTGGCGCAACCGACTGGGTGCGATCGCCCGAGAGGATCTGGCTCGAGAGGCCCATGGCGGACAGCGCTGATACGGAATCGTTCGCATCGACCCGAAGGGGATCGGAGAATTGGATGACGTCCCGGCGCTGGCCGATCCGCAGTGTCGTCGCCAGCCCGGCCCCGGCCGCCTCTGCACGTTCCAGGGCCACCTCGGTACCGTTCCACAAGCCAAGCAAGCCGTTGCCGCTTTCCTCATGCACGCCGATGACTTCGGCAGGTACGGTGCCTGCTGCCTGCAGGCTGGCAACCAGACCCTTGCTCAGGGGGTGACGGCTATTTTGCGCAAGACCAAGCGCGATCGATCGAGCCTCTGCGTCAAGACCGTCGATTTCGGCGCGTGGTTCGCCCAGCGTCAGGGTTCCGGTCTTGTCGAACAGCACCGTGTCGACTTCGGCCAATCGTTCGAGCGCGCTGCCGTCCTTGACCAGCACACCCTTCTTTACGAGCGCGCCCGAGGCGACAACCTGCGCAGCAGGCACGGCTAGGCCCATGGCGCAGGGGCAGGTGATGATCAGCACGCTGATCGCGATGATCATTGCGTGGTGCCAACCCGCCCCGGCCAGCATCCAGCCGATGAAGGCGAGGAGAGCCAGCGAATGGACCGCAGGGGCGTAGAGGCGCGAGGCGCGATCGGCAATGCGGACGTAGCGACTGCGCGACTGGCCTGCCTCGTCCATCAGTCGGGCGATTTCGGCGAGCGCCGTGTCGCCCTTGGTCGCGGTGATGCGAATACGCAGCGGCGCCGAGAGATTGACGGCACCGGCGTGCACCGTGTCGCCCACCGCAACCGGCTCAGGCGTGCTCTCGCCCGTCAGCATGGCGTTGTCTATCGCGCCGGCTCCGTCGATCACTTCGCCGTCTGCAGCCAGGGCCTCGCCAGCGGCTACCAGCATCACCATGCCTGGAAACAGCTCATCCGCCGCGATGCGCCGTGTGCTGCCATCTTCCTGCAGTACGGCGGCGCTCTTGCCCATGCGGCCCAGCAGGGCTCCAATCCCCGCGCGGGTGCGGTTGCGCATGGTCGCATCGAGCGCGCGGCCGGCGAGGAGGAAGAACAGCAGCATGACCGCGCCGTCGAAATAGGCGTGTTCGCCGCCCGTCAGCGTCTCGTAAAACGACATCCCGGTAGCCAGCAGCACGCCGATCGAAATCGGCACGTCCATGTTGGTCCGGCCATAGCGCAAGGCCATCGCAGCGCTGGCGAAGAAGGGACGGCCCGAATAGGCGACCACCGGCAGCGCGATCAGCGCCGATAGCCAATGGAACATCTCGCGCGTCACGCCGCCTGCGCCGGACCATACGCTGACCGAAAGCAGCATGATGTTCATCATGCCGAAGCCCGCCACTGCCAATGCGCGCAGCAACAGTTTGGCGTCCTTGTCGTCCGTCGCCAGCGGATTGTCGGCGACGGGCTGGGACTCGAAGCCGAGCCGTTCGAGCGCCTCGACCAATGCTTGGTCGTCGAGCTGCGCGTCGTGTCGTACCGCGACCCGCTTGGCGGAGAAATTCACGCGCGCCGCATCGACGCCCGGCAACTCGCCCAGGCCGCGCTCGATCTTGGCGATGCAGCCTGCGCAGCGCATCCCCGGCACGGTAAAGCGGCTGTCGACCAGCTCGACATCGGTTTCAGGAGCAAGGGCGGTGGCAATGGTCAACCGACCGGCCTTTCGATCCGCAGCCGGTCATCGCCATTGGCTAGCGTCACTCGCACCAGCCAGCGGCCTTCCGGCAGGCGTTCGGTGCTGGCGAAGCCACCGGCGCCATCCGCCACCAGCGTCCAGCTGCGGGCTTTTTCGCGACCCAGCGGGTGACGCAATTCCGCTGTCGCCGTGGTCCCGGCTGGCGTGTTCTGCGTTGAAACTGCCAGTCGGCCATTGCCGTCGCGGGTGACTTGCGCAGTCCAGCCCAGCGCGTTTTCCTTCGCTGCCTCATCCAACCAGTCGTTGAATTCCTGGCTGGCGACGTAGGAATTCTCGACCACGACACCGCCGAAGCTGCCCACTGCCTGGCTGGCCATGAACAGGTTGACTGCCACCACGACGCCGAAGCCGCCGACGAGGATCGCGGTCATGTGCCAGCCGGAAAAGCGCTTGGTCATGGTCATTCCCCTGGCGCCGTGAAGCGCGTGGTGTTGGTATCGCTTTCAGGGCGCTCGCCGCCAGTCGAAAGCACGAAGTCGAAGTCCTGCTGGCTCGTTCCAACCGGAGCCGCAACATAGGCCCTTACGGTTTGCGTTGCATCTGCGGGAACGCGGATGGTGATCGAACGCGCGGCATCTTCGATAGGAATGCTGTCAGTCCAGAAGCGCGCGCCCTCCAGGCCTTCGAGCGTCAGGGTCATGTCGCGCGGGGCCTGTGTCATGTTGCGCAGCTTGAGCGTGTAGCTATTACGCACCGACCCGTCGCTCAGCAGCATGAAGGGCGGGTTGCGGTCGGGCGAGACGCCGAGATCGACGTGGCTGCGGGCGCCGAGCGCGAAAAGAAGCGCGAAACCGATCGAACCCCAGATGCCGAGGTAGACCAGCGTGCGCATGCGCAGCAGTTCCTTCCACGCCGGGCGTGCCTCGCCGCCGGCGGCCTCGCGCTTGGAGCCTTCGAGCGTGGCGTAATCGATCAGGCCGCGCGGGCGGCCGATGTCTTTCATCACCCGGTCGCAGGCATCGATGCACAATGCACAGGTGATGCAGCCGATCTGCGGCCCTTCGCGGATATCGATCCCGGTCGGGCAGACCTGCACGCATTGCATGCAATCGATACAGTCGCCGAACGCGTCCGGGTTCTTCTCCGCCTTCTTCAGGCTGCCGCGCGGTTCGCCGCGCCAGTCCTTGTAGGTCACCAGCAGCGAATGCTCGTCCATCATTGCGGTCTGGATGCGCGGCCAGGGGCACATGTAGATGCAGACCTGTTCACGCATGAAGCCGCCCAGCGTGACCGTGGTCAGCGTCAGCACGGCAACGGTGATATAGGCGATCGGCGCAGCCTCGCCGCGCCAGAAATCATACACCAACGTGGGCGCGTCGGCGAAATACATGATCCACGCGCCGCCGGTCCAGAATCCGATGATCAGGTAGATCGTCCATTTGAAACCCCGGCGCAACACCTTGCCCCAGGTCCAGGGGGCAGCGTCGAGCCGCATGCGCGCGTTGCGATCGCCATCGACGAAGCGATCGACATGCTGGAACAAGTCGGTCCACACGGTCTGCGGGCAGGCATAGCCGCACCAGGCGCGACCGACGGCGCTGGTCACCAGGAACAGGCCGATCCCCGCCATGATCAGCAAGCCGGCGACGAAATAGAATTCCTGCGGCCAGATCTCGATGCCGAACATGTAGAAACGGCGGTTGGCCAGATCGACCAGTACCGCCTGGTCGGGGGCGTAGGGTCCACGATCCCAGCGGATCCACGGCGTGCCGTAATAGATCGTCAGCGTCACCGCCATGACGAACCATTTGAACCGGCGGAAGGGGCCGTCGATCCGCTTGTTATGGACCTGCTTGCGCGGCTCGTAGAGCTGCGCGGGTTGCGGGCTACTCTTGGCCATCGGCTTCGGCGACCGGCGGAGCAGCCGGTTCCTCAACGAAGTCTTCGCCTCCCCCGAGCGAATGGACATAGACGGTCAACATCTTGACGGTGACCGGGTCGAGCCGCTCGCCCCACGCGGGCATGGCGCCCATCTTCGGATTGAGCACCTGGTTGCGGATCGCCTCCGCGCTGCTGCCACGCAGCCAGATGGCATCGTTCAGGCGTGGGGCGCCGAGTTCGCGATTCCCTTCGCCGTTGGCGCCATGACACACGGCGCAGTTATCCGTGTAGGTTACTGCTCCAGCCGCATTGGGCTTCTCAAGCTTGCTCAGCGAGCGGACATGCGAGACCAGCGCCGATAGCGTCGCGCTGTCGAACATGCCCTCGAAGGCGGGCATGGCGCTCTGGCGCATATCTGCGCCGGGCTGGCGGATGCCGTGCGTGATCGTGTATTCGATCTGCGACATGTTGCCGCCCCACAGCCAGTCATCGTCGTTGAGGTTGGGATAGCCGAGCTGCTGGTTCCCGCCTGCGCCAGAGCCGTGGCACTGGACGCAGTTGACCTTGAACGCCGCCGCGCCGCCGGCGCGGGCCTGCTGCAGCAGCTCGTCGTTGCCCGAGAGCTTGCTCAGGTCGGTCACGGCGATCTTCTCCGCGACGGTCTGCCGCGCCGCATCGGCCGCCGAAAGCTCCTCGGCCAGCTGCCCGCGGCTGGTCCAGCCCAGCATCCCCTCGGTCCCCTTGGAGATCATTGGCCAGGCCGGGTAGGCAACCGTGTAGGCCAGGCCCCAAGCGACGGTGAAATAGAAGGTCCACAGCCACCAGCGCGGCAGCGGGGTGTTGAGCTCTTCGATCCCGTCCCACTCGTGGCCAACGGTTTCGGTGCCGGTCGGTTCGTCGACGCGCTTATTCGCCATCGTCTTGTCCTTCGAAAATCATGTTGGCGGCCTTGTGGTTGTCGGCGCGCGCACCCGGGCGGAAGGGCCACAGGCACAGCACGACGAACACCAAGACCATGATCGCCAGCCCGTAGCTGTCGGCGAAGTGGCGCAGGGTGTCGTAGGTGCTCACCGACCCTTCTCCTCGGCCAGTTCCTCCTGCGCGGCAGCACTGTTCACGTCGACCAGCGTGCCGAGCATCTGCAGGTAGGCGACCAGCGCATCCATCTCGGTCAGGCGGGCGGGATTGCCGTCATAGTCGCGGATCTGCGCCTTGGGGTAACGCTGTTCCAGATCACCCGCGTCGAGATCCGGATTGCCTTGCGCGGCAAGGTCTGCCTTGGCCTTGGCGATATCCGTGTCGCTGTAAGGCACGCCAACGCGGCGCAGCGCCGTGAGATTCGCCCCGACGTCGGTGACCTGCAGGTCGGTTTCCTTGAGGAAGCCATATTGCGGCATCACGCTTTCGGGCACCACGTCCTGCGGGTTGGTCAGGTGCTGGACGTGCCATTCGTCCGAATAGCGCCCGCCGACGCGCGCCAGGTCGGGCCCGGTGCGCTTGGAACCCCACTGGAACGGGTGGTCGTACATGCTCTCGGCCGCGAGGCTGTAGTGGCCGTAGCGTTCGACCTCGTCCTTGAACGGACGGATCATCTGGCTGTGGCAGGTGTAACAACCCTCGCGGATGTAGATGTCGCGACCGGCCAGTTCGAGTGGGGTGTACGGGCGCATCCCCTCGACCTTCTCGATCGTGTTGTCGATCCAGAACAGCGGGGCGATTTCCACGATGCCGCCGATGGTGACGGTGAGGAAGGTCGCCACTGCCATCAGCGTGACGTTGCGTTCGAGCCGGGCGTGGCCCTTCACGGGTTCGTTGGAGACTGTATCGGTCATGGTCTCTCTCACTCTGCCGGCACGGCGGCGGGGGGAAGGGGACGGTCGGCGCTCTCATCGTAGGGCGTCTCGGTCATCGGAGCCTCGCTGCGGAGGTGACCGGCGAGCGTCTGCCACACGTTGAAGAGCATGATCACGAAGCCCGAGAGGTAGAGCAGGCCGCCGAAGGCGCGCATGATGTACATCGGGTGGAGCGCGGCGACGGTGTCGGCGAAGCTGTTCACCAGGTAGCCGTCGGCGCCGTATTCACGCCACATCAGGCCCTGGGTGATGCCTGCCACCCACATGCTGGCGGCGTAGAACACGATCCCCAGCGTCGCGAGCCAGAAGTGCCAGTTGATCATGCGCAGCGAATACATCCGCTCACGCTTCCACAGGCGGGGCACGAGATAATAGACGCAGGCGAAGGTGATCATGCCGTTCCAACCCAGCGCGCCGGAATGGACGTGGCCGATGGTCCAGTCGGTATAATGCGACAGGCTGTTCACCGCCTTGATCGACATCATCGGGCCTTCGAAGGTGCTCATGCCGTAGAAGGCCAGCGCCATCACCATCATGCGGATGATCGGGTCGGTGCGGACCTTGTCCCAGGCACCGTTCAGCGTCATCAGCCCGTTGATCATGCCACCCCAGCTAGGCATCCACAGCATGATCGAGAACACCATGCCCAGCGTCTGCGCCCAGTCGGGCAGTGCGGTGTAGTGCAGGTGGTGCGGACCCGCCCAGATGTAGAGGAAGATCAGCGACCAGAAGTGGATGATCGACAGGCGATAGGAATAGACCGGACGTTCGGCCTGCTTCGGCACGAAGTAGTACATCATCGCAAGGAAGCCGGCGGTGAGGAAGAAGCCGACCGCGTTATGGCCGTACCACCACTGCGTCAGCGCATCCTGCACGCCCGAGAAGACCTGGTAGCTGCGCGAACCCAGGAAGCTGACCGGAACCGCCAAATTGTTGACCACGTGCAGCATCGCCACGGTGACGATGAAGGCGAGGTAGAACCAGTTCGCCACATAGATATGCGGCTCCTTGCGCTTGACGATCGTGCCGACGAACACCGCGAGGTAGGCGACCCAGACGATGGTCAGCCACAGGTCGACGTACCATTCGGGCTCGGCATATTCCTTCGACTGGGTAATGCCGAGCAGGTAGCCGGTGGCGGCCAGCACGATGAACAGCTGATAGCCCCAGAACACGAAGCGGGCGAGGCCGGGGAAGGCGAGCCGCGCGCGACAGGTGCGCTGCACGACATAGAAACTGGTTGCCAGCAGTGCGTTGCCACCGAAGGCAAAGATCACCGCACTGGTGTGTAGCGGGCGCAGGCGGCCAAAGTTGAAGTACGGCTCGAAATTGAGGACGGGGAAGGCCAGCTGCAAGGCAATGTAGAGTCCAGCGGCAAAGCCCGCAGTACCCCAGAACAGCGTCGCGATCGTACCCCAGCGGATGACGTCATCGTCATAACGCGACTCGCCCGCGGGTCCCGCCAGTGCGGGAACCAGGGCGGAGGGATCGAACCGGTTGGCTGACACCCAGATCATCACGAAGGCGACAATCGCCACGATGGTCGCATGCGCGGCGAAGCCCGCATCGTGCGCCGCGACCGAGGCAGCAAGGGCCAGCAGCATTATGCCGAACCACAGGCCGACCCTTCCCAAGGCAGTTTCCGCTTGCATGTGTATCTCCGTCCGTTTGGGTCCGCCTAGTCGCCCCCCAGTGGAGCGACATTGATCCAGCGCAAATTAAACAAAAACCTTCAGGAGGCCCCCGAAAGGAAGCCTGCACCTTCGGTCAGGGTAGTCAAGTCGAGGATCTTGATCTGGGAGCGGCCGACCGTTTCGATCACACCGCTTTCGCGCAGTTTCGTCAGCTGACGGCTGACCGTCTCGATGGTGATGCCAAGACTATCGGCAATGTCGCGGCGTGACATCGGCAGCGGCAATATGATCGCTTTTCCGTCTATCTTCCCGGTTCGCCCAGCCATGTCGACAAGGAAGCTGGCAACCCGTTCGGGCGCAGTCTTGCGGCCCAGGGCGATCGCCTTCTCGCGACACCGCGCCAGCGAAGCTCGCATCGCGTCGAGGAGCGACACGAGGATTTCTCTCTGTTCCCCTGCCAGCTCGACTACTTTGTCGAACGGCATGGCGACAATGTCCGTCTCCCGCAGGGCCACCAGCTGATAAGAATGCCTCGCCCGCGCAGGCACGCAAACCAGATCGCCCTCGAAATGAAAGGCGATCACCTGCTCACGGTCCTGCGAAGCGCGCGCGACCAGCTTGGTCGATCCGCTCCCGAGGAAAACAAGCTGGTCGCAACTCTCGTCGAGCCGAGCCTGTTCGTCCCGCTTGAGCGACACAACCCTCGATGCCGCAGCGAATTGCAGGCGCGACGCATCGCAGATTTCACCGGACGCAAGGCGTGCGGCGAATCGATCTAGGATTTGCGTCTGCTTCAGCATGTCGCTGCAATGCGTCACCGGCGGGGAGTGATCATTGACCTGTATCAATGAAGCTGCCGCTCGAATCGCCAATTAGGGCGCCAAGCGTTGCAAACATCCTGGGTCGCGTGGGGCGGCCGCTGCAGCGCGAGGACAAAAGACCCATGACCAAGAAATTCGCAGCCGCGCTCGTCGGCCTCGCATGCCTCGCCACACCTGCCGCTGCTGCGGCCGAAGAAGGCAAAGTGCAAATCAAGCTTCTCGGCACTGCGGTGCTGCCGGACGGCAAGATCACGGAATACAGGACGGATATCGTCCCTCTGCCTGCCAATACGCAGACGGAGGCCAACGACAACGTCATCCCGACCGTCGCGATCGAGTACTTCTTCACCGACAATTTCTCGGTCGAAACGATCTGCTGCGTAACCCAGCATGACGTCGATGCCGTTTCCGGCCTGCCCGGCGCCGAACTCGTCTCGGACGCCCGGGTGATCCCCGCGACCTTCACGGCGAAGTACCACCTGCCCGTGGGCGGCGTGAAACCCTACGTCGGGGCTGGCGTCACCTACTTCCTGTGGATCAATGATGAGCCTGGCGCCGCGACGATTCCGCTGGGCGTGACCGACACCGATTTCTCGAACGAGTTCGGCGTGGTCCTGCAGGCCGGGCTCGACATCCCGGTGGGCGACAGCGGCTTCGGGATCAGCTTCGACGCCAAGAAGTACTTCGTCGACACCACCTCGCGCTGGTACGCGGGCGATACGCTTGCGATCGAGACCGTGCACAAGCTCGATCCCTGGGTGCTCAGCGCAGGCGTTGCCTACCGCTTCTGAGTTTTCCGGCTAATGACAAGGGTAGCGCATCCGGGCCCGTACCCGGATGCGCTACCGTATTGTCAGGCGCTCTTCGGAAATCTACCGGGTGCCTGAATTGGTGTGTTGACCGGGCGCCATCTGGCGTGGCAAGCGGCGCTTCCTGACGCCAGCGGCGCGGGTGTAGCTCAATGGTAGAGCAGCAGCTTCCCAAGCTGACGACGAGGGTTCGATTCCCTTCACCCGCTCCAGCGCTCCCTGTAATTTCTATTCCGCTGCCACTTATTGCGTGGGGTAGGATCTTAATCTGGTAAGCTTGTCGCGTGGAATGAATTGTTCTTGATTTAGCCAATCACGAATGGTTTGGACAATCAGCGAACCTAGCTGACAGATTTCTCGGCACTAACTCTTTCAAGTACTAAGTGCTTCAGCCCAAGATTTTGACCAATCTCGTAGGGGGTCGAGATCTTGCATCAACCGTTGTCCCAGGGGTGCCAAAACATACCCCTCGGCCGCAGGTGCGATCAGCAAACTTACCCGTAACTCCTTCAGTCGACGGTTCAATACCGAAGGTGAAACGCCGTCGCAGGCGCTTTGCAGTGCGCGAAAGCTTAAGGGCCCCGCCTTCAACTCCCATAAAATACGCATGGTCCAGCGCCGTCCAAGAAGATCAAATGTAGCCATAAGGGGCTGCCCGGATGTTGATCCTCGGCTGGCACGACCTGGAAGAGGGGTTGTCATGGCGCTTCTCTTTTGGTAGCAAGCCTGCTTCTGATACAGAAGTATTTCCTATAAGATTGAATAAAGGTCGTATATGTTCCTAATAGACGTTGAATTTACTGAAGCTGATCTAATCACTCAGACCCTGACGGCTCAACATAGGGAATATTTGGCAGACGAATATAAAAAGGGCAACTTAATGTTTGGCGGACGTAAATCGCCCCGAACTGGAGGAATCTTGCTGTCGCAACATAAAACACGATTGGAAGTGGAAGCCCTTTTGCAGAATGATCCGTTTGTCCAGGCTGGCGCGGCTTGCTATTCCATTACGGAGTTTGAGCCTGTGATGGCTGCGGATGCCTACAGTGATATCCTGCCCACCATGTGAGATCCACCTTGAATCTCGACGAAAACATCGGTCCGTAGGGCTCACTTCTCTCTCAACCTAGCTTGTTTGATTCCTGGCTAGTCAGTTGTGGAAGGTGAAATGCCCGCAAGGCTGGGCTGGGTTCAGCCATACTGTCATATGCAGGAGCTTGTTCGTCGCCATCGTTACCCAGAGATTACGGATCGTTCTTCCATGAAAGAGGGCGACAGAGTGATCCGCGCCTGCAACAGTTCGGCCTGCTGGCCTAATGACCAGCGGAACAGCGCTAACCCGCCTTGCGCTTGAGCTCCCTCGGGGAATAGCCGAAGCGGGTGGTGAAGGCGCGTGTGAATGCGGCGGGTGACTGGTATCCGGTGCCCGCAGCCGCCTGTTGCACCGAACAGCCCGTGTCTTCCAGCAGCGAGAGGGCCTTTTGCAGGCGCCATTCGGACAGGTAACTCATCGGTCCCATGCCCATCAATTCGCTGAAGCGATCGGCGAAGCTGCTGCGCGACATGCCGACCTCGCCGGCCAGGCTGCCCACGGTCCAGTGCTTGTCGGCTTCACGGTGCATGAGTTGCAGGGCCTTGCCGATCTGGCGATCGGTCAGGGCGGTGAGGATCGACGCCATTTCCGGCGTACTGCCCACGCCCAGCCTGAGCAGTTCGATGAAGCAGACTTCGGAAAGGCGGGTGATCGTCGCTTCGGCAATATCGCCTTCGCTGAACATCCTGCGGGTCAGCAGCCGCAGTACCTCGTCCAGCCAGACTTCGCGCGCACGCGTTGCCGAGCAAGTCAGGAGGTAGTCGGGGAGGGCACGCAGGAGCGGGTGATCCGCACCGTCGCGAAGGGTGAAGTGCCCGCAAATCAATTGGGTCGAGGCGTTGCCATCTCCCTTGCCGACCACCAGCACGCCGCGCCCGTCATAGCCCGCATCGCTCAACACCGTCTCGAGCGGCGGCGCTTCGTCAACCGGCGTGCACGAAAGCGTGTGCGAACGACCCCGTGGGATCAGGATCAGATCCCCCGGTTTGAGTTCGGCATACTCACCGTCATCAAACCCGACCAGGCAGGTCCCTTGCACGCATAGGTGGAACCGTGCGGCCTGTTCCAGATTCGGCACCGTAACGGCCCAGGGCGGGCTCAGGTCGGTGCGAAAGTAGAGCGTGCCCTTGAGGTTGAGCGTGCTGAGGATGTCATCGAGGACGTTCATCGGTCTCTCCGGCCTGTCGACGATCAAACCCGTCGGAAGGCCTCTAAAAATTCAGCCCAGCGCCCAGCTTGAAGCGGATGTCCGTTTCGTTCTGGATGCCGTTCAAGTCTTCATGAACTGGTATTCCGACGGATGTAAATATCGACCAGCCATTTGCGGAACTATAGCGCACCCCGGGTGCGACGAAGATTTGGGTGCCTCCGCTATGGATGTCGCGAACCGATCCGACGCGTTCGCGTTCTTCCCACTCACCGTTGACCTCAAGGATCAGGTCGAGCGCTTCGTGGCGTTCGAAGGAGCCGTCTGCATGGACGTGCGCGCCCTTGCCGAGCCGCCAGCTGAGCCCTGCATTGAAGGCGAGGTGATCGCCCAGATTGGTGTCCTGCGATCCCTCGGTCCTGAGTGTGTAAAGCACGTTTGCGCTGGCGGAGAGCGGACCGAAATCCTTGCCCAGCGCAAGACCGAAGCGAGGGTCCCACGAGCCCGAACCGGGCTGGAATTCGGATTCGAACCGTTCGCCGCCATTGGTCCGCTGGCGCGTCGCACCGGTGGGAACGCTCAATCCGGCGAGGAGCGTGACTCCCACGCCGTCGTTCTCGCGATTCAGCAGGGCGAACCTCGCGCCCAGCTGCAGGTCTCCGATGCCGTCGGCCGTGCCGAGGGTTTCGACTTCCGATTCGCTGCCGTCCCCGTCGCCGTCATCGCCATGATGGCCTGCCTCACGAATGCCGTTGCGGACAATGAAGGGGAGCGAAAGGCTGAGGTTCAGGCGGTCGGTCAGCCCGTATTCGAGACCAAGCGTGCTGATGTAGGCAGTGTCGGTATTGTGCACGCCTTCATTGTCATCCTCTGCGAATTCGATCAGCTCCGCGTCGGAGAAGGCGCTATAGTCTTCCACGTAGAACTCGACACCGAGCACGAGATCGCCTGCCTTTGCCGTTTCCGGACTCACGGTCGTGATCGCGCCAGCCGCATTGGCTGGCCCGGACACGGTCACATGGTGGGCCATGGCCGGCTCTGCACCGAGCAGGCAGAACAAGGCTGATGAGAGCAGGGCAGATCTCTTCAAACGGCTGGGCATCTTGGTCTCGTTACGGAATTCGGCGTTGGACAATGCGCCGGCTTGTTCGGCGGTCGGGCGTCTACTTGACGACGACCTTGCCTTTCATGGCCGGATGATAGGTGCAGATATATTCGAAGGTTCCCTTGTCGGTGACCTTCAGGCTCCAGCTCTGACTGTGGTTCAACTTGGCCGAATCCCACTGCTTGGCCGTGGCCGTGTGCGGGGCCGCGTCCAGGTTCTTCCAGGTGATCGTGTCACCCGGCTTGGCTTCCACAGTTGCCGGTGAGAACTTGAAATGATGAATCTCGACCACGTGCTCCTGCGGCTTGGTCGTAGTCTTTGCCGAAAGCGCTCCGGGGGATACGGACACCAGCGCAAATGCGAGCAGGGCCCACAGTCCCGCTACCATAGTCAGGAGGCCGCGATTGCGACCCCCTGCTACGAAATTGAGCGCGATGGCCCTCACTTGAGCACTCGCACCATGTGTGCGGCATGCTGTTCGTGCACCTTGAAGATTTCAAGCGCTTGGCCGAGCAGATCCTTGAATTCCTTGTTGTCGACCGCCGGGATGAAGGCGGTTTCGACGGTCTTGTTGACGAACTGGTGATAGCCCAGCTCATTGGCGGCATAGGCGCGATCGAATTCGGCGCCCTGCATCTGGGCCATGGCGTTCAGCTTGGCGCTCGCGTCGGCGATAAGCTGCTGGCTGGTGGCGTTGTCTTCGGGCGAAGCGCCGAGCTTGGTGAGCAGGCCGACGGCCAGGTCGTTCACGGCAGCGTGGTCCTGGATCATCAGTTCGGCGAACTTGCGAACTTCGGGGTTGTTCGACTTGGCCAGCGCCAGGTGGGCGTAGCGAATGTCGAGGGTGCCGGCGGTGTAGGCAATATGCGCGATCTGCATATCGGTCGGGCCTTCTTCGGCCATGGCGGGAGCGGAGATGGTGGCCGAAGCCAGGAGTGCGGCCGCGGCAACGCGGGTCAGGTTGCGGATCATCAGGCTGTTCCTTCATTGGTTGAACTGTCGTTCGTACGTGCGAACGAGAGGGCAGTTGGCAGGTCTTCCAAGTGGTGAAAACCGACGCCCAAGGATCACGGACACCTCGCATCGGAGTTTGGACGAATTGCATTAAAATGGGCGAATTTGCTGCCAATGACCCGAATTGGACCAGTCATCCGCAAAGAATCGCCCCTGATTCGCAAGGTCGCTCGACTTCACCTGGCGGGCCTGGGAGCGCCGAAACGGCCCTGGATGATGCGCATCATCCATAACATTTTGCTTGCCGTACATATCGGAGGAGAAAGCCTAGTTTGGTCCGCAAGACCCGACCTAGCTGGGGGCCTCACTGAATACTCAGTCGACCCGTTCTACAGCTAGGATTACCGTTATGATCGATGCCAAACTTCTCGCCCGCGTATTGGGCGCCACCTTCGTCGCCACCGGCCTTCTGGGCTTCGTTCCCAACCCGATCGTCTCGCCCGACGGCCTGTTCGCGGTGAACACCATGCACAACCTGGTGCATGTCGTTACCGGCTTCGTCTTCCTGATCGGCGCTGCGATGGGTAAGTCGCGGGCAACCATCCTGGGTATCGGTATCGGCTACGTCGCCGTCACGATCCTGGGCTTCCTGACCGAAGGCCACCTGCTGCTCGGCATGATCCACATCAACGAGGCCGACCGCTGGCTGCACGCCGGCCTGGCCGTGGCGATCCTGGGCGGTGGCCTGATCTCGCGTGAGCGTGCGCTCGCGACCGCGTAACTGAATCAAACGTCGCGTGGGATGGATCGAGGCACCGCGTGCTTCCTCCCTCCGCGTGATCGATGATACCCTCCTGGTCCGGCAGTTCTGGCGTTCGCGCTAGAGCTGCCGGATTTTCATATACGCCTACGCGAGGCGGATTTGGCTCACGACTGGTGTGGCGTCAGGTCAGGTTTCCGACCTTGCGCAGGTGGTATTCGGAGTTGCCCAGCAAGGCATCGTTGGCGAGGATGCGCTTGTGCAGATGGCTGATCGCCAGTTCGTCGGTCATGCCAACCCCACCATGCGTCTGGATGGCGGCTTCACCCACTTCACGACCGAGCTTGCCGATCTGACCCTTGAGGATCGCCATGTCGCGTTCACCGGCATGCCTCGCCTCCATCAGCGCAGCGGTGTAGAGCAAGGTGGCGCGGGCCTTGGTGTAGGCAATCTTCATGTCGGCAAGGCGATGCGCCACCGCCTGGAATGTCAGGATTGGTACCCCGAACTGCTTGCGGGTCGCGGCATAGTCTGCGGTGCGCGCAAGCAATTCGCCCATCGCGCCGACACTTTCGGCACAAAGCGCGAGGAGTGTCGTATCGAGCACTTCGCGCAAGGCGGGTTCGACATCGACGGAAAGCAGGGCGTCGCCGCCCAAACGGGTCGCGGCGAAACGGATGTTGGCCGCACGGCGACCGTCGATGGTCTGGTATCCTGTCGTCACGATGTCGCCCTGACCCGAGGCAACTGCCAAGAGAGCCAGCTTGCCGTCCAGGCGTGCGACAACCAGCAGCAGGTCAGCATCTGCGCCCGCCAGAACCATGCGCTTTTCACCGTCGAGTACGAAGCCGTGGCCATCGCGCCTTGCAGCCATCGCGATTTGCGAGGGGTCGGCGGTGCCGTGACCTTCCTCGTATGCCAATGCAGCGATCTTGCTGCCGCCCATGATCGCTTCCAGCTCGCCGCTTCCGGCCTTCGCCAGGAGTGGCGCGGCGAGGAGGGCGGTGGCCAGGAAAGGCTCGGCCAGCAGGTGGGCGCCGAAGGGTTCGGCAATGGCCACCAGATCGGGTGCCGAACCGCCAAGGCCGCCTGCGTCCTCGGCTATCGGAAGGGCCAGCAGGCCGATCTCCGCCAATTGTCCCCAGACCGCACGCGACCAGCCGTCGCTCCCGCGAACGATCTTGTTCCGCGCGTCGAAGTCATAGCTGCGCTGGAGGAAGGAGGAGACGCTGTCGCGCAGCATCTGCTGTTCATCGGTGAAGGTGAAGTCCATCGCGTCAGACCCCCCGTCCGGCGGTGCGTGCGATTAGGTCGCGTTGCACTTCGTTCGATCCGGCGTAGATCGTCGTCGCGCGGCTGTTGAGGTAATAGGGCATGGCAACCAGCTCCAGGTCGCTGCCGAGTGGTTCGACATTCGCCCCGACGCGCAATGCCTCATGTTGCAGCGGCAGCCCCTCGGTGCCGCAGACCCGCGTCATCAGCACGCTGATCCGTTGGGTCAGTTCGGAATTCATCGTCTTGTTCATCGATGGCCAGGCCGGATCGTTGGCCATCGGGTGGCCGCTGACACCCAGTTTCTCGAAGTGCTCAAAGCTGGCGATGTCCGCCTCTAGCTCGCCCAGGTCGCGCAGGAACACCGGATCTTCGGCCAGCATGGTGCCGAAACCGCTGGGGGTGGTCTGCGCCGCCTCGCGGATGCGTTCGATCCCGCGGTGAAGCGTCGGGCTCTGCGCCCCGCCGCCGCGCTCGTGCTTGAGCAGATGCTTGGCGACCGTCCAGCCGTCGTTTTCGGCCCCCACACGGCCCGATTGGGGTACGCGGACATTGTCGAAGAACACCTCGCACTGCTCGGGAAAGCCGTCGAGCCCGATGATCGGGCGGATGGTCATGCCCGGATAGTCGATGCGGTCGAGCAGGAGGAAGGTGATGCCTTGCTGCTTCTTGCCGGTGTTGTCGGTGCGCACCAGCATGAACATCCGGTTCGCGTGATGGGCATAGGTGGTCCAGATCTTGGACCCGTTGATGATGTAATCGTCTCCGTCGGGATCGGCGCGGCAGCTGAGCGATGCGAGGTCCGAACCCGAATTCGGTTCCGAATATCCCTGCGCCCAGAAGTCTTCGCCCTTGAGGATTCCGGGCAAGTATTTCGCCTTCTGTTCTTCGGTCCCGATGTCGATCAGCAGCGGGCCAACCATGCCGAGGCCCTGCGGCAGCAAGGGCGGCAGGTCGCGGCGGCGATACTCCTCGGCGAAGATATGGCGCTGTTCGATCGACCAGCCGGTCCCGCCATGCTCGACCGGCCAGTTGGGTGCGGCCCAGCCTTTTTCATAGAGTATGCGATGCCACGCCATGACCTGGTCGAACGGCGCGAAGACGCTGGTGAGCTTGCGCCCTGCCTCGCGAATTTCGGGCGTTGGGGCGGTATCGAGAAAGGCACAGACCTCCGCGCGGAAAGCCTCGAGCTCGGGACCGAATTCGATCTGCATGATTGCTTCCCCTAAGGCCTTACTTGGGCGGCATCCGGATTGCACCGTCGAGGCGGAACTGGTGACCGTTGATGTAGCTGTTGCGCGCGATCTCGACGATCAGCGAAGCGAATTCTTCCGGATGGCCGAGGCGCTTGGGGAAGGGGACGCTGGCGTTGAGCTGGGCCCACATCGCCGGATTGCGATCCTTCATGCCGAGCATGAGCGGCGTCGCAAAGATGCCGGGCATGACCGAGTTCACGCGGATGCCGATGTCCATCAAATCGCGTGCCATCGGCAGGACGAGGCCGTTCACGCCCGCCTTGCAACTGCCGTAGATGACCTGTCCGATTTGCCCGTCCTGCGCCGCGACGCTGGCGGTAAGGGTGATGCAGCCACGTTCGCCATCCTCATTGAGCGGTTCCGAATTGGCCATGCCCAGCGCCGAATGGCTGGCAATGCGATAGGATGATACGAGGATACCCTCTGCCCCGAAGGCGTAGTCCTCGGTCGCCAGGCGCTTGTAGCTGCCGGTTTCCTTGTCCCAACCCAGCGTCTTGCCGCGGCGGCTGGTCATCGCGCAGTGTATCGTCACGCGTTCCTGGCCGTGCGCCGCGCGGGCCTTCTCGAAGCCGGCGACGACCGAGTCCTCATCGGTAATGTCGACCCGTGCAAAGGTGCCCCCGATCGCCGCGGCATGGGCCTCGCCGGCTTCCTCGTTGACGTCGAAGATCGTTACCTTGAGCCCCGCGTCCGCCAGTGCCTGCGCACTCGCCTTGCCAAGCCCCGATGCCCCGCCGGTAACCACCGCCGCCATGCCTGGTGTCAGTTCCATCGCCTCTCTCCCTGTGTTTCTTTGCCTACCGTGCTATCGCAAGGCGGTAGGCAGCGAAAGGGGAGCCGAAGCGCGCCGTGACATCATTCCTGTTCGCCATGGTAGCCAGCTTTCTCGCCGCGACTGGCGCGCGCGATCAGTTGATGGTGGCGGCGCTGCGCGAACGGCTTGGGGCGTCGACTGCGCTGTTGCTGGTGGCATTGGCCAGCGCAGCGGGCACGGCCTTCGCAGCGGCGTGGTTCGGTGGGCGCTTGGCGGCCAGCATGTCGCAGGATGCCTCCACCATGTTCGTCGCCATCGCCCTGCTGCTGGCGGCGTTCGAATGCGGCTGGCCACATCGCTTCCGCAAGCCGGAGGAACCGACGCGCTCACTCGGTGCGATTGCTATCGTGCTGTTCGCGCGGCAGTTGACCGACGCTTCGCGGTTCCTCGTTGCGGCTTTCGCGGTGGTCTTTGCCTCGCCTTCGCTTGCCGGTTTCGGTGGGGCGTTGGGCGGCGGCGCGGCTGTCGCGCTGGGCTGGGCCATGGGCGAGAATTTGGAGCACCGCCTGCCGCTGCGCCGTTTGCGGATCGTGATGGCCGTGGTGCTGTTCCTGATCGCCTGTGTCGTCGGGGCCAGTGCGCGCGGACTCATATAGAAATCGGTAAATTCGATTATTGTTACTCTTATTGATCGGGAAACAAGTGCGCCGCTTGCGCGTAGGGTATGTGAACGCAATTCCAGACAAGGGGACGTTTCCATGGCCAATGCCAGCAGTAACTCGAAGACCCAACTCATCGCCGCGCTCAATGGCACGCTTGCCGATACCTTTGCGCTCTACCTCAAGACCAAGAACTTCCACTGGCACGTCGCGGGGCCACGTTTTCGTGATCTCCACCTGATGTTCGACGAACAGGCGCAGCAGTTGTTCGGCACCGTCGACATTATTGCCGAGCGTGCGCGCAAGCAGGACGGCGAAACGCTGACCTCAATCGGCTCGATCGCCAAGCATACGAAGATCAAGGACCAGGATTCGACGTCGATCGGGCCGGAGGAAATGGTCGGCGAGCTCAAGTCAGACAATGAGACGCTGCATGAGCGCCTCGAGACGCTCAAAGTCGCGGCCGAGGCGGCAAACGACAATGCCACCAGCGCGCTGGTCGACGAATGGATCGACTCTTGTGAGGAGCGCATCTGGTTCCTGCGCCAGACCGCGAAGTAAGCGAATAGCTATGCGCACCCACTTCGGGGCTGCCTTCGCTCTTGGGTGAGGGCGGCCTTGGTGTATCAGCGTGGCATGACCGACGTGACGATAATCGAGAATGCGGACGATATGCGGATCGCCGATTGGCTGGCGGAACGGCTCTCTGCCGTCATGGCTTCGCGCGAAGGGCCGGTGACGATCACAGTGCCCGGAGGTTCTACTCCGTTCCCGATCATGGAGCGCTTGCTTCAACGCGATCTCGACTGGTCGCGACTGGTGGTGTGGCCTGGGGACGATCGCATCGTGCCCGAAGTTCACCCCGCATCGAACACGGGCAAGCTGCGCGTGCTGTTCGAACCTGCCGGGGTCGAGGTGGTCACATTGACCGAGATGGAGGCCGTCCCGCATTTCGACCTTGCTTGGCTGGGAATGGGGGCGGACGGGCATATCGCCTCGCTCTTCCCCAACACAGACCCTCAGGTGGACGAGCCACGCGCTATCCTGCGCCTGACCCCGGATCCACTGCCTCCCGAGGCGCCATTCGACCGGATCAGCCTGACATTGCCCTCGTTGCTGTCGAGCGATGCGATTGTGTTCGTCATGCGTGGGGCCGACAAGCGCGAGATTTTCGAATCTGCGCTTGCGGGTAAACACGACCTCCCGGTTGCACGGCTGCTCTCGGCCGCTAAACAACCGGTAACATGCTTCGCCTGATCCCACCGCCACTGCATCGCCTGGCGCTCAACTTCGGGCATCGCCTGCGGCATTATTGGCGCAAGGCCAGCGGCATCACCGGGGAAGGTGTCAGCATCATTGCCCGCGATTTCGACGGGCAGATCCTGCTCGTCAGGCACAGCTACGGCCCGCAGGGCTGGTATTTTCCGGGCGGCGGGATGCGACGCAAGGAGATGCCTGAAGAGGCTGCCCGGCGCGAACTGCTCGAGGAAACCGGCTGCCTGGTCGAAGGACTCAGGCTGGTCGGCCTCATCGAGGAAGAACTCTCCGGCGCGCCGCATACCGCACATATTTTCGAAGGTGTCGTCAACGACATGCCGCGACCCGATGGGCGCGAAGTGATCGAGGCACGCTTTTTCCCGACGCATTCGCTGCCCGAACCGCTCAGCCCGCGCACCAAGGCCCGCCTCAAGCTGTGGCAGGCGAGGAAGAACTAGAGCAGGCTCAGCTGCGCATCGGCGCGCGGTTCTTCCTTCTCCTCGCTTCCCTCGAGCTTGGATAGCGTCAGTCCCATCAGCCGGATCGGCATGGGTAACGGCAGCATCTCTTCGAGCAATGCGCGCCCGATCCCGGCAAATTCGTCCTTAGTTTCGATGGGACGGTCCACGGTCTTTGCGCGGCTCACCGCCTGGAAGTCGGCGTATTTCATCTTGAGCGTGACCGTGCGGCCCTTGGCCTCGGTCTTTTCGATCGAGGTCCAGACGATGTCGATGATATCCTCCATCGTCTCGCGCAGCTCGCTGCCGGCGGACAGGTCGCGGCTGAAGGTGCGTTCGCCGCCCACCGACTTGCGGATGCGGCTGGCGCGCACCGGCCTGAGGTCGATCCCGCGCGCCGCGCGATAGAGATAGTCGGCAAAGCTGCCGAAGTTCGACCGCAGCCAGGCGATATCCTTGGTCGCCAGATCCGCACCAGTGGCGATGCCCAGGCGCGCCATCTTCTCCGCGCCCTTGGGGCCGACGCCGTGGAAGCGGCGGATCGGCAGCTTGGCGACGAACTCTGCACCTTCGCCGGGGCGGATCACGCACATGCCGTCGGGCTTGTTCTGGTCGCTGGCGATCTTGGCGAGGAACTTGTTGTAGCTCACCCCCGCGCTGGCGGTGAGCCGGGTCTTGGCGCGGATTTCCTGGCGGATCAGCTCTGCGATCCGCGTCGCGCTGCCGATGCCGAGCTTGTCTTCGGTGACGTCGAGATAGGCTTCGTCGAGGCTCAGCGGCTCGACCAGATCGGTGTGGTGGTGGAAGATCGCCCGAATCTGGCGGCTGGCTTCCTTGTAGGCATCGAACCGGTGGCGCACGAAGATGAGGTCGGGGCACAGCCGCTTGGCGGTGACCGAGGGCATGGCGCTGCGTACGCCGAACTTGCGCGCTTCATAGCTGGCCGCGGCGACCACGCCGCGCCCGCCCGCGCCGCCAACGGCAACGGGTTTGCCGCGCAGTTCGGGGTTGTCGCGCTGTTCCACGCTGGCGAAGAAGGCATCCATGTCGACATGGATGATCTTCCTGAGGCCGTCGGCCTCGCCATCATCGTCCGTGTCTTTCGCGCCACTCATCGGTGCCAAGATAGAGCGGTGGGTTGCAAAGCGGAACCGTGTCCGTCAGTTGCGCCTTTGTGCATATGCGAAGTGATCCCGATGGCGGTGGCGAGCGCCCCATAGCCGAGGCTGCCCACGGCCAGCGGATCGGCGAGCGCGAGCTGATCTGGATGATGGCGCTGCTGATGGCGTGCAACGCCTTCGGCATCGACGCGATCCTGCCCGCACTCGACAAGCTTGCCTACAGCCTTGGCGCGGAAGGCAACGACCGCCAGTTCATTGTCGGCGTCTACCTGCTTGCGGCAGGCTTCGGCACTTTGATTCCCGGCTCATTCGCCGACCGCTATGGCCGACGGCCAGTGCTGTTCGCGGCGCTGGGATGCTACATCGTCCTGTCGCTGGCCTGCGCCGCGGCGGAGACTTTCAGCCAGATGATTGCGCTGCGTGCCCTGCAGGGCTTCTTCGCTGCGGGCATTATCGCGCTTCCCCCGGCGATCATCCGTGACCGGGTGGGTGGCGACCGCATGGCGCGGATGATGAGCCTGATCTTCGTCATCTTCCTGCTAGTGCCCGCGGTGGCTCCCAGCATCGGGCAGGGGATACTGCTGGCGATGGGCGACTGGCGCTGGATCTTCGTGGCCATGGCGGTGCTCGGCTGCATCATGACCGCATGGGTCTATTTCCGTCTTCCCGAAACGCTGCATGAGGCGGATCGGCAGGAGATCAACGTCTCGATCATCGCGCGCAACATGCGCAGCGCGGTGACGCTGCGGTCGACGATCGGGTACACGCTGGCCAGTGCGCTGGTGTTCGGTGCCCTGTTCGGCTTCATCAACTCCAGCCAGCAGCTGATCGGTGAGGCCTTTGGCGCAGGCGAGCAGTTCCCCCTGCTGTTCGCGATTTGCGCGGGATGCATGGCGATCGCCAATTGGTCGAACAGCCGCATCGTCGAGCACTTCGGTGCGCGGCGGGTCAGCCATACGGCGCTGTTCCTGTTCATCGTGGTGGCAGCCATGCAGCTGTGGTTCGCCACGCGCCCGACCGAGACGCTGTGGACCTTCGTCCCGCTGATGGCGGCGAACATGAGCTTGCTGGGCTTCATCGGGGCGAATTTCGGTTCGATCGCGATGCAGCCGTTCAAGCATATCGCCGGGGCTGCCTCCTCTGCGCAAAGCTTCCTGCGCATGACTACGGGCGCGACCCTGGGTGCGGCGGTGGGCTATGCCTATGACGGCACCGCACGGCCCCTGGCCATGGCCTTGCTGGTGTCCGCCGGAGCCAGCCTGTTCTTCGTGCTCTATTCGGAACGCGGCGCGCTGTTCGGCCCGCCCGATCCCGAAGATGAGGACGAGGACTAGGCCTCGCTGGCGAGTTTGCGCCAGGCGAGTTGGGCAAACTCGCACAGCAAGGGGCGCGTATCTCGCGGGTCGATGATGTCCTCGACGTTGAACCGTTCCGCGCTGCGGAAAGGCGAAGTCACCTTGTCCAGCCGCGCCCGGATCGCCGCCAGTTCAGCCGCGGGGTCCTCGGCGGCTTCCAAGTCGGACTTGTAGGCAACCTCAAGCCCACCGGCGATGGGGAGCGAGCCCCAGTCGCCCGACGGCCAGCAGTAACGGTACTGGTAGGTTTCGGCATTGCTCATCGCGCTGCCTGCAATGCCATAGGCGCGGCGCAGCACGATCGAGGCGAGCGGCACCGTGGCCTTGTACACTGCGTTCATCGCCTGCACCCCGTAGCGGATGGTGCCTGCAATCTCTGCTTCGCGACCGATCATGAAGCCGGGATTGTCGACCAGGTGGACGATCGGCAGGCGGAACTGGTCGGCCAGCTTGACGAAGCGCTCGACCTTCTCGCTGGTCTTGGCGTCCCATGAGCCGCCGAGATAGCTCGGATCGCTGGCAAGAACCGCGACCGGCCAGCCGTCGAGCCGGGCCAGCGCGGTGATCGCGGTACGGCCCCACAGCCGGCCGATTTCGAACACCGTGCCCTTGTCGAACACCATGTCGAGGCAGCGGCGCATCGAATAGACCTGCTTCTCCTCGCGCGGGACGAGGCTGAGCAGCGCCTCCTCGCGCCGGTTCGGGTCATCGTGCGGTTTGGTGCGGCGGGCGAGCTGACCGACGTGTTCGGGCATGAAGCCGAGGAAATGGCGCGCGCGAGCGAAGGCCTCCGCTTCACTGGCCACCTCGTCGTCGACCACGCCGTTGCGCGTGTGGATTTCGCTGCCGCCCAGTTCTTCCTTGGCGCGCTGGTGATCCTCGGGCCCCTTGTAGCTTTCGCCCAGGCCGTCGACCACGGCGGGACCGGCGGCGAAGATCTGGCTGAGCCCCTTGACCATGATCGAATAATGGCTCGCGACGACCCGCGCGGCACCCAGGCCGGCGGTGGGGCCAAGCGCCAGCGCCACCACCGGCACCGTGTCGAGGTTCTTCACCACATCCGACCAGCCGGGAACGGCCGGGATATAGGTCGCTCCGATCTGTTCGAGCGTCTTGACCGATCCGCCGCCGCCGGTGCCATCGATCATCCGGATGATGGGCAGCTTCATCTCGTGCGCCATCTTTTCCGCCTGCACCATCTTGCGGCTGATCCCGGCGTCGGCCGCACCGCCGCGAATGGTGAAGTCGTCGGCAGTCGCCACTACCGGGCGGCCATTGACCGTGGCCTTGCCAAACAGGAAGGGGGCGGGGAGCACGCCAACAAGGTTGCCGTCCTCGTCATAGGAACCCTTACCGGCGATCTTGCCGATCTCGCGAAAGCTGCCCGGATCGACCAGGGCGGCGAGTCGCGCGCGCGCATCCATCTTGCCGCGCGAGTGCTGTCGCCCGACCTTGTCCGGGCCGCCCATCTGTTCGGCCAGCGCCTCGCGCTGGCGCAGCTCTTCGAGTTCCTTGGCCCAGCTCATGCGTGTCCGCTCTCCTCAGGCAGCACGCTCGCAAGGGACGGGCGGAAAGGGAAGCCTTATTCTTCTTTGGGCTCGACAATTGCGAGCAGGGCCTCGACCTGGACCTGGCTGCCGGCGCTGACCACCAGTCCGGATACGGTCCCGTCGAAGGGCGCGGTGAGCGCGTGTTCCATCTTCATCGCCTCGAGCACCATCAGCCGCTGTCCCGCGGTGACGGCGTCGCCATCGGCCACATCGACCGCAATGACCTTGCCCGGCATGGGGGCGATGATGTCGCCATCGTGGGCATGGTGGTGGCCCGTTGGTTCGAAGCGAAGCGAGAGCCGGTAGGTTTGCCCTTTTTCGGCGACTAGAATGTAGCCAGCTCTCGGAACGGTCGCGCCAACACCATCAGGGGAGTTCTCCGGCCAATGGGGCGGGTAGTGTTCAACGTTCCGGCTACTTCCACCCTCCACATAAAGTGTCACCGAATTTTCGGTATCCTGGTTTAGTCGAAAGCCCAGGATATGCTCTCGCTCAATAACATCCGAAGGGGACAATGAGCTGCTATTCTTGCTGAAAATGAGATTCTCTCGAACGGTGCGAGTAACGGCGTATCTCAGTGTCTCGTCGCTAGGCTCCTCAGGTGGAATGAGCTCTTTGTACTTTCTTTCGATAAGACCCGTATCAAGCTTTGCTGATTGAAAATCAGCATCTTCAAGGCATCGCCAGAGAAAGCCGGAGTTCGACCGGACGGGATAGATAAGCGCCATCGAGATTGCCTTACTGAGCTTCTCAATTGCGCGCTCTCGTGAAGGCCCGTGTGCGATCACCTTCGCAATCATCGGGTCGTAGAATGGGGAAATCTCGCCTCCACGCGCAACACCGGATTCGACTCGGGAGCTCCAATCAGCGAGCAAAAAGTACTCCAACCGTCCTGTGCTCGGCAAAAACCCTTTCGCCGGGTCCTCCGCATAGAGCCGCGCTTCGATCGCCCAGCCGTTGATGGACAGGTCTTCCTGCTTGAGCGGGATCGGCTCGCCGCTCGCGACGCGCAGCTGCCATTCGACCAGGTCCACACCGGTGATTTCCTCGGTCACCGGGTGTTCGACCTGCAGCCGGGTGTTCATCTCCATGAAGAAGATGCGATCGGCGCGTAGCCCCTCGCTGGCGTCGGCAATGAATTCGATCGTGCCCGCCCCCTCGTAATCGACCGCCTTCGCGGCGCGCACGGCGGCGGCGCAGATCGCCTCGCGCGTCGCCTCGTCCATGCCGGGAGCGGGGGCTTCCTCGATCACCTTCTGGTGGCGGCGCTGGAGCGAGCAGTCGCGTTCGAACAGGTGGACGACATTGCCGTGGCTATCGCCGAACACCTGGACTTCGATGTGGCGCGGCGAGGTTATCCACTTTTCGAGCAGCACCTCATCATTGGAGAAGCTTGCCTTGGCCTCGCGACGGCAGCTTTCCAGCGCGGCTTCGAAGTCCTCTGCCGCGTCGACCTTGCGCATCCCCTTGCCGCCGCCGCCAGCGACTGCCTTGATCAGCACCGGATAGCCGATGGCTTCGGCCTCCTTCTTCAGGCGTTCGACCGACTGGTCCTCGCCTTCGTAGCCGGGCGTTACGGGCACGCCTGCAGCGCGCATCAGTTTTTTCGCCGCGTCCTTGAGGCCCATCGCTTCGATGCTCTCGGGCTTGGGGCCGACCCACACCAGCCCTGCATCCATTACTGCCTGCGCGAACCCGGCGTTCTCTGACAGAAAACCGTAGCCCGGATGGATTGCATCAGCACCGGTCGCCTTCGCCGCGGCGATGATCTTCTCGCCGATGAGATAGCTTTCGGCAGCGGGCGAGGGGCCGATATGTACCGCTTCGTCCGCCAACTGCACATGCAGTGCGTTGGCATCGGCGTCGGAATAGACCGCTACCGTGTCGATATACATTTCACGCGCGGTGCGCATGATGCGGCAGGCGATCTCGCCGCGATTGGCGATAAGGAGTTTCTTGATCATCGTAGGTAAGTCAGCGTCCCTTGGGGCAATTGTCGGGTTCGACGGTGTATTGGATGCCGGTCACCTTCCACGCGCCCTCGATCTTCATCAGGTTGAAGACATCGATCCCGCAATGGGTCCGCTTGCCGTCGAGGTCGAAACTGTATTCGGCCCAGACCACTGCGATATTGCCGCGGACCAGCACGGTCGGATCCCAATAAACTTCGCGGAAGGTCTCTTCACCCTCACCGATGGTGGCGAGGTCTTCTGCAAAGCTGCGCATGCGGATCACTTCGCGGCCTTCGCGAATCCGGTGGGAGACCAGCAGGCCCTCTTCGGTCGAAACCGCGGCGATCACTGCCGGGTCCCGCTCGTTGAGCCCGCGCAGGAATTCATCGACCGAATGCAGGATCTGCGCGTTGCTATCGTCTTGCGCCACCGCGGGCGTACCAAGGCACAGCGCCGCCGCGGCAAGCATGCTCGTCCAGCTTTTCATGGTCTCACTCCGTCTCTCTCGCAACGGCGCTAGCCGTAGCGTCGCGGGGGTTCAAGTTACCACCCGGTAACGGGCCGAAAATCGTGACGAGTCCAGTGGATTGGCTGATCAGGAGGGGAAGGGCGATTGAGCAGCGCCTCGGCAAAGGCGGCGAGGACGTGCCGCAGCTTTTCAACGCGCCTAACGCGCGTCCGTTGATTCCATGCAGCGGCGCCGCGCGCCAGCACCTTGCGCCCGATCGCGCCATAGATGTTGGCCGCTGCCAGCACCGCCCAGCGCTGACGAAAGCGCAGCCGCGCCGCGCCCAGCTTCGAAGCCTGTTCGTGCTTCTCCATCAACCCGATCAGTTGCGGCATCAGGCTGGCGAGGGCGTCGCGGTTCTCGGGCAAGGCGTGCTCACCCGGCTGCCAGCCCTTTTCCGCCAGCCAGTCTGCAGGAAGGTAGCATCGCCCGGCTTCGGCATCTTCGACTATGTCACGGGCGATGTTGGCGATCTGGAACGCCAGTCCGAGATCGCAGGCGCGATCGAGCGTTTCGCCATCCTCCGGGCTTACCCCCATGACCAGCGCCATCATCACCCCGACCGAACCAGCGACGTGGTAGCAATAGCGCAGCATGTCGGCTTCGTTCGAGGGCTGCCACCGTCCCGCGTCGAGCGCGAAGCCGCCGATCATGTCGTTGGCGAGGTCCATGGTCAGCCCGCATTCGTCGGCGACCAGGCCGAACCCATCGAAAGCCGGATCGGCGGTTGGCTGTTCCTCGAATGCGCGCCGGGTCAGCACGCGGATCGCCTGGACCCGATCCTCGGCGTCCTTGAGGTCACCCTGGTCGCCCAGCGGGCCGCCCTTGTCCTGATTGTCGGCAATGTCGTCACAACGGCGGCACCAGGCATAGAGCAACCAGGCACGCTCGCGCGTGTCACGGTCGAACAGCTTCGATGCGGCGGCGAAGCTCTGCGATCCCTCCTTGATCGCAATCCGCGCCTTCTCCACCAGTGCCGCCCGTTCGCGCCCCCCGCCCGCGCTGGCGGGGGTGGGGCGGAGGTTGATCGTGGTGAGGGGGCGCGGTTTGCTCAGAGGTCGTCGGCCTTCATCTGGAAGATCGGCGTATGCGGTATATAGCTGGCCATCTTGTCAAGCAGTCCGCCGAGCGAGGTGTCGGCGATAAGGATGCCCTGGTGCGCCGGCCGAACGAAGCCGACTTCGGCCATCTGGCGGTTGAAGGCGACCAAATGGTCGTAGAATCCAAAGGCGTTGAGCAGGCCGACGGGTTTTTGGTGGTAGCCCAGCTGGGCCCAGCTCATCGCTTCCCACAACTCGTCCATGGTGCCGACGCCGCCGGGGATGGTGACGAACCCATCGGACAGGTCGGTGAAACGCTGCTTGCGTTCGTGCATGCCGGAAACCGAATAGAGTTCGGTGCAGTCGTGGTTAGCCACTTCCGACTTGATCAGCGCTTCGGGGATTACCCCGATCACCTCGCCGTCGGCTTCCAGTGCGCCGCGTGCGACGGCGCCCATCAGGCCCAGTCGGCCCCCGCCATAGACGACACCGATTCCGCGCTGCGCGAGATCGCGTCCTACGTCATAGGCGAGTTGGATATAGCGCGGATCATCGGGCGAAGCGGACCCGCAATAGACGGCAAGACGTTTCATGAAGTGAGCAAATCCTCTAGCATCAGACCGGCAGTCGCCTTGGCGCTGCCGACGACGCCCGGTATCCCGGCTCCGGGATGGGTGCCAGCCCCCACGAGATAGAAATTATCGATCACGTCATCGCGGTTATGGCCGCGGAACCAGGCGCTCTGGGTCAGCAACGGCTCGAGGCTGAAGGCGCTGCCCAGGTGAGCGTTGAGATCCATGGCGAAATCGCGTGGGGCGTAGTGGAACTTGGTCACGATCCGCTCATGCAGGCCGGGAATGAGGCGGCGCTCGATCTCGTCGAGGATGCGCTTCTCGAGAATCGGGCCCATTTCGGCCCAGTCGACCGCCAGCTTGCCCATGTGGGCGACCGGGATCAGCGCATAGAAAGTGCTCTTGCCATCCGGCGCCATGCCGGGATCGGTCACGGTCGGGTGGTGGAGGTAGATCGAGAAATCCTGCGGCAGGACGCCGTGATCGTAGATGTCTTCGAGCAGCCCTTCATAACGCGGGCCGAACAGGATGGTGTGGTGCGGAATGCCGGGCCAGGTACCCTCGATACCGAAATGGACCACGAACAGGCTGGGGCTGAAGCTCTTGCGCGCCAGGCTCCTCGAATAATCGCCCCCGCGTTTCGATCCCGATAGCAAGTCCTTGTAACTGTGCATGATATCGGCGTTGCTGGCGATTGCATCGAAGCGCTGGCGCCAGCCCGAATGCGTCTCCACTTCGGTAGCCAGCTTGCCCAGCGTATGCACGTGCACCACCGGGTCGTGCAGGCGCATGGTCCCGCCCAGCCGTTCGAAATGGCGCACCATCCCGGCCACCAGCCGGTTGGTTCCGCCCTTGGCCCACCACACGCCGCCGTCCATCTCCAGCTTGTGAATGAGCGCGTAGATGCTGCTGGTCTTCATAGGATTGCCGCCAACCAGCAGCGTATGAAAGCTCAGCGCTTCGCGCAGCTTCTCGTTATCGACGAAGCTCGAAACGATCGAATAGACGCTGCGCCAGGCTTGTTTCTTCACCAGCGCGGGTGCCGCCTTGAGCATCGACTTGAAGTCGAGGAAGGGCACGTGGCCGAGCTTGACGTAGCCTTCCTCATAGACGCCCTCGGAGTATTCGAGGAACCGTTGGTACCCCGCGACGTCCGCTGGATTGAGCGTCGCGATTTCGGAGAACAGCTTTTCCTCATCGTTCGAGTAGTCGAAGCTGGTCCCGTCCGGCCAATTGAGCCGATAGAAGGGCATCACCGGCATCAGTTCGACGTCTTCGGCGATATCGTGCCCAGAAAGGGCCCAGAGTTCCTTCAGGCAGTCGGGGTCGGTGATTACCGTCGGGCCGGCATCGAAGGTGAAGCCGTCCTTCTCCCAATAGTAGGCCCGTCCACCGGGCTTGTCGCGGGCTTCGACGATGGTCGTGGCGATACCTGCGGACTGCAGGCGGATGGCAAGCGCCAGTCCACCGAAGCCCGAGCCGATGACGCAAGCGGTGCGGCCGGTATAGGGCAGCGGGGTCGCCTGTTCGGCGCCCGAAACATGTGGCGGTGTCGTCGTCTCGGCGTTCATTGCGATCCCTCATGGACGAGCGGCGAACCCTTGCCAAGCAGCGCACGGATCGCTGCCGGAATGGCGATGGGCGGTTTGCCGATCAGCACTCGCGCGCGATCGGTCAGCGTGGATTGCGCGGCGTAAAACCGTTCGATGAGCGGTTCGGGTAGCCGGTAGAAATGTTCGAACACGCGATAGCGTTCCTCGGGTATCGCACCGTCGAACAGCATCCGGCCAAGCATACGGTAGAAACCGGTGTCCCGCCAATGTGCGCGGGCACGCGTTTCGAACAAGGCGGCGAGTTGCTCGCCCGGCAGCGTCGCTTCGCGCGCTACCGTCAGGGCATTAGCGACGGCGAAGGGCAGGGTGTAGCTGGTCAGCGGATGGACGAAGCCGCCCCGCGCTCCGATCCGCACCACGCCGGACGGGCCGAGATCGCGCCGATAGGCCGCGAAGTCCCCTCCGGTGATGACCGGCAATACTCCGGTTTCGCCGCCGACGATGTCGCCTTCCCAGCCCATGGCGACGCAATATTCGTCGATCCGCCGTGACAGTGCGCTGCGATCGAGCACAGGGCTGTCTGCGTAATAGGTGTCTTCGACGAAGAGGTCGTGAGCCCCTAGTGGCAGGGTGTAGACGAAGCGATAGGCGCCATGCTGCGCGATGCTCGCATCCATGACGATCGGGCGCGAGAGGCCATGCGGCCGATGCGTTCGCAAATGACGCCCCATGAACACCTGCCATCCGCCGTTGAGATGGGGTGAGGGAGCGGCATCGCGGCAGTCGATCACCACGCGTGCGGGCACCCGTTCCCCGCTGTCGAGCGTCACGCCATCGGTCGCGAGTTCGGCAATCTGCGAGCGCAGGCGGATCGTCTCTTGGGGAAGCAGGCGACGCAGCGCCGCGTCGAAATCGCGACTGCCGAGCGAACGATAGGGGGAGGCCAGGGTGCGTGCGTGCGCGGGAAACCGCACCTCGTAACCCAGGTCCCATTCCGTCTTGCGGAAATCGACCAGCAATGCGTCCCCGTCGGGCTCGATATCGCTGGCGAACCAGCTCCAGCGATGGTTGCCGCCGAAGTCTTCGCCGGCCTCGAACAGGCCGAGGCGCAATTCGGGGTGCGCGCGGTGCACCGCCAGCGCGACCAGCCCCCCGGCCAGCCCGCCCCCAACGATGGCCATATCGATCATGCGCCCGTTCATCCCGTTTGGGGCTTAGGGAAGCTGGGTGTCATCGGCAATCGCTTGGGGCTGCGCAGGCTCATTCGGCCGTGCTGCCGGTGTAGCGACCAGGCCGAGGCTCGGCGATGGCAAGGGCGCCTTGCGATCTCCGGTCTTCAGATAGGCGTCGAACCACTGGATCATCCTGAGATTGTAGTCGTAGCGCGCGGCGGCCCTGCTATTGCCGTGCCCTTCGCCCGGATAGAATACCAGCCGCAGCGGGGTTTCGGGCTGGCGCACCTTTATGGCGCGATAGAGTTCCAGGGCCTGCCCAGGCGGGACCCGTTCATCCTCGGTCCCGTGCATGATCAGCAGCGGCGTCTTGGCGCGGTCGGTGTAATAGATCGGGCTGATTTCGAGCATTCCCTGCCAGTCGTCCCAGGGCCAGGCGAGCGCGTGTACGTTGCGCATTTCATGCGGAATGTCGGTGGTCCCGAATTTGGAGACCTGGTTGGAAATGCCGACGAACATGACCCCAGCGACGAACTCCTCCGATTGTGCGGTCGCGGCCCAGGCGGTGGCATAGCCGCCGTAGGAACCCCCGGTCATGCCGACCCGCTGGGGGTCGGCGATGCCGGCCGCGACCAGCGCGCGCTTGGCGTCCACCAGGTCAGTGAACTCGGGGTCGGTATAACGACCCTGGTGTTGGCGCGCGAAATCGATGCCGTATCCGGTCGAACCGCGATAGTTGGGAAGGAAGACTGCATACCCGCGTCCGGCGGCGACCTGTCCCGGAGCGCTGTATCCGGTGTTCCAGCCTCCGGTTTCGTGCTGCTCGGGTCCGCCATGCACGTCGATGATGAGCGGTGCACCGCCCGCGGGTATTCCGCCGACCGGCTCGATCAGGATCCCTTCGATTTTCTGGCCGTCGCGCGCCTTGTAGCGGAACACGCGCTGGCGCCCGAAGGCCAACTCGTCGAGCCAGGCGTTGTGGTGTGTCCAACGCAGGAATTTGCCATCCCGCAGTTCGAACATCTCGTTGGGATGGTGGGCATTGCTGCCTTCGACGAAGATCCGGCCACCGCCCGTCTTGATCTCGGCGAGCACCAGATCGCCGCCATCGATCTCACGTGCGGCGCGAGTGCCGTCATAAATCCGCAGCACCGAATGCACACCCTCGTGAATGATGACCGCCAATCGCCCGTCCTCGAGCCATTCGCTGTCGATGGCCGCCTCGGCCGCGCCGGCATTGAGCGCCACGAGCGTGCCGGTCGAGACGTCGGCCAGTTGCAACGTCGTCGCATCGGGGTCGCTGGAATCGATCCCGCCGATCATCGCCAGCTGCCGACCATCCGGCGAAAGCTCCACATCGCCGAGCTTGGTCGGCGTAGGCAATTCGCGCAGGATCTCTCCGCTGGCGAGGTCGATCACAAGCGCCCTGCGGCTGGTGTAGCTATCGTCCACCAGTGGGGAGGGCGCGCTAAGCAAGATTGCTGTCCGGCCATCGGGCAGAAGCTTCAACGCGCTGATATACCCGGGCACGGCAACTTCGCGCGGCGCAGGGTCGGGCGTATCGCCCACCCGCACCGAGAAGAGGCGATTCAGCTGCGGTTCTTCCTCATGGACCACAGCATCGAACCCGACTTGGTTGAGCAGCTCGCGCTGCCTGTCCACCGCAGCACTGGCGATCAGCCACAAGGTGCTGCCGTCTGCGGCCCAGGCATAGGCTAGAACATTTCCGTCGCCGATCTCGGCGAGCTTGCGATACGTGCCTCCAGCGCGGGGAACTCCCCAGACGGCCAATCGCTCGCCCTCTGCCGCCCACAGGAAGCTGATGACCTGCCCGTCGGGGGAAAAGCCCAGGCTCGTCACGCTCATGCCCGGCGGCAGGAGGTCGCGCAGATCATCGGGGCCGGCAGCGTGGCGGAGCCGACGTTTGAAGGGCCCGTTTGGCTCACCACGCAGGACATCGGGCATCCGCGCAGTCGTCACTATGACCGTGGAGCCGTCGGGAGAGATTTCGACCGAGCTGACCGTTTCCAGCCGCAAGACGTCATCCGCAGTCATCGGGCGGGTCGGTGCTGCAATCGCGGGAACCGCCAGAGCCAGCAGCAACCAGCCAGACAGGAATAAGCGGAACGACATCGGGGATCTTCAACCTTTCTTTCCCGACCGACATAGCGAGCGCGGCGGCAGGGGCAAAGCGAGGCTTGTGGGCAGCAGGCCGAGCGGGCACACCGTCGCGCGAAAAAGGAGAGGATTCGATGAAGACAGTTGCGCTCGGACTTGCCGTTCTGCTGGCCGGCACTGCCATGCCAGCCGTGGCGCAGACCACGGTGATTCATGCCGAACATGTTCTGGCCGACGCAGTGAGCGAGCCGAGCGGACAGGCGACCATCACGGTGACCGACGGGCGCATCGTCAGCATCGTTGATGGCTGGCAGGCCGTGCCCGAAGGCGCGGTCATGGTACATCTGGCGGGCAAAACCGTGGTCCCGGGCCTGATCGACCTGCACGTCCACCTGACGGGCGATCCGGGCGGCGATTTCTGGAAGGAAGCGGTCGAGCCCGACGAATGGGGTGTAGTGGTCGGTGCCAAGAACGCGCGAGTCACTGCACTGGCAGGCTTCACCACCGTGCGCGAGGCGGGCAGTGGGCCCGAAAACGGCCTCGCGCTGCGTCGGGGCACGGCGCAGGGCTTCATCCCCGGCCCGCGTATCATCGCCGCTGGCGTACCGCTGTCGATCGTCGGCGGGCATGGTGACGTCAGCGGCTTCCGCCCCGAGGTCAATGAAGTGCTCGACACCGGCTTTACCTGCACCGGGGCGGTCGAATGTGCAGAGAAGGTGCGACAGGCCAGCCAGAACGGCTCCGACGTGATCAAGATCACCGCCACCGGCGGCGTGCTGAGCCAGCAGGGCCGTGGGCTGGAGGCGCATTTCACCGACGCGGAGATGAAGAGCATCGCCGATACAGCGCATTCGCTGGGGCTCAAGGTCATGGCCCACGCGCATGGCGCGCGTGGTATCGAGGCAGCATCGCGGGCGGGCATCGATACGATCGAGCACGGGACCTATATCGATGAAGCCTCGGCAAAGGCCATGCGCGAACGGGGCACCGTGCTGGTGCCCACGCTGATGGCGTTCAAGGGTGTGACCGAACGGCTCGGCAAGGGCATCTACACCCCCGTGGTCGAAGCGAAGATCGAAGCGGTGGCCGAAGTGGCGCGCAGCTTCATGGGCAAGGCGCTCAAATGGGGTGTGCCGATTGCCTTCGGGACCGATGCCGGCGTGTTCCTGCACGGGCGCAATGCGGAAGAATTCGGCCTGATGCGAGCGCAGGGCATGAGCGACCGGCAGGCGCTTGCCAGCGCCACGACGGTTGCTGCCACCGTGCTGGGCATGGAAAACCAGATCGGGCGTCTTGCCCCAGGCTACTCGGCTGACATCATTGCGGTGGACGGAGATCCGACCAAGGATGTGACCGTCCTCGAAAAGGTCGATTGGGTGATGGTCCGCGGTCGGGTGATCGAATAGGGCGCTCGCCGTTCATCGAAGGCTGGGCGCCGGTCGTCCGGTGCGCAGCTTGCCCCCTGCGTCGAGCTGTCATAGCGGGGCAATACACAACCAGGGGTAATTCATGACTGCACTTCGTACCGCCCTCCTGGGCGCCTCCGCGCTTTCGCTCGCCGCCTTCGCGACGCCGGCACTGGCCGACCATCACAGTGCCGGAGAGGTCGCAGCGCAAGCCGCGGCGCAGACCGAACATGACAAGCTCCACACCCTGTTTGCCGAATCGGATGCGCGCGCGCTGGAACTCAACCCGCTCGGTCGGTTGTTCCGCGGGGATGACAGCAATGCCGGTCGGGTCGGCGATTTTCTCACTGACAGCGCTTTCTACGCCGCCCGCCTCGACACCAAGCTCAACCTCGCCCTGCTGGCCCAGATCGACCGCAGCCAGCTCAACGAGACCGACCAGCTCGCTTACGATGTTTTCCAATACGATCAGGAAACCACGCTGCGCGGGCAGAGCGATGAGATCCGGGCGCTGACCGAAGTCCGCCCGGTCAACCATTTCTCGGGCTTCCACACCTTCTATCCAAATTTTGCCAGTGGGCAGGGCGCGGCGCCGTTCAAGACGCTGGCAAACTATGAAGACAACCTGTCGCGCCACGACGACTACGTCGCTATCCACGACCGGGCGATCGCCAAATTCCGCGAAGGCATGAAGTCGGGGGTGGTCGAAACCAAGTTGACCATCGGTATCGTGATCCAGCAGCTTGATACCATGCTGGCGATCCCGGTTGCGGATTCGCAGTTCATGATGCCGGTCAAGAACTTCCCGGCGGATTTCTCCGATGCCGACAAGGCACGCATGTCGGCGGCCTACGAGGCGAAAACGAAAGAAATCTACGCCGTGCATGCGCGCCTGCGCGACTTCTTGCGCGACGAATACCTGGCCGCGGCCCGCGACAGCGTGGGTATGAGCCAGATGAAGGGCGGCGAAGCTCTCTACGCCAACATGATCCGCAACTCGACCACACTGCCGCTCACCGCCGACTACCTGCACGATCTGGGGCTCAGCGAAGTCGCCCGGATCAAGCAGGGGATGGAGCAGATCAAAGGCGAGGTTGGCTTCGAGGGTACGCTGGGCGAATTCTTCGACTACGTACGCACAGACGCGAAGTTCAAGCCGAAGAGCCGCGAAGCACTGACCCAGAGCTATTACGACATCGGCAAGCAGGTCGACGCGAAGATCGGCGATTACTTCAGCGTGCTCCCCAGGACCCCGCTCGAGATCAAGCCTTACGATCCGTCGATCGAGCAGTTCCAGGCAGGTGGTTCGTATGAACAGGGGACGCCTGATGCCTCGCGGCCCGGCACTTTCTATTTCAATGCCTATGACTTGCCGAGCCGCCTCACGACCGGCAACGTCACACTCTACCTCCACGAAGGGGCGCCGGGGCACCACTTCCAGATCAGCCTGGCGCAGGAGAATGAGGCGCTGCCCGCCTTCATGCGCTTTGGCGGCAACACCGCCTATATCGAAGGCTGGGCACTCTATGCCGAAACGCTCGGCTACGAGATGGGCTTCTACAAGGATCCGTGGAACCGCTACGGCACGCTGCAGGACGAACAGCTGCGTGCGATGCGGCTGGTGGTCGACACCGGCATCCACGCCAAGGGCTGGACGCGCGAACAGGCGATCGACTTCATGCTGGAAAATTCGGGCATGACCCGCACTGAGGTTGTGGCCGAGGTCGAACGCTACATCGCCATTCCCAGCCAGGCGCTCGCCTACAAGGTGGGTGCGCTCAAGATCCAGGAACTGCGCAAGCGGGCGGAGGACAAGCTGGGCAAGAAGTTCAGCATCCGCGATTTTCACCGCGAAGTGCTCGGCTCGGGCTCGCTCCCGCTGCCCGTGCTGGAAGCCAAGATCGACCGTTGGATCGCTCGCGGCGGCGGCTGACCTCCCACTTTTCCCTCGCTCTGCCCCGATTGATTTCAATCAAAGACCTATTGACGGGCGCTTCGCATAGGAGTGCAATGGCTACGGGGTAGAGTGAGGAGAGAGGCATGGTTGAGCAATCGGGCAAAGCGCCGGCAGCGCATTTCGACGTCCTGATCGTGGGTGCGGGGATTTCGGGGGTCGGTTCGGCCTATCACCTGCAGGAACAGTGCCCTTGGGCCAGCTATGCGATCCTTGAAATGAAGGACACGTTTGGCGGTACCTGGGAAACCCACAAATACCCCGGCGTCCGGTCCGACTCCGATCTCTATACCTTCGGCTATCGTTTCAAACCGTGGATCGGCGCGCCGATCGCCAGTGGCGATGAAATCCTCAAATACATGGGCGAGGTGATCGAAGAGAACGGGATTGGGGACCATATCTTCTACGGCCACCGGATCACCGCCTGCTCCTATTCGCGCGACGACGATCTGTGGACGGTCGAGGCGACCCGGCTGGAGGATGGCGCAGAGCTGCGCTTCACCTGCAACTTCCTGTGGATGTGCCAGGGCTACTACGATCACGAGAAGCCCTACATTCCGCCCGAATGGAGCGAGAAGGGGTTGGCAGACTACAAGGGCGATTTCGTCCACGCGATGCAGTGGGACCCGGATTACGACTATGCCGGCAAGCGGGTGCTGGTGATAGGTTCGGGCGCGACTGCCGCCACCGTGGTGCCTGCCTTTGCCGAGAAAGCCGGGCATGTGATCATGCTGCAGCGCTCGCCGACCTACTTCTTCTGCAACGAGAACAAGAACGAGCTGGCCGATCGCCTGCGCGAAGTCGGAATCGACGAACCGACGGTGCATCGCGTTGTGCGCCAGCAGATCAATTTCGATCAGGCCCAGATGACCAAGCGATGCCTGGAAGAACCCGACGTAGTGTTCGAGGAACTCAAGGAAGCGGTACGGCAGTTCACCGGCAAGCCCGATTTCGAGTTCGAACCACACTTCACCCCGAAATACCGCGTGTGGCAGCAACGCCTGGCGTTCTGCCCTGAAGGTGACGTATTCAAGGCCGCAGTGTCGGGGAAGCTGACAGTGGTGACGGACACGATCGATCGCTTTACCGAAAAGGGCGTCCGAGTTTCGTCGGGCGAGGAAATCGAGGCCGACCTGATCGTCGCCTGCACCGGCTTCAGACTGCTGGTGATGGGTGGCATTCCTTTCTCTGTCGATGGCCAGCCAATCGATTGGGCTGAGACCGTGACCTATCGCGGGGTGCTTCACACGGGCGTGCCCAACTCGGCCTGGGTGATGGGCTATTGGCGCGCCAGCTGGACCTTGCGCGTCGACATGATGGGCGATTTCGTCTGCGGATTGCTCAACCACATGCGCGAGAAGGGCGTATCCGAAGTCGAGGTCGCGTTCCCGCCCGAAGACGAAGACATGGAAATCCTGCCCTGGATCGAGAGCGAGAATTTCAATCCGGGCTACCTCATGCGCGATCTGGACAAGATGCCGCGGCGCGGGGCCAAGCTCGAATGGCGCCACAACCAGGATTACTGGGCCGAGCGCGATGCCTTCCCACTCATCGATCTCGATGGTCCCGAATTCGTCTACTCGGGCGATCATCCGATCGGCGAAGCGCGGGACGATGCAGAGGTGGTCGCCGCCTGACGCGGGGATAGTCTAGCTCCTCGGCTGATTGATGCGACGCGGGCAGCGGGTTTGCCGATGGGAATCGATCTGATGCCCTTGGCGGCGCTGGTTTTGTTGGTCCTGGTGTGGACGAGGGGCGGTTCTAGGGATTTTCCCTAGGTCTTTCGTAACCCCGCCTTGGGGCGGCTTGCGGCACAGGGAATGCCTTCATTCCCGTGGATGAGGGGTCGGGTTCCCTGGACAAGCGCCCGGCCCCTCACTTTTCCGGCCGGCGCAACCCGAAACGCACTCCCGCACGCTTGCGTTTTTGCGATACACGGCCTAAATCGCAGCCGTCTTCCGACATTGGGATCGCAAAAAAGCCCCTCCCGGACTTGAACCGGGGCGGCGACGAACCCTACCTGAAAGGGACCCGGTTGCGGAAGACGCGACGAATTTTACGCGAGAATCGAATTCAGTCATGGCAGAGCAGCAGAATACCAAGACTTCCCCTGCGGAATTCGTGAATCAGGTGCGCGCTGAAGCGCGCAAGGTCGTATGGCCGAGCCGCGAGGAAACGGTCCGTACCGCGATCTTCGTGTTCATCATGATGCTGATTCTCGGCTTCTTCTTCCTAGGTGTCGACTCGCTGTTCAGCGCCGTCATGCAGTGGCTGCTGACGCTGGCTTGATCGACGCCTGATACAACTTCCGACAGGGTAACTGACGCACATGGCACGCTGGTACATCATCCACGCCTACTCCGGCTTCGAGAACAAGGTTCGCGACTCGATCATATCCGAGGCCGAGCGCCTGGGCCTTTCCGAAGGCGTTGAAGCGGTCGAGGTACCGACCGAGACCGTCACCGAGGTCAAGCGTGGCAAGAAGGTGCAGGTCGAGCGCAAGTTCATGCCGGGCTATGTGCTCGCAAAACTGAACATGACCGACGATGTCTACCACCTCGTCAAGAACACCCCCAAGGTGACCGGTTTCCTCGGTACCAACAACAAGCCGCAGCCGATTTCTGATAAGGAAGCTGCGCGCTATTTCGGCGGTGTGGAAGAGGCCAAGGCGGCTCCGAAGACCCAGGTCAGCGTCGATTACGAAATCGGCGACCAGGTCAAGGTGCTCGACGGCCCCTTCGCGAGCTTCAACGGCCTCGTCGAGGAACTCGACTTCGACAAGCAGAAGGTCAAGGTTTCGGTCTCGATCTTCGGTCGTGCGACCCCGGTCGAGCTGGACTTCGAGCAGGTCGAACTGGTCAAGTAAGGGCGCTCAAGCGCGCTGCTCGGGCTATTCCTGGCAGGCGCTGCGCTCTTCCGCCCGCAATCGCGACGCCGATGTGACGGTCCGCACGACCAGCCGGGCTTCGCACTTGCGGAGCTGGAAGCGTACCTTGCGATCATGAAAATCCAGCGAAACGCGGCGGAAGTTCTCCATCAGATCGGTGCCAAGCAGTAGTGACGGCTCTTTGTCGATCCCGAAAACCTCGAAGGGTGGGATGTCAGCGAAGGCGATCGGCACGTTGGTCAGCTTGATCGGCCCCAGCTTGAGCTCCTTGATGAACGCGAAATCCAGATCGATCGCAGCCCCGGTTACGCCATAGACGGTGATCTTCTGAAAATCGGTTTTGCCGCGGCGCAGCAGCTTGTCGCGCAGGGCGATGTTACCGATCGTTATCTCGCTCCCCGTGTCGACCACCGCATCGACGCGATGTTTGCCGGCCTTGACCTTGGTCAGGATAAGCTGGCCGCGCTGGAGACGACCCGTAACCACGATCACTCCATCGCGCAGCGGTTCGGGCACGCGTCCATCGTCGACTGTGATCAGGCGTTTTTCGAAATCCATCATCAAGCGCTGTTCGACCAGTGCGTCGAGCCCGACCATGCCGTCACCACCCAGATCGCGTTCTTCCAGGACGGGAAGCTCAAGTGCGGTCGAAATGGTCGGGCCAAGCTGAAGCTCATCGACCATGACACGGTCGACGATCGCGCTTTCGGTAACCCCGTGGAGCAGAGTCGGCGTTCCCGGCTCAAGCGCGAGCCGCCCAGCCAGCCCTTCGCCTATCACCGAAGTGTCGGCTCCGCTGTCGACGACGAACTTGTATGGCCCCTTCCCGTTGATCAGCACGTCCACCGTCATGCGACTGCGCAGCTTGCGCGCATCGATTTGTTCGCCACCGATCGCCAGGGCTTCGTCGAATTCGGCAGGCGGCAGAACGGGCGAGCGCGCGGCAGACACCTCTGGCGAGCGCTCGCCGTCGTCTTGTGCAAGCGCGGGAGCAGATGCGCCCAACAGTGCCAGCACAGCGAGTTTTAGAACCTTCCCCATAGATCGACTGGTACGCCTGTCACCCGCAATGCACCAGCAGAGCTCGACAGGGGGCGTATCCGGAACGACGAGGCACCCGTGATCATGGGATTACGGGGTCGGCCGAAACCGACCCCGTGAGCATTAGAAGGTCTTGGTCAGGGCGACCGAAGCCCGCCAATCCTCCGGCAGCTGGACGCCGTTTAGGTCCTGAAAAAGTGGCACGCCGAACTCGACCCCGATCTGCGGCCGGTCACGCCCGCCGAAGGGTAGGGCGATGTTGGCTCCCAGGCCTGCAATCACACGGGAGCCTCCATAGTTCTCCTGCCCATCGGAAGGGGAGGCGTTCTTGTGCGGCCCGCTGTATTCACCCAGGATTTGTCCTTCATGTTCCCAGGTCAGGCGGCTGGTGAGGCTGAAGCCGTTGTCGACAAGATAGCTCAACCATCCGGACGCACTGGCCCGGTCGCCAAAGGCGAAGCCGCTGGCGTTCCTGCTCTCGCAGCGCCAGCGATAGCTCGCCTGTACACCATAGCCGACCGCGCCCAGCTGTCCGGAAACGGTTGCCGAGGGTTCGCTATCCCAGGTGCCGCCTCCCGATTGCATTCCGTAGTGGACGAAGGTCCCATCGGGGTTTCTGCGATCGATATTGCCTGTGGGAAGCCAAAGACCCAGCGTCGCGTGCGCCTTGAAGGTCGGCGAATTGGCCATGCGGTAGCTGGCCGAAACCAGCGTATCGCCGAAGCCCTGCGTTGAATGGGTCATGGTCTGGCCGAACGCGAGGCCGTGGTGCGCCTGATCCATGCCACCCGCCCCGGCGTTCATCGGATCGATCCCGACCATGGTCATTTCGTGCCGCATCCAGTGCGGCATGACCATCAACGTGAGCTTGTCGTTGGGGGCGTACATCAGGTCTAGCATGACCATGTCCATGGTCATCTCCCGCGCTCGCACCGTGTAGCCTGCGGCCAGGATTTCGGCGTCGGCGATCGGCTCCGTCCCCGACAGGTTAGCACCTGAGTGACGACTGCGGGTGTAGCGCAATCCGATCATGAATTCGCCGCCGTCATGGGTGTGTTCATTCATCAGGCCGGCGGCCGGATGAAGCGATACAGGGGTAACCACGATGAGATCACCGGAGGGGGCAACAGCCTCACCTGCTGCCCCTTCGGCAAGCGCGGATTGGGCAAGGGCAAGCGGAACGAGCGCGCACAAGGCGCGCGCAAAATGCGTGTTCATTGAAATATCCTGTCACATTGGGAATGCACCTCGAGGCGCTCCCCAACATGATGGGAAGCGCCGATCAGGCGGTGGCAGGTGGCCCGCGGCCCGGCGGCAGGAGGTAGGCGATGCGGCCCAGGTTGAGTCGCGCGAAGCTGACAATGCGCAGCTCGGCCACAGGCGGGGGCAAGGCCAGCAGGACGGCGGTTGATGCAAGCGGGGCATCGCCCGAGAATCCGGCGAACAGGCAGTGACCGTCTTGGTGCCCCGCCGTGTCCTCTGGCTTGGTATCGCGATTTAGCGGAATGCGCAGGACATAGTCGGCGTTGCAGACCTTAGCGACGATGACGTCGGTCCGCCCGGTATCGGGCATCCAGCCAACGGGAACGAGCGCGCGCAGGAAAAGCGTCGCCGCCAGCAGCATCCATAGCGTACTTGGTGTCGCGGTGCGAGCCATCGGGGCGCCCGTACCCAGTGACTGCGGGTCGGGCAAGTAGTGCGGTGGTCGGTCAGCCGACTTTGCGCTTGCCTGGCTTAGTCGTCGTCTTCATCGCCGCAAGTTCTGCTGCGAGATCGGCATCGCGTTGGAGTGCGGCGATTTCCTCCTCGACAGTCGCCGGCGTCGGTTCGGCGCGAACCTCGACCTTGAAATCGACGCGACGCTCCATGCGTTCGATGCGGTCGAGATGGCGTTCGGCCTTAGTGTCGCCGCTCGCACGCGTGTCTCCAGCTTGGTCTGAGGTGGGTACGGCCGCAATGCGCGCCATTGCTTCGGCTCGCTTGGTCTCCAACTTCTCTGAGGCCTCGGCAAGTTCGGCGATCTCAGATTCAAGATCCAAGGCCTCCTTGCGCAGAGCCTCTGCCTTCATGCGACCATCTTCGCGGGCCAGCAGGGCAGAACGGGCAAGGTCTTCGCGCTTGTGGTCCATCGCCAATTTGGCCTTGGCGGTCCATCCCTCGGCAGCATCCGCGGTAGCCTGCGCCTGACTCAGCAGCCGTTCGTGGCGCCGCCGCGCCTTGCCCAGATCGCCATTTAGCGTGATCAGGCTTTCCTCGATCTCCGTGCGCAGCAGCTGCAACATTTTCACCGGATTGCCGGCCTTTTCAATCAGGGCATCGACGTTGCTCGAGATTAGTTCGCGCGCGCGCACGGCAATATGGATCATCTGGAAGTTCCTTGAACCGATCAGCTCCATTTGATGTGACTTGACTTTATTAAGAATTGATATCGAACATTACATTTGTTGTTTGGAAATCAAACTTATCCCGCAAGTGCTGTTTTCCATCATTGTGTTTTTCCTATATCGCGATGCGGCGATAGATGCATGGCAACGCACAGGCCCGCAATTCTTCTGGTACCCAAGGGTCTCAAGGGTGTGCTGGGGTGCGGGCAGGTCATTTGCTAGGACAGTGTTCCATGTGTTCCATCCAGCAGGGCTGGCGGAGGTGCGCTCCAACACCGGCCAGCCCTTTGTAGCCTCGGCGAATCGCTTGCATTCGTGGCCGAAGACGCTATGTGCGCGCCTTCCCAAGCGACAGGCATGGGAAACCGTGCGGGAGGCCTGCCTCGGCAGGCCGTTTGACCGCTTACCATGAGCCGTAACTCGAAAGAGCGCGGCAACAGTGAGAAAGGAGGCCTCTCATGGCCAAGAAGATCGACGGCTATATCAAGTTGCAGGTGCCCGCCGGCACCGCCAACCCGTCGCCCCCGATCGGCCCTGCGCTGGGTCAGCGCGGCGTCAACATCATGGAATTCTGCAAGGCGTTCAACGCTGCGACCGACAGCCTTGAAAAGGGCATGCCGATCCCGACGATTATCACCGTCTATGCCGACCGTTCGTTCACTTTCGTCACCAAGACCCCGCCGGCAACCTTCCTGATCAAGAAGGCCGCCAAGCTGAAGTCGGGTTCGAAGGAGCCGGGCAAGGTCAAGGCTGGCACCATTAAGCGCTCGCAGCTTGCCGAGATCGCCCAGACCAAGATGGCCGATCTCAACGCGAACGATATCGAAATGGCGACCCGCATCATCGAGGGCTCGGCCCGTTCGATGGGCCTCGAAGTGGTGGAGGGCTAAGATCATGGCCAAGCAGACCAAGAAGCAGAAGATCCGCGCCGCGCTCGACGGCGAGAAGCTTTACACCGTCACCGAGGCACTCGCCACGCTGCGCGAGCACAAGAGCAAGTTCGACGAGACCGTCGAAGTTGCGATGAACCTCGGTGTCGACCCGCGCCACGCCGACCAGATGGTCCGCGGCATGGTGTCGCTGCCCTCGGGTACCGGCAAGGACGTCAAGGTTGCCGTCTTCGCCCGTGGCGACAACGCCGAGAAGGCGCTGGCCGCCGGTGCCGACAAGGTCGGTGCGGAAGACCTCATGGAAGACATGCAGAACGGCAACCTCAACTATGACCGCGTGATCGCCACGCCGGACATGATGGGCGTCGTCGGCCGTCTCGGTAAGGTCCTCGGCCCCAAGGGCCTGATGCCGAACCCGAAGCTCGGCACCGTGACCCCGAACGTTGAGCAGGCGGTCAAGGACGCCAAGGCCGGCCAGGTCGAGTTCCGCGTCGAAAAGCTGGGCATCATCCACTCGGGTCTCGGCAAGCTGTCGTTCTCGGACGACGCGCTGATCGCCAACTTCAAGGCGCTGACCGACGCAGTGGTCAAGGCCAAGCCGTCGGGTGCCAAGGGCAAGTATGTCCGCAAGGTCACGCTGACCAGCTCGATGGGTCCTGGCCTCAAGGTCGACCTGGCGGAGGTGGAAGGAGCCTAAGCTCTTTCCTACTCGGAACCGAACATGCGAAAGGGCCGGCGGGTGCGAACCTTCCGGCCCTTTCTCATGCCCTAAGCGCGCCGCACCAGCGCCTCGGCCCTGATTTCTCGGGCCACCGCTCTTGGTTATACCCCTGTCGGCGTGGCACGAAGCTGGCGCGAATAGAGCCAGCCGATGCCGATCAGGCTGAAGCCCAGCGCCATGAAGCTGGCAATCCGCAATAGCCCCTCAAGCCCGGCGGCATCGACGATGAATACCTTGGCCACGGCGAGCACCATCAAGACCAGCGAACCGACCCGCCAGCTACGCTCAACACGGCGGCTGCCGAGCAGCAGGAAGCCGATTGCGAGGAGGATGCCGAGCAGGGAGCGCAGCAGGTCTTCTGTCTGGGTCATTGCGGCCTCCATCGGGATGTTCCCGGCAAAGGCCTGCCTCAGCAGGGTTAGCGCGCCGAAGCTGACGAGCGTGACGACCAGCCCGTCGAGCCAGGGGCGCAAGCGATCCGGGAAGGCACCGTGCAACAGCAGGGAGGCGGCGACGGCGATGGCGTAAGCGGCGAGGATGAGGTTTGCTATCGGCGTCGCGCCCACCGCCTGCCGGTCCCAGAGCGGATTGTGCAATAGCCCGCTGTAGAGCAGGAAGTGCGCGAGGGCCGCCGCGATGAGCAGCCGCCCAGCCCATGCGAAGCGTGTCGAGAGGATCCAGCCTGCTGCAAGCAGGAGGCTTTCCCAAAGGGTACGCTCGGCCATGCCTTGCTCCACGAAGGCGCTCACCGTCTCGATGGCGAAGAGCTGCTTGAAGCCGATGTGGAGGGCAACCAGCGCAGGCAATGCAGCCAGCCACTCGCCACGCCAGGCAATCCCTTGCCATTCGCGCGCCTGCCCGCGCAGCACAGCCAGCCCGGCAATGGCCGGGATGATATAGAGCGCGGTCTGGCGCAAAGAGGGCAGGGCATCGACGTAGACCGGCTCTCCGAACAGCGAGACCACGCCAGTGCCGATCCACCGTGTCGCAGGGTCGACCGACCACAGCAGCGCGATTGCGATGGAGACGTATCGCGCCACTGGCCTGTCTGGCAGGCCGAAGGCCGATCCCCCAGCAAGTGCCGCCGCAGTCCATGCCAGCGCGTCGCCGGGGAGGACTTGGGCCAGGGCGCCGTAGACGAAGACAGTTGCCGTGCCCTCCGCCAATTGCCGTCCGACCTTCTCGCCTTCGTGCCAGGCAAGGACCACGAAAGCCGCAGCCGGTGCCGCCCAGCGCAGCATGCTGCGCAGGGCGAGCGAAGGGTCAGGATCGCCAGCCAGTCGGGCGATTTCGATATCCAGCGCATCCAGGCCGAACAGGGCGAGCGCAGTCAGAACAGCGCTTCCCCAAACCAATGCACGCAGTTCAAGTTCGCTGCGGTCGCGCAGGAGGACGAACAGGGCAGCAAAGACGAGCCCGGCAGCCAGCGGTGCAAGCCATGCCGGCGAAACCATCCATATGGCACACATCGCTAGCAGCGCCGCAACGCAAAGCTCGATGGCGAGGGTGGCGTCCTTGCCACGCTGCCATATTCGCCATGCGGCAACAGCCGGGATTGCGCCGAGGGCAAGCGTCACCGCAGCAAGTGTGACCTCGATACGATCGGCGAAGAAGTCCCCGAACTCGCCATAGGCCAAGGCAGCCATGGCGGCCGGGACGAGCGCAACCTGCAATAGGTCGATAGTGCGCTCTTCGTTGCGCCAGACATGCACCAGCGGTGCGAGCGCGAAGACACCTGTCAGCGCCGCGGTGACAGCGAAGTATTCGAGGCCATTCTGTACTGGCCACATTCCCACCAGCAGCAAGGCGACGGTGGCTGCGACCGCATTGCCCTCACGCATCTGCGGTTGTTTCCAGCCGAAAAAGGCCAGTGTCGCGCCGAGCAGGAGGTAAAGCCCCCAGGCAAGCATCGAATATCCGCCCTGATCGACAAGCAGGGCGAGCTGGACGCTGGCTACCAAGGCCGCCGCAAGGCGAATCGGCACTTCAAAACGCTCGGATGCGGCGAAGGCGGGCACCAGCACCCCGAGCACCGTGAAATAGAGGCCAAGCGCAATGATTTCGGACACGCCCGGGTCGCCGGCCAGCAGGAGGATCGCGCCCCAGCCAAGGCCGCCGATCAGGGCAGCTATGCCCATCCATTCACGCCGCTGTTCGCGTCCGGCAAATGTCAGGCCGCCGGTGACGAGGCCGAGGTAGAGTGCGAGCAGCGGAATGTTCGCTTCCTCGCCACCAACCAGCGCGGGGGCGGCGAAACCTCCGACCAGCCCCAGCACGGCGCTTGGCAGGCCAAAGCGGAACGACAGGGCAATCGCGCCCGCGGTAACCGCGGCCAGGCCGAGAAAGGCGAAGCCTTGCCCGATCAACCCGTATTGCGTGCCTGCCAGGTAGAAACCGGCATAGAGCGTTGCGAGACCGGCCCCTGCCAATGCCTGCGCCACGCGTGGGTCCGCCACGCGGTCGCGATAGCGATAGGCGGCCTCGGCACCGGCAATGAGTCCGCCGCCGAAGACGAAGGCCATGATCACGCGCAGCAAGGGTGTGATCAGTCCGCGCTCGATCGAATATTTCACGAGGAACACGCCGGCGACAGCCAGCGTCACCCCGCCGGCCCAAATCGGGAGGCGGCGGCCGAAGATTTCTTCGAAGTCGAACTGGAAGCGCTCGCGCAACGGCGCAGATGCAGGCTCGGGCTCTGTCTCGGGCGCGGATGGTTCCGGCACTGGCGGCTCGATTCTGATGCTTTCCCCGTCGCTGCGCCGAAGGGAGACTGAGGGCACCGTGACCCTCTTTGGAGCTGGTGCCGGTTCCGGGGCAACTTCCGGTGCCGGTTCGGTCGCCAGCGGCCTGTCTTCTTCCGGAGGCCTTGGAGGGGCAATGCCGCGACGGTGCAAATCGCGGAGTTGCCCGATTGCTACATCCTGCAGCTCATCGAGCGCGGTGAGGCGGCGTTCGAGCTTGTCGAGCCGGCTCCACAGCATGGCGACGAGGCCAGCTAGGCCGAAGATGAATAGCCATTCCATACACCTATCCCCTCTAACAGGGGATTATCGCGGCCTTGGCAGGCTGGGAAGGGCGGTTCAGATTCCCCCGGGGGTAAAGTCGAACCCGGCGGTGGCCAGCCCGTCGCACAGGCTGTCGACGCAGCTCTTCAACTCATCCGCATCGGTCGAGCGGACGACAAAGTTTGCTCCGACGCGGCCTTCGCGGAAAAAAGGATAGCTGCCGATCTGACAGCTCTCATGCGCCTTTTCCACTTGGCGCAGGATGTCGGCAACTTCGCTCTCGGGCGTCCAGCAACCGATCGTCTCGGTTAGTAGCGGCGCCCCGCCTTCGAGCGTGCCCGTCAACGCATCGAGCATACCCGCCGTGATGTGCGGAACCCCAGCCATCAGGTGGAGATTGCCGATCTTGATACCCGGCGCGCCGGACATGCGATTGGGGATAAGGTCGGCACCTTCCGGCACGCGCGCCATGCGCAGCCGCGCTTCGGTCAGTTCCAGGCCACGGCCACCGTAGTAGCGTTCGAGCATCGCCCGCGCTTCCGGATGAACCATAACCCCAACCCCCAGCGCTTCGGCCACGGCGTCGACGGTGATGTCGTCATGGGTTGGGCCGATCCCGCCGGTGGTGAACAGGTAATCGTTCTGTTCGCGCAGCGCGTTGACCGCCTCGACGATTCGCTCGACGACGTCGGGCACCACTCGCACTTCGGCCAAGCGGATGCCTTGCACCTGCAGCCAGCTTGCCACCTGCGCGATATTCTTGTCATGCGTGCGGCCGGAAAGGATCTCGTCGCCGATCACGACGAGCCCGGCGGTATAGATGCGTTCGCTCATACCAGCTGCCGTAATGCGCAATGCGCGCGAATGCTACTCCGCTGCTTCGAGCTGTTCCTCAGGCTCGCGCGCATTGGCACCATGTTGATAAAGCCCCAGTATTCCATCGTCGACTGGGTCGGCCTTCATCCGCTTGCGGTCGATTACATATTCCTGGTTGAGCCGCCAGGGATAGGCCACCGCGTTCTTTGACATGATGTGCTTGCCGCGCTGGATGTAGCCGCTCGAGAAGTCGAAGATGTCGTCTTCTTCCAGCTTGTGGTCCGTCGGCAGCACCGGGACCGCGACGTCGGTGCCGGTGGCCTTCTGGTGATTGAGCACGCGGCAGATGTAGTCCGAGTTGATATCCGCTCGCAGCGTCCAGCTGGCGTTGAGATAACCGAATACCACAGCCAGGTTCGGCACGTTCGAGAACATGCAGCCCTTATAGTAGAAGTGATCCGCCAGGTTGATCGGGGCACCGTCCTTCGACAGCGCGATCTTGCCGGCAACAGCAAGCTTGAGGCCAGTCGCGGTGACAACGATATCGGCGGGCAGGAAGCGATCGTCGCTCAACCGCACGCCACCCTTCTCGAATGCCTTGATGTGGCCGGTGACGACGTCGGCCTTGCCCTTCTTGATGGCGGCGAACAGGTCGTCGTCGGGCACCAGGCACAGGCGCTGGTCCCACGGGTTGTAGGGCGGGGTGAAGGGCGTGAGATCGAAGTCCTTGCCCATGATCTTGCGGATCTTCGTGTGCAGGAAGTCAGCGACCTTTTCCGGCCGCGTGCGGGCACGTTTGAAGCTGATGTCCTGAAGCGTGATGTTCTTCCAGCGAGTGATCCGATAGGCCAGTTTCTCGGGCAGGATCTTGCGCAGCGTATTGGCAAAGGCGTCTTTCGCCGGTCGGCTGAACATCCAGGTCGGGGTGCGCTGGAGCATGGTGACCTTGGCCGCCTTGTCCGACATCGATGGCACGATCGTCACCGCGGTCGCACCCGATCCGATAACCACGACATTCTTGCCCGCGTAGTCGAGGTCCTTGGGCCAGAATTGCGGGTGGATTACCTGACCGTCGAATTCGCCGAAATCGAAGCCCGGGTCATAGGGCTCGTCATAGTCGTAGTAGCCGGAGCCGAGGTAAAGCCAATTGGCGCTGACATGCTTCTTTTCGCCTTCGCTGGTCTCCAGCGTGACGTGCCAGCGCGCGTCGCTTTCGTGCCAGTCGGCCGCGACCACCTTTTGACCAAAGCGAATGTGGCGGCGAATGTCGCGCTCGTCGACGATCCGGTCGAGGTATTCGAGAATGGCGGGGCCGTCTGCGATCGACTTTTCGTGCTTCCACGGTTCGAAATCGAAGCCGAGCGTATGCATATCACTGTCGGAACGGATGCCAGGGTAACGGAACAGGTCCCAGGTACCACCCAGATTGTCGCGCCGCTCGACGATGGCGAAACTATGCCCCGGCGCCTTCTCGCGCATATGTGCCGCCATACCGATGCCCGATATGCCCGCACCGACAATAAGAACGTCGAAATCGTTCACCTGTTGATTCATCCATAATCTCCCAGTTGACGTAAACGTAACCTAGTCTGGCGGGAAGCGCCAGTCGGTTTTGAAGTGCAACTTCTTGGCCTCTCCCGCAGGAACGACTAACGCTGGTGTGATGACCCCTCGTTTTCATGGATTGCTGGTGGCGCCGCTCGCCACAGGCTTTTTGTGAAGGTGTCGCGACGGTTGAAGATGGAGGGCGACTGGGTACAATCGCACGCTGACGGTCGGCGTGCATTACGCAGGCGTTTCCTCCCTTCTGCACAATCGAAACGAGCGTGGTCCTGCACCTGCCCGCCTGTAAGCCGCTCCTGACCAACCATCCCGTCGGTGCATTCGAACGAGAGGAACTTTCCCGATCCTATCGCCATTATTTGAAGGGGTGCATCGTGCCGCGCTGGTCGACGGCATTTAACACGCGGCTGCTTGGCGGCAAGCGCAGCTACGCGCCCCGCCTGTGAGCTAACGTCGTGTCAGGCACGCCGTGCCAGTTCGCGACGCCGCTCTGCGGGGCTGGTCGGCGGTTCGACATGCGACGGAGCTGGGGCCCATTGCGATGTGGGGCGCGATTTGAGCCGCATGAAGGCGAGTACAAGCAGGAAGGGCCCGAAATAGAAGGGCAGCTGGCGCAAAAGGGTCAGCAGGATGCCGTCGCGGAACACGACGAGTGAGGTAGCTGCCAACAGCACATAGGCGAGCCGCGGCAACGGCTCTTGCGAGCGTGTGAGCAGGCGGGAGTAGACCAGCCCGTAGACGAGCGCGAAGAAGGCCGCCTGTACTACAATCCCGAGATAGCCGAGTGACATCCAACCTGCGCCTGGCAGTGAATTGGTCATCCCGATGGGCGTGCCATAATCCCACAATTCGAAGAACTTGACGGGTGAGCCGATGGGCTTGTCCTTCCACAGGGTTCGGGGGACAGGCTCCGTGAAGATCTGCAGATTATGCGCGAAATAGTCCCAACTGCCCGTCCGCTCCGGGATCGCATAGGTTATGAACTCGAAGTACTCGAGGTTGGCGAAGTCCATATGTTCGAGCGGTGCGAGCTCGCGCGCGGAGGTGTAGGTTTCGCCGCTGTCTGCGCCGAACAATTCGCGGACCGCCGCACCGCGGTCGATCACGATCAGGTTGAACGATACGAGGCTGACCAGCGCGAGCCCGGCGATCTTCCAGTCGAACCAGCTGCGGCGCCTTTCCAGCAGATACAGCATTGCCAGTGCAATCGCGGTGAAGACGAAGCTTCCCCGACCTCCCGAGCCCAGCATCAGCAGGCTGGACAGGCCGAATACGATCCACGCCGAAGCGCGAAACCGCAGCAGCCACACGGCAAGGACGGTCAGCGGGGCCAGCATCAGCGCGGCCTCGTTGAACCATCCGTTGGCACTCACGTTGACCATGATGCCGGTGCCGGCGTCGCGGGCCATCGAGGCATAAGGATCGGCACGGCGCGACCACGCTTCCAGCTGCGAGGCGATTGCGAGCGGCGCGAGCAGGATCAAAGCTGCAATGATCGGTCCGGCCAAGGAGCGGCGCAGGCGATCGAATTCCTCCCGCGACGGGACGGGTAAAACTGGCCGGTTGGCGATCATTAGGGAGACGCCGGTGAAGACTAGCATGGCCAAGTTGGCTCCCAGGATCACTGTGATCTTGTTCGCCATCGAGGGCTGGAAATCATAGACCCGATAGACCAGATCGAAGTGATACCAGCGCGCGAACAGCGGCCGGATCACAAAGATGAAACCGTGAAATCCCAGGTAGATCGTCGCCGGATGGAACAGGCTCGCCGCTTCATGCCTGGCATAGGCAAGGCACACGCCCAGGAACAGGACGCAGGATGCGATGAGCAGCACGTCGTACATGCTGTGACCTTTAAGGGGTAAGGTCGCGCGGGCAAGCCGACGCTAGCGGCGATGCACGAGAAAACGCATGAGCTGGAGCATGTCGCCGATCCTGTCGCGATGGAACAGTGCTGCCAGAAGGTCGCGTTTGCCCCACTCCAGGTGACGCAGGATGATGCGAAAGGCGGGAATGGCCTGACCCAGTTCGGCGGGTATCAGCACCAGCAGCACGATTGCCAGCGGCAGTCCCGCAAGCGCCAGCCCTGCGGCCACAGGCAGACAGGCAAGCGATACGGCGAGATAGCTCGTCGCCAGCTTCGCATGCATGTTTTCGGCGGCGATCAAGGCCTGCGGTGTGGTCGCCAGCGCGCGGATCAGGCCCGATGCGAGCAAGACCAAAGCGACCAACGGATCGAACGTGCTCTTGCCGGAACTGAGCAGCTGTTGAAGCCATGGACCCACGAACGCCAGCGCCGCCGAGAAGGTCAGAACACCGGCCAGCGTTACCATGGTCATCGTCGCCAGCTGGCGGCGCTGGATGTCGCGCTTGCCGGCGCCAAGATAGCCGGCCTCGTTGAATTGCGAGGCGTAGATGACCGACATGACGACATCTATCGCGCGGACGATCACGCGGGTGGCCACGAAACCGGCGACCGTCGCTGCCCCAAAGGTTGCGCCAACCACCAGCGTGTATCCCTGCAGGTTCAACACGTAGACCATCGGCAGGACCATGAAAGCGGCAGAGGGGAGGGCCATCGCCCGCAGGCTGCGGTCTAGTGCCGTGGCCGCGCCGCGAAAGAGCATCGGGCTCGCGCGCCACGCCAGCAGAGTTAGGACAATGGCAACGACGGTCCGAAGCATCGCCAGTCCGAAAGCCAGCAGCTCGTAAGAGGTGCTCTGCGGCACGCAGATGACGAGCACCGCGACTTCGGCAAGGCTGGCAAGGTTCTGCACCGTGTAGAACTGCGGGTAACGTTCGCCGACCCGCATCGGGACGAGCATCACCGAAGCTTGGGCAACGGCGACGAAATAGACCCCCAGCCACAGTGCGCAGGCGCGCAGTTCGTCGGCGCCCAGCAGGCCAAGCCGCTGGGCAGTGCTGTCTTGGATCAGCGTTGCAGCGGCATAGAACAGTCCCGCAATAGCTAAGCCGGACGCCGCCGCCCAAACCCAGCTTGCACGAAATGCAGCCCGTGCCTCCGGCCAACGCTCTTCACGGGAGGCAGCGAGTGCCAGGTTTCCCCCCGCGCTGGCAAAAGCGCTGCCAGCCACTACGAAATAGGAGGGCAGGGCGTAGACCAGCATCCAGGTGCCGACGCGTTCGGCGGTCCAGTGTGCAAACAGGATCGGCAGGGCGGCGATCTGCACGATCACCCGCGTTGCGATACCCATCAGATAGGAAAGTAGCGCCTGGACAAGGCGGCGCTGGGCGGGGCCCTGCATGTCAGAGGCTGTCTCTGCGATCCATCTCTCGACGAATATGGTCAAGCACGCTCGGATGAAGCGGGCGCTCGAACTCGCCCCCCACCGTACTGCCGTCGCGCCATTTTACTTCGGTCGGGATCGGTCCGATATTGCCGACCTTGATCAGTATTTCGCTGTCGATCTCAAGTATCGAGAACTTGTCGAAGAAACGGCAACCGTATTCCGAGATATCCTTGATCCAGATGTCACGCGATGCGCCGTGGCGAGCACGATAGCGGCCCGCCACTTCGACGACGAACCGCTCCTCCCTTCGGTTATCCCGTGACATAGCTCTTTCCTGCAACGTTTCCTCTTATGCTCCGCTATCCGCGGCCGGTGCAAGCGTTGGATGAGCCTATCGCATTCCTCAACGCACTGGTTTAGGGCAGCGCTGAAGAACAATGGGGCGAGGAATGCCGAACAACGACAAGGCGAAATTGCGTCGGGTCACATCGATCGATGTCGCCGAACGCGCCGGAGTGAGCCAGTCGACGGTCAGCCGGGCGCTCTCGGGATCCGAAACGATAACCGAAGCCACGAGGCGGCGGGTAGAGCAGGCTGCTGCCGAGCTGGGCTATTTCGTCAATGCGCGCGCTGCAGGCCTGCGAAAGGGTGAAACGGGCACCATAGCGGTTGTGGTGATCGGTCGCTCGGGCGAGGGGGCTGCCAGCATCAACCCTTTTTACTACAGCATGCTGGGGAGTACCTGCGCGGCTGCTGCAGAGCGGGGTTACGAAGCGCTGGTCTCGTTCCAGGCGCAACCGGAAGACTTCTTCGGCCACTATGTCGCGCGGCGGCAGGCCGATGGCGTGGTGGTTATCGGCACCGCGACCAATGCGGCGGCGTGGGAATACTTCCGCCAGTGCGCGCAGGAAACGGACGCGATTGCCTTCTGGGGGTCGCCGTTCGACGACGCAGTCTGGGTTCGTTCGGACAACCAACAGGGCGGTCAGCTCGCTGTAGAGCGGCTGGTCAAGGGTGGGGCGAAAGACATCGTCTTCGTTGGCGATACTGCATCTTCGCAGCGCCAGTTCTCCGAACGCTACGAAGGATATCGCACCGCGATGGAGGCTGCGGGCCTTGCGCCGCGCGATCCGATGGTGAGCGAAGGCGAGGACCGCGTTTCGCAAGGTCGCAACGCGATCGCTTCGTTGGTTGAAGGCGGGACGGCTTTCGATGGCCTGTTCTTCGCCTGCGATGCGATGGCCCTGGGCGCACTCGAAGAACTGTCTGCACGCGGGATATCGGTTCCGGGCAAGGTCGGGGTCATCGGGTTCGACGGCCTCGGTTCGGGCGAATTCAGCTCGCCACCGTTGACCACGCTGGAGCCAGACTTTGCGTTGGCGGGGAAGCTGTTGGTCGACACGGCGCTGGCCGGGGAAGGTGAAAAGCCTGAACGCCGTGTGCCAGTAAGGCTGGTTGAGCGCGCCAGCGTTGGCTGAGAACGGCTGATCTGGTTCGACGAACGACATTTGCCCCGGGCGCCGCTCCGCCTATGAGATGCGGCGAGTTTTTGGGGAAACCAGCATGAAATCGAGTATCGCTTCCGTCCTCGCGGTCCTGTTCGCGAGCCAGGCTGCCTTCGCGCAGAACGCCGAACCTAGCCCAAATCCTGTCGAAGAACAGGAAGTGGGCGCATCGCAGGGCGAAGGGCCCAAGGATGGATCGGGTATGGTCGTGCAGGCGGCCCCGGCGACCGCGACCGGAGTGGCGAAGGAAGACGACAAGTGGGACGTGCTTGCACCGCGCGGTGCCACCATCCGGCAGGTTCCGATCCGCACCGACGAAGGGACGTGGATGGATGTCGACGTCTCACCGGACGGCTCGAAGCTGGCCTTTTCGCTGCTGGGTGACATTTACACCATGCCGATCACCGGCGGTACGCCAACGCGAGTTGCCGATGGGCTCGCCTGGGAAGTCCAGCCACGCTTCTCGCCCGACGGCAAGCGCATCGCCTTCACCTCTGACCGTGCAGGCGGCGACAATATCTGGGTGATGAACGCGGACGGTACCGACAAGCGCCAGGTTACCAAGGAAGAATTTCGCCTGCTCAACCAGCCCAGCTGGTCGCCCGATGGCAATTACATCGTTGCGAAGAAGCATTTCACGACCCAGCGCAGCGCGGGGACGGGCGAGATATGGCTCTACCATGTTTCCGGCGGTGGCGGCGTCAAGCTGGTCGCCCGGGCCAGCGAGGCGCTGCAGAAGGAACTCGGTGAACCGACCTACGCCCCGTCGGGAGATGCGGTGTACTATACCCGCAACGTCACCAGCGGACCGATCTTCGAATACGCCCAGGATTCGACGCAGGGCACCTTTGCCATCGAGCGCTATGACCTGGCGACGACCGAGGTCACCACGGTCGCCAGCGGCTTCGGCGGCGCCGTGCGTCCTTCGCCTTCGCCCGATGGCAAGAAGCTGGCCTTCATTCGCCGGGACAAGGACCAGACCGAACTGTGGGTCAAGGACCTTGCCACGGGCGTAGAGCGTATGATCTACGGCGACCTCGAGCTGGATATGCAGGAAACCTGGGCGGTCTACGGCTTCTATCCGCTGATGGACTGGACGCCTGACGGCGCCAGCATCGTTGCCTGGGCTGGGGGCAAGATTCAGCGCATCTCCGCCGATGGCAGCGGTGCGACCGTGATCCCCTTCCGCGTCGACGACACGCGTGGCGTGGCCGATGCGCCGCACCCGGTGATTGCGGTGGGTGAGGCAAGCTTTACCGCAAAGATTCCCCGCTTCGCTTCCGTGTCGCCGGATGGCCGTACGGTAGTCTTTGAAAGCCTTGGCAAACTCTACAGCAAGCCGGTGAATGGGGGCGAGCCGCGCAGGCTGTTCGCTGATGGTGGCGATGCACTCGAGCTGTGGCCGAGCTGGTCGCGAGACGGCAAGCGCATCACCTTCGTCCGCTGGACCGATGGTGGTTTGGGGCAAGTGATGGTTGCGGATGCCGCCGGGCGCAGTGCCCGCGCGGTGACCGACATGCGCGGACACTATGCCGTTCCGCAATTCTCGCCCGACGGCCGGACCATCGTGTTTGAAAAGCGCTCGGGCGGCTACCTCACTTCGCCCGAATACTCCGAGAACGAAGGCATTTATGCCGTCCCCAGCACTGGCGGCACGCCGCAGCTCATCGCGCGCGATACGTCAGAGCCGCAGTTCGGCGCCGAAAGCGATCGCGTCTTCATGCTCGGCCGCTCGGGCGGCAAGTTGCAGTTGCTGTCTGCCGAGCTCGACGGCGACAAGCGCCAGGTTCATGCCGAAGGTGAACTCGTCAGCGGCTATAGCGTTAGTCCGCGTGGCGACATGCTGGCCTTCCGCGAGAATTACGAAGTCTTCGTCACCCAGCTCCTACCCGGCGGACAGGCCGTGACCCTGGGCGAGAAGGCCAGTGCTCTGCCCGTTGTCCGCGCCAGCAAGGGCGGGGCGGATTACATCGGCTGGACCGATGGCGGCAGCACGCTGACCTGGTCAATGGGGCCGACGCTGTTCCGCGCGACCACCTCTGCGATGTTCGCCAACGCACCGCAGGGCAAGGATGCCCCCAAGTTCGAACCGCCCGTAAGCGGCGTCTCTCTGGCGCGGACCATCGCGGCAGACAAGCCGAGCGGTACCGTGGTCCTAACCGGTGCGCGGATCCTCACCATGACGGGTGACGAGGCCGGAGCCATCGAGAACGGCGTAATCGTGATCGAAGGCGATCGGATCGCCGCGGTCGGCCCGGCATCGGAAATTGCCGTCCCCGCCGGGGCAAAGGTGATCGATGCCAGTGGCAAGGTGATCATGCCGGGCCTGGTCGATGCGCATGCGCATGGCGCGCAGGGGCAGGGCGATCTTGTCCCGCAGCAAAACTGGTCGCTGGTCCAGAACCTCGCGCTGGGGACCACGACGATCCACGATCCGTCGTCGAGCGCCAGCATGATATTTGCAGCGTCGGAGCGCCAACGGGCCGGGTCGCTGCTGGCACCGCGCATTTTCTCGACCGGCGAGGTGATCTACGGGGCCAAGGCTCCAGGCGTCTATGCGCGCATCGACAGCTATGATGATGCACTGGCCCATGTCCGGCGGATCAAGGCGCAAGGCGGAGTTTCGGTAAAGAACTACAACCAGCCTCGTCGCGAGCAGCGCCAGCAGGTGGTCGCCGCGGCGCGAGCCGAAGACATGCTGGTCGTTGCCGAAGGCGGCTCACTGTTCGGGATGGACATGAACCTGATCGCCGACGGCAACTCGACGGTTGAGCACAATGTCCCGGTCGAGCATTTCTACGAGGATGTGCTGCAGTTCTGGGGCGGTTCGCAGACCAACAACACGCCGACGCTGGTGGTCACCTACGGCGGGCTCGCGGGTGACCCCTACTGGCGTCAGGCGACCGATGTCTTCGCCAACCCGCTGATGGCACACACGCCGCCGCGCCAGCTGATCGCGGACACCGCGCGGCGGGTGAAGGCGCCGCAATGGGCCTTCGTCGATGACGATGCAGCGCGTGAGGCGAAGAAGCTCAGCCAGCGCGGGGTCAAGATCAGCATCGGCGCGCATGGCCAGCAGGCGGGCATCGGATCGCACTGGGAGCTGTGGAGCTTCGTACGTGGTGGCATGACGCCGGTCGAAGCCCTGCGCGCGGGTACTATCGTCTCCGCCCAGTCACTGGGCATGGCGCGCGATATCGGCAGCCTGGAGGTGGGGAAGCTCGCCGATCTTCTGGTGCTGTCCGAGGATCCAAGTGCCGATATTCGCAATTCGGACAAGATCGAACGGGTGATGCTGGGTGGTCGTCTTTACGATGCCCGGACCATGAATGAGGTCGAAACCGGCACAAGTCGCCGCCAGCCCTATTGGTGGGAGTGAACGGAAGGCGGCGGCTCGCAGCTCGCGAACCGCCGCACCCCCCCGTTCATCCGGCAGTCTAGCCGGAACGAACTTCCGAAAGGAAGGCCTGGACCTTGCCGCGTAGCGCATCCGCCTGCATTTCAAGTGCTTCGGCCGAGCTCAGCACCTGGCTGGCAGCAGAACCGGTAGCGAGCGAGGTTTCGCGAACTTCGACGATGCTACCCGACACTTCCTCGGTCGAGCGGGCGGCGAGATCGATGCTGCGCGCCAGGTCCTGACCTGCGACCGATTGCTGGTCGACCGCGCTGGCAATCGAAACGGCGGTGGTTTCCAGCTCGCGGATCTGGTCGGCGATGGAGCGTAGCGCACCCACGCTGGCTCCGGTCGATTCCTGCATTGCACGGATCTGCTCGGCGACTTCCTCGGTCGCGCGGCTGGTCTGCGCGGCCAGTTCCTTGACCTCGCTGGCGACCACGGCGAAACCACGCCCCGCCTCGCCACCACGCGCAGCCTCGATCGAAGCATTCAATGCGAGCAGGTTGGTACGTTGGGCGATCGACTGGATCATCTCGACAATCTGTCCGACCTGATCCGCCGAAGTGGCGAGGGTGGAGATGGTCTTGTCCGCGCCAGCGGCGGTTTCAGTGGCCTTGCGGGCCAGTTCCGCCGAATGCGAAGCTTGGCGGCTGATCTCGCCGATCGACATGGCAAACTCGTCAGAAGCGGCTGCTGCAGCGGTGGTACCCTCCGACGCACGCTCCATCGACGAGATCACATGGTCCGCTTGCTGCGATGCCTGCTGTGCGGTGGAGGCCATGCTCGAAGCGGTCGACCGCAATTGGCTGGAGGCTGCCGCGACATTGCCGACCACTTCACCTACGCCGGAATCGAAGTCATCGGCCATCTTGCGCAGCTCGGCCTTGCGCCGCTCAGCCGCTTCCTTGCGACCGGCGAACAGCTCGTCGAGTTTGAAACCCGATTTGGTGAAGACTTCCAACGCGCGGGCAAGATCGCCGATCTCATCGGTACGATCGGTTCCGGTCACTTCGATATCACGAGCGCCCGACGCCAGCCGATGCATCTCGTTGGCGATGTGCATGAACGGCGTGATCACCTTGTTGCGGATGAAGGACAGGCTGAACACGCCGCCCAGCAGGCCGTTTGCCGTGAGCAGCGCTATCCCGATCATCGCGTACTGGACGTTTGCGGGATCGGCAAAACCCCAGAAGGCGAGAACAGCCAACAGGACCTGGCTAACCATGCCGAAGCCGGTTGCGTAGGTGGCCTTCTGGTCAATGGTCAACGACATGAACCAACGGCCCAGTGCCGTGCGACTCTCCTCTGTCGTACCAACGTGGCCTACATTCACCGTTGCGATCTCGCGGATGAGATCGTCCGCAACTACACTGCTCGGAGCATTCATCGCCTTGTTCTTCCCCCAGTTTCGGCTTTTCCCATTAAGCCATCATCAACCGTAAGAAGGAAAGTTTGAGAAGCAGTTAAGCCGCTCGTACCTGACGCAAGAAGGTAACAACCTGCGACTGGAGTGTGCCGGCCTGTGCTTCCAGCTCGTTGGCGGAAGTCAGCACCTGGTGCGCCGCTGCGCCGGTCGCTAGTGAAGTTTCGCGCACCTTGACGATACTGCCGGAAACCTCGTCGGTCGATCGAGCTGCGAGATCGATGCTGCGTGCGAGATCCTGACCAGCAACCGATTGCTGATCGACTGCACTAGCAATCGAAACTGCGGTGGTTTCCAGTTCGCGGATCTGATCGGCAATCGATCTCAGGGCACCGACACTGGCACCGGTCGAATTCTGCATCGCGCGGATTTGTTCGGCGACTTCCTCAGTCGCGCGGCTGGTCTGTGCGGCCAGCTCCTTGACCTCGCTAGCTACGACCGCGAAGCCGCGTCCCGCCTCTCCGCCGCGCGCCGCCTCGATCGAGGCATTGAGGGCGAGCAGGTTGGTGCGTTTGGCGATCGACTGAATCAGTTCGACGATCTGGCCGACCTGGTCGGCTGAGGTGGCGAGCGTGGAGATCGTCTGGTCCGCATCGGTCGCCGTCTGGGTCGCCTTCCGGGCCAGTTCGGCGGAATGCGAAGCTTGACGGCTGATCTCGCTGATCGACATCGCGAATTCATCGGATGCGGCGGCCGCTGCAGTAGCGCCGGCGAAGGCCTGTTCCATAGAGCTGGAAACGACTGCGGTCTGCCCGGTGGCATGTTCGGCGGCATCTGCCATCGAACTCGCCGTGATCTGCAACTGGCTGGAGGCGGCGGCCACGCCGCTGACGACCTCTCCCACCGTGCGTTCGAAGCTTTCGGCAATCAGGACCATTTCCTTGCCGCGTTCCGCACGCAATGCTGCGCGTTCCTGCGACATCTTCTCGAACTGCCAGGCAGCCTGGAGGAAGACTTCCAGCGCTCTGGCCAGTTCCCCAAGCTCGTCCTGGCGACGTGTCGCAGGGATATGCAGATCCTTTTCGCCGGCAGCGAGCTGGCTGGCGACGGCAGTCATGCGGCGCAGCGTCCCGGTGACGTCCCGCGCAAGGAAGCGCGTGCTGAGCAGGATAGTCAGCACACCAACGGCCGCGACCAGGCAGAAGAAGGCAAAGAGCCACGAGATCGCGACTTCTGCGCGTGCATCGGCTTCGACGCCGATCTGCTCGAGTTGTTCGCGTTGGGTCCGCGCCTGTTCGATGAACTTACCGCCTTCGACATAGAAACTGTCGGAGAAGGCCTGCCATTGTTCCTGTGTCCCGCGTGAGCGCTGCGCTGCGGCGACCCGCGACGTCATACTGGCGAGGCTCGAATTGAGGTCTTTGAGCCCAGGCAGAGCTTCGGGCGCGAACTCGCGTGCATCGGCTTGAATCCTTGTCAGCAGGCGATCTGCTTGCCGAAAAGCGTCTTGCGCTGCGATCAGGTCTCCGCGATCTCCCGCTACCGCATAATGCTGGATGAACATGCGGCCTTCGGCCGAATAGGACACCAACTGAGCCGCGCGAACGGCGGCATCCGATAGGACCATGCGTTCGTGCTTGAGATCGAGGGCAACATATCCACCAACGATGGTGGCGAGAACGCTCAACGCCACGGCACCGACATTGGCCATGGCGATCGAGCGCAGTTTCTGGCCGACTGACATGGAATAGATCCAGCCCTTGAATCCTCCGGGAACCTCGTCTTCTTCGACGGTCCGAATCTGTTCGAAGGACGAATCGTCATAGAGGTGTGGCTCGGCCTCGACGGACGCGATCTCTTGTTCGGCGACGAGGCCGTCGACCATTTCGGACAGGGAACTCATGCGGCCTTTGAATCCTTTGCAGGCGTAACGGTGGCGACCCCCACGGGGTGGCCTAGATGTTGCGGAATCTCTTCTGCGGGCATGGCTTTGAAGTAGAGCCAACCCTGGATCTGGTCGCAGCCGGCGGCGCGGACCATGTCAGCTTGTTCCTGGGTTTCGACGCCTTCGGCGGTTACGCCCATCTTCATCGCCCGGGCGACAGTGATCGACGACAGCATCATTGCCCGGCTGCCATCGTCCTCGCCTGCCTGCACGACGAGACTGCGGTCGAGTTTTAGCTTCTCGAAGCGGAACTGGCGCAGGAATCCGATGGAGGCATAGCCTGTGCCGAAATCGTCGAGCGAGATCTTGACCCCGAAGCCGCGGATAACAGAGAGGCTGCGCTCGGCGACGATCGGGTCGAGCACCAGGCAGGTCTCCGTGATTTCCAGTTCAAGTCGCTCCGGGTCGAAGCCGGTTTCCTCGAGGATATGACCAAGCTGGATCGGGAACTCAGGATTGCGCAGCTGGGCCGCGGAAATGTTCACCGACAGCGTAATGTCCGGCCACACCAGCGCATCGCAGCACGCCTGGCGAAGGACCCAAAGGCCAATCGCATTGATCAGGCCGCTTTCTTCCGCAACTGGGATGAAGATGTGCGGGCCGACGGGCTTTCCGTCGGGGCGTTCCCAGCGCAGCAGGCATTCGACTGCGACGACCATTCGTGTGGTGCTGTCTACCAAGGGTTGGTAGGCAAGGCGGAACTCACCGTTGGCAAGGGCGGCACGCAACTCGTCGTCCATTTCCTTGAGCTGCTCGCGGCTCTGGTCGAATGCGGCGGTAAACCATGTACAGCGCATCTTGCCACCGCGCTTCGACGCATACATCGCGACGTCGGCACGGCGCAGCAGTTCGGAAGATGGCTGGAAATCCGGCGGTGTAGACCGGGCAAGGCCGATGCTTGCCCCCAGTGTCAGCCTACGGTCGTCAACCTTGACCGGCTTGGCCAGCCGTTCGACGATGCGGCGACAAATCCCTTCGAGCAGCGTGGCGGCAAGTGGCCCTGCCATCATCAAGGCGAATTCGTCGCCGCCCAGGCGATAGACTACTGCCTCGCCATCGGTGATTTCCTCGAAGATCCGGCCGCATTCGCGGATGGCCGCATCGCCGACGAAATGCCCATAGTGGTCATTGACCAATTTGAATCCGTCCAGGTCGAGCAAGGCGAGGGCAACCTCTTCGCCCCTTTTCTCTTCCCGCTGGATATCGAGATGCAAGGCCCTGCGATTGGGCAGCTGCGTCAGGCTGTCGCTTCGGCTGATGAGGTTGACATCGCGAAGGTGGCGAAGGCCGCGCACCGCCAGCACGGCGACGGCAGCTGCAAAGAGTATGGAGCCAGTGGCCAGAATGTAAGCCGGGCGTCCAACACCGCTCAGCCTGCTTCCGAGCGAAAGCGCAGCGCTGGCGAGGAAGATCGTCGCGAGCACGACGATCGGGCCGAGTACGACGGCTTTCTCGTCGTCCTGTACCTGATCGAACCTGCTTACCACCTATGCCCCCGTTTGCGACCTTGAAACTTATTTCGTCCTTGAGCCTAGCGTTGTTTGGCTAAGGAAATGTAAACTGCCGGTTTACCCTCTTTGGTAGCAGGTTGGCCCGCCTGTCTCAGCGTCCGGCCACCACTTTCGGAGGATCGCCCACGCGTGCAATGATCGATGCCGGCCGGTAGATCGATGACCCCCATTCGGAAGACTCGAAGCGATCGGTTTGGCCGACCACGGTTTCGCCCGCGCCCAGCATCAGATAGCCGTCGGGTGCTGTTGCACCCGCCAGCCGGTCGAAGGCCATTCGCCGTGTGTCAGGGTCGAAATAGAGCAGCACATTGCGGCACAGCACGAGGTCGAAGCGCCCCGGCAAAGGAGGGAAGTCCAGGATGCTCTGCTGCTGGAAGCGGGTCATCGAGCAAATTCGATCGCTTGCCTGCCACCCGCGCGGAGTTTCCGTGAAAAAGTTCAGCATCTGCGCGACAGAGATTCCGCGCTGGATCTCGAACTGGGTGTAGCAGCCTGATTTTGCGGTCGATATCGCCTTGCCCGAGACATCGGTACCGACGATGTCGATGTGCCAGTCCTGCCAGCGGCCCGGCTGTTCGCAAAACAACATGGCGATGCTCAGCGCCTCCTGGCCAGTCGAGCATCCTGCCGACCAGATGGAGAGCTTCTTCGTACCCTGCCGCTTGCGCGCCAGGTCGGGCAGGACTTGGTTCGCGAGCGTGGTGAAATACACATGGTCGCGGAAGAAGTAGGTTTCGTTGTTGAGCAGAGCCTCGACCACCTTGGTGGCTAGGTGGTGCTCGCCTGGACGCTCCAGCAGGCAGGCCAACTGTTCGACGTTATCGATCCCGAATTCGCGAAACAGGCCGGCCAACGCGGTCGAGACACGCCACCGACGGCTTTCTGTCAACTGCTGGCCGGTCCGCTGCTCGAGCAGGTCCGAGATGATCTTGTGCGATGCGTCATTCACGCCCATGCGCCTGCCCCAGCGCTGGCGAGCACTTTCTCGGCAAGTTCTTCGGGTGGAAGCACGGCGACAGCAAGGCCCATCTCGGTTACCGCACGAGGCATGCCCCATACTGCGCAGGTATCGGCACTCTGAGCGAAGATCGGTCCGCCAGCTGCTGCGATTGCCTGCGCCCCGTCCGTGCCGTCACGACCCATGCCCGAGAGCAGGACAGCCGCGACTTGTCCATCATAGGCCTCGGCAAGAGTCTCGAACATCGGATCTACCGACGGCATGCATCCGCTCTTGACCGGGTGATAGGCGAGACCGGTCACGTGGCGACCGCCGGACTTGCGCACCACCATGTGCCCGTGGCCGGGCGCGATGATGATGTGGCCACGACGGATCTCCACCCCTTCGTCAGCCAGGATTGCCGGTCGATTGGCGGCCATTTCCATCTGCTTGGCGAACACCGGTATGAAGCTGTCCGGCAGGTGCTGAGTGATCAGGATGGGCAGATCGAAGCTCTTCGGAACCTGGCGCAAGAACAGGTTCAGCGCATGGATTCCACCCGTCGAAGCCCCGATTGCGACGACCTGCGCGCGCTTGAGCGAGCGGCGCGGCGTCGCGGCGATCCGGCTTGGCGCAGCAGGCGCCAAGGTGTCGATACCGGCGAGTGCGCGGATCTTGCCGAGCAGCGTGCTACGATAGTCATCGTTGAAGCCGCCCGGGCGCGGCTTGAGCATGGTATCGGCTGCGCCCAGCGACAAGGCCTGGACCGTATGTTCGGCACCGTCTGCAGTCAGCGAGGAAATGACCAGGACCTGCGCCTTTGGCGCGGCCTTCTGGATCATCGGCAGCGCCTCGATTCCGCCCATGCCAGGCATCTCGAGGTCGAGCATGACGACATCGACTTCATGCGCGGCGAGTTCGTCGAGTCCACGTTCGGCAGTATTAGCGGTGGCGACGATGCGGATGTCGGTCTCGCGCTGCAACATGCGCGTGAAGACCGTGCGAACGGTCAAAGAATCGTCGACAATGAGAACGCGCACCACCTTCTTGCCGGTGGCGACGGTGTCGACCCGTTCAGTGCGTAGGACCGCGCCCATGCCCGGCCTCCTCAGGCCATGCCAACAAGCTGGAGCTTGATCTGCAGAGTCTCGTGATCGAACGGCTTCATTACATATTCGTCTGCACCGGCGCTGATCGCTTCGCGGATATGTGCGACGTCGTTTTCGGTGGTGCAGAACACGACCTTCGGCTTGTCGCCACCGTCGCGCTGGCGCAGGTGCGTGATGAATTCGATGCCGGTCATGACCGGCATGTTCCAGTCGAGCAGGACCACGTCGGGCATCGACTCAAGGCACTTGTTGAGCCCTTCCTGGCCGTTCTCCGCCTCTTCCACGGCAAAGCCGAGCGTTTCGAGGATATGCCGCGAAACTTTCCGGATGACGCGCGAGTCGTCGACGATAAGGCAGGTTTTCATATATGTGACCTCACAAGCTGTTGCTCCGGCATAGCGGCCTTGGGTAACTATTCGCTTAAGCGGCCTTGGCGACCGGACCGGCAACGAGAGCTTCGATATCGACCAGCAGCGTCGGACCGGCCTCGGTCTCGACCATGCCGCGGGCGGCACGTTGCCACCCGGGGCCGAAGCCGCCCGGCACGGCGACCGGGTCACCCAGCGCTTCGCCCACGTCATAGGCGTCGTCGACGAGCAGCGCGTAGGGATGGCCGTCGACTTCGACCACGGCCGCACGTTGATCGCGCACGTCGCCTCGTCCTTCGAGACCCAGCGCGCGTGCCGAATCGATGACCGTCAGTGCCTGGCTGCGCAGTGCGGTGAGCCCGAGTATGAAATCGGGCGTGCCCGGTATCGGCGTAATCTCGTCGATCTCGATTACCGACTGGACGCGGACGGCCGTCAGGGCGGCACGACGTCCGGCGATCATGCACATGAGTAGCAGTTCGGTCATGCCGTTCTCTCCTGGCGAACTTGCTTGAGTGCGGCGAGCAACCCGTCGCGATCATAGCGGTAGATGGCGTCTTGCCCTGCCGCCGCATCTTCCGGGTCCTGGCACAGGCGAATGGTGTTGCGCGCGGTCCCGGCAGGCAGATCTTCCTGTTCGGCCAGCACGATGGCGACGTCAGCTTCTTCCGATTCGTCCGAAATGACCCGGTAGCCGGCCGCTTCGATCAGCGGCTCGAGGATGGTTCGCGCCCAATCGCTCGATGCGGGGATGCGGCAGGACAGCGGATGTTCGTCGCGCTTGGCGGCGCAGTGGCGGGCGAACAGGGCGTGGCCGTCGATGACCGGGATTGGCCGTCCCTCGATCAGCGTGACCCCCTCGATCGACGGATCGTCGAGCAATGGAACGATCTCGCTCGTGATCTCGGTCGCATCGAGCACTTCGGATACGGCGTAGACTACCTCGTTCTCACCATCCGAAAGACGCAGGAGGCGGCACTTGTCGTCGGGCAGATCGCCGTACTCGAGGCCGACGAGCGAGAAGATCGACCCGTCGATCACCGCCTGGATGCGGTTGCCGTCTATGTCGATTGCATCGCGCGAGACCGTGTCGATGCGACGCACCATTTCGAGGCGGGCCGCCCGGCAGCGACCGTCGAGACCAAGGAACAACATGACCTGCGCGGCCTTGCGGCGCGTAACCGTTCTTTCTTCGTCGATCACTTGAGAGTTGCTCCGCGCTTCGCTGACAAGCGAGCGCAAGACGGCAATACTCGGCATGTCGAGTAGCATCATCGGGCGTCCATCATCGAGCAGGGTGGTGCCGGCGTAGAGCCGCGTGTCCATGACCGCAGGAGCGATGGGTTTCACCACAACGTCCTCATGGTCGTACACCCGGTCGACGGCGAGGGCGAAGACGTCGTCGCTCGCGAGCCGTACGAGGACCAGCGTTTTTTCCTCCCAAATGACGTCCTCATTGCTTTCCGTGCCGAGGATGTCGCCTAACGAGAGGCAGGGGACCCGCTTGTCGCGGAAGGTGACGAGGCGGCGTTCACCGGCTTCGGCAAACTCCACGTTCGAGCTGGAGCCGAATACGATCTCTTCGACATAGCTGCGCGGAATGGCGTAGCGTTGGCCGCCCGAACCCACGGTAAGTGCCGCAATGATGCTCAGGGTCAGTGGCAGCTTGAGGTGGAAGCTGGTCCCTTCGCCGGGCTTGCTGACCAGATCGATCGACCCGCCGACGCGTTCGATGTTCGCGCGCACCACATCCATGCCGACGCCGCGACCCGACACGGAACTGACCTTTTCGGCGGTCGACAATCCCGGTTCGAAGATGAGATGCTGCTTGCGCCGCTCGGACATTTGTTCGACTTCGGCCTGCGAATAGAGACCCGCCGCAACCGCTTTCGCGGCTAGGCGGTCACAATCGATCCCGCGGCCATCGTCGGAAATGACGATACTGATCTGGTTGCCAGACTGGCGCGCTGCGAATCGCAGCAGGCCGATTTCGCGCTTGCCCTTCTTCAGGCGTTCGCCCGGTCCTTCGATGCCGTGATCGATGGCGTTACGGATGATGTGGGTCAGCGGATCGCGGACCATTTCGATCATCTCGCGATCGAGTTCGACTTCGCCACCTTCAAAATCGACCATTACCTGCTTGCCGAGCTCGTTCGACAGATCGCGGACGAGGCGGGGCAGCGAACTGAACAGATGTTCGAGGCGTTGCATGCGCATGCGGGTGATCGAATCGCGCACGTCGGCGAGGATCGCGGAAAGACGTTCGAAAGGCCCATCGATGGTGGGTTGCTCGCCGACTTCGCGCAGGCGACGGGCAAGGTCGTTGCGAGCCAGGACCATGTCCGAAACGCCCTTCATGACCTCGTCGAGCAGGTCGACTGGGAGGCGAATCGATCGCTGGACCCCGGCGCGTGGAGCTTTCTGCGCGCCATCGGCGTTCTTTTCGGCTTCCAGGTCGTCATTGGCGGCCATGGCAGGGGTCGCTGCACCAGTTTCCTCGATTACCGTCGCGCCACCAAGCTCGATTTCCTCGCTGGGCTGCAGTGCGGCAATCAGGACCTCGTCGCCACCTTCAGCGAATTCTTCGCCGGCTTCGATAGCGTCGGTCATGTCGCGGATGCGGTCGATGATGGCGAGAACGGCGGAAACCAGCGCCCTATCGGCTTCCCGGCGGCCCGCACGGCATTCTGCCAGGGCGTCCTCGGCCGCGTGACTCAGTTTCTCGAGTCGCGGAAAATCGAAGAAGCCGCAGTTGCCCTTCACCGTGTGGACGAACCGGAAAATCGTATCGAGCCGCGACCGGTCGGACGGGTCATTCTCCCAGGCGACGATTTCGCCGCCGCTGGCCTCCAGCATTTCACGGGTTTCGGCGACAAAGTCGGCCAGCAGGTCATCCATAGCATTCGCCCTTGATACGTATTGAGGCGGCTATGCAGTAAGATGGTTAACGATTGGTTCGTGGAACGACGTCCTTTCGCGACGGTGCTTGAAGGACGAGCCAGGCGACAAATGCGGCCAATCCGCCGCCGATCAGGTTGGCTGCAAGCTCAGCTGCGTAAATGGCCTGTGCACCCCAGAATGGCCGCAACAACCAGCCCATCGGCAACATGACCAGAAACACGCGAGCGAAACTTTGCAGCAAGGCATAGCGTGCCTGGTCGACGGCATTCAGCGCCCCGTTGGCGACGATCAGCACGCCAAATCCAGCGTAACCCCAGACCGAAATCGCAAGGTAGGAGGAGAACTGTTCGATGACAGCCGAATCATCGGTGAAAAAATCAGCGAACCAGTCGCCAAAGGCAAAGAGCAAGACCGCGACGGCAAGACCGTAGACGATGCAGAAGAGCGCCGCCTCGAGCATGGCCAGGCGCGCACGGTCGGGCTGGTTGGCGCCCCAGTTCTGCCCGACGATCGACCCGATCGATCCCGACAGGGCCAGCAGGGGAACCACGGCGAAGCTTTGCAGGCGTCCTGCAGCGCCGAATCCTGCAACCGCCGCTTCGCCCTGGCTGGCAAGCAAAGCGGTCAGCACTGACAAGCCGATGGGGTTGATCGCATTGGAGAAAGCTGCCGGTCCGGCGACTCGCATGATTGCCGCCGCCGATTCCCGCATCCGGCACTTGAGCACCAAGGTCGGATGAATCTGCAGCAAGGTACGGCGAACAAGGACCAGTGCCACCGCGATGCCCAGCGCCCAACCCGCCAGCGTGGCATAGGCTGCGCCCGCGACACCAAATCCTTCATAGGCACCGACGCCGGTGATCAACAGTGGGTCGAGGATCCAGTTGGCGATCGCATAAGTCAGCGAAATGTAGCTCGTATAGCGCGCCTCTCCCTGGCCGCGCAGAATGCCGGTCATCGCCATCTGCAGGAGAAGCAGCGGCATGCCGAGTGCGAAGGGTTCCATGTAGTCACGGATCAGCGGCAGCAGGCTGGCTGGCGCCTGCATCAACCGGAACAGCGGTTCGAGTAGCAAGTGCAGCGACACGCCGAAGACAAGACCGATTGCCAGTGCGAAGATGGCGCCGAAGTTGGCGCGCCGCTCGGCCCGGTCGCGGTCGCCTTCGCCCAGCGCGCGGGCGATAACCGAGTTGATCCCGACCATGACGCCAACGCCAAGGCTCAGGATGGCGATAGTGATTGGGAAGATGAAGCTGACCGCGGCGAGTTCACTTGGGCCGAGTCGACCGATGAAATAGGCATCGATCAGGCCAACGGATGAGGATGCGGCCACGCCGATCATCATCGGAACCGTTTGGGTTACGAGATGGCCACGAATGCTACCCCGGGAAAGTCTGGCCGTCTCACTCATTCGCGCTGCGCCTAGCGGGCCGGACCGGGCTTGCCTAGAGCCGAGTTGGCTCTCGTTGCTTGCCTATACTGCCAGCCGCGTGCGATACGGGTCTTGAAACAAAACCTTCGAGGAGAGCGACCGTGGCCACCCAGATCAAAGCCCGCGATTTTGAATGCAGCGACGCCGAATGGCAGGCGCGTCAGGATCTCGCGGCGTGCTATCGCATCTTCGATCACCTTGGCTGGGGTGAGAGCATCTACAACCACATTTCGGTCGCGGTGCCGGGCGAGGATGATACCTTCCTGATCAACCCGTTCGGCCTGCTCTATGACGAAGTGACCGCCTCGAACCTCGTCAAGATCGACGTAGAGGGCAACAACGTCGGTCCTTCGCAATACATGGTCAACAAGGCCGGCTTCACCCAGCACGCCTATTTTCACAAGCACCTGGGGGCGAAGGCGAACGCCATCTGCCACGTGCACACCACCGCGACGATGGCGGTGTGCAGCCACAAGGGCGGACTGCTGCCGACCAATTTCTATGCCTGCAATTTCCAGGGCCAGATCGGCTACCACGATTTCGAAGGCGTGACTGTGCGCCCGGAAGAAGGCGAACGGCTGGTCGAAAATCTTGGCGATCATTCGATCCTGATGCTGCGCAACCACGGCCCGGTGGTCATGGATCGCACCATTCCCGGCATGTTTGTGAAGATGTGGGCCCTGCAACGTGCCTGCGAAATTCAGGTTGCCACGCTGTCGCAGGGCGAAGCCAATATCATCTCGAAAGAGGTGGTGGACGTGCACCAGCGCGATCTTTCGGTGATGGCTTCGCAAGGTGGTGCGGGCATTTTCGACTTCGAAGCGTGGAAGCGCCGCGTTTCGAAGATCGACGACAGCTGGAAATACTGATCCGCCCGGGATAGGCCCGCTGCATGACCAGCATGACCGTAAACGGGCGGCCCGTCCGCTTTCGGATGGATCCCGACACCCCGCTGCTGTGGGCCTTGCGCGATGCGGCAAACCTGACAGGCACCAAATACGGTTGTGGCGAGGGGGATTGTGGCGCCTGCATGGTTCACGTCGATGGCGAGGCGCTGCGTAGCTGCCTGATCACCATCGCCGAGGCCGAGGGTCGGTATATCACCACGATCGAGGGGTTGAGCCGCGATCGCTCGCATCCGGTGCAACAGGCGATGGTGGCCGAACAGGCGATCCAGTGCGGGTTCTGCACGCCGGGGATCGTGATGGCGGCGGCCGCGCTGCTGGACAAGAACCCGGCGCCGAGTGAGGCCGAGATCAAGGCAGCTATCCCCAACCTGTGCCGCTGCGGGGTCTATCCTAGGCTGGTTCGCGCTGTTGAACGGGCGGGGCGGGTGAAGCGGCGGCGCGAACGGATCAGCGCTGCCCCGTCACCCGGCATCAGTGCCGAGGACGCCGCGCGGGAAGTTCCCGCCATCAGCGCCCCCGGCAATCCCGATAATTAGAGCGCGAAGCGCACACCGAACTTGGCCGTCAACGGCTTGCCCGGCTGGATGTTGTTGTCGCCATGCGCGCTTGCGTAATAGTCTTCGTCGAACAGGTTCTCGACGTTGAGCTGCAGGCTGACGCGGTCGTTTAGCGTGTAATAAGCCGCCGCGTCGACGCGGGTGTATGACGGCAGTTCGACCAGGTTGCTGACGCTTGCGAATTGGCTCGACTGGTGCACCAGGCCGACGCCGGCGCCGAACGCATCGGTAAAATCATAGCGCGCCCATGCGCCAATCTGGTGCTGCGGCAGTTGCTGCAGTTCCTGACCCAGCGCGATGGTGTTGCTGCCCTCGATCACTTTTCCGTCGAGATAGGTGTAGCCCAGGTTCACATGCAGTCGGTCGGTCAGCGATCCCGCCAGGCCGGCTTCGAAGCCCTGAACGCGGCTCTTGCCGGTCAACACTGTCAGCAGGGTTGTCGGATCGGTTACTGGCGTATTTGACCGTTCGAGCCGAAACACTGCGGCCGTAAGCAGCAGGTCGTTGCGGGGTGCGTATTTGATACCCGCCTCAAGTGTCTCGAATTCCTCGGGATCGATGATTGCGCTGGTCGCGTTGAGTACGGTGAACTGATCGCCGGAGGCGGGCAGGAAGCTCTCCGAATAGCTGGCATAAAGGGACAGGTTTTCCTGCGGCTTCACCACCAGGCCGAAGCGCGGGCTTACCTTATCGTCCTTGCGCGAGGCGATGAAGCCGCCGGCAATGTCGTTGCTGTCGAGATCGAATTCGTCATAGCGCGCCCCGATGATAACCTGCAGCCAGTCGGTGAGGTCGATCTGGTCCTGGATGTAGAACGAGAGTGTCGACAGTTCGGAGGTTGAGGCGCGTTGCGGAACCAACGTGAACGCCGGAACGGCAATTCGCTCTGCGATTGGCACGGTAACCGACGTCGCACCCCCGAACCGCGCCTGGTTGCGCACCGCATCGGTATCTTGCCGGATGGCTTCAATGCCGAGCAGCAGCGTATGGCCGATGGTCCCAGTGCTGCCTTGCCACACCAGATTGGCTTGGCCGATCAGGTTCTCGCGTGCTGTGCCGCTGTCATAGCCTGACAGGCTGACCCGGTCGGCCAATCCGTCACTGTCGCTGTCACTCGCCGCTCCCGGGACGATGTTGGCGTAATACTTGTCGTAGTTGGCATATTGTAGGGTTGCATTGGCTGAGAGGCCGCCGGCGAACTCGTGGGTCAGGCGGCTGCGTAGAATATGTGTCTCCACTTCGCTGAAGTTGAAGTCGCGATCGCCGAAGAAGGTATTGTACACGCCGCGGAGCGGCCCACCCACGGCTTCACCCGCAGCGCGATAGGAAGGAATGCCGCGATCGGTCACGCGCTCGTCGTCGTCATAAGTGTAGCTAAGTACGAGTTCGGTGGCTTCACCGAGTCCGAACGTTGCGGTTGGGCTGACCCCGATGAAGCGGCCTTCGTAGGCGTCCCGGTGGTTCTTGAATTCTTCGTAGGTTGCATTGAGGCGCAGCGCCACCTGATTGCCAGCCGGAGCGGAGACATCGCCTGCCAGACTGAAGGCGCCGTAGGTGTCGACGCTTGCCGAGCCTGCGAGCAGTAGTTTGCCAAGCTGGGCCACCTTGCTGACGCGATTGATCGCGCCACCACCTGCACCCCGGCCAAAGATCAGTGCGTTTGCGCCCTTGAGCACTTCGACACGCTCAACATTGTAGAGCGGGCGATAGTACTGGGCGTCATCGCGAAGACCGTCGAGATAGAAGTCGGCTGTCGTCCGCTGGCCACGGATGAAAACCTCGTCACGATGTCCTTCGCCGGTTTCGATCGAGACGCCTGGAACGAAGCGCAGCGCCTCGTTGAGGGCGGTTACATTCTGGTCGTCGAGTTGATCGCGAGTGATGGCGGTAACCGATTGCGGGACATCGATCAGCGGAGTCGGCGTCTTGGTGGCAGTCGAGCCGTCCTCATTGCCATAGCCATTGCGCACACCGGTCACCACAATATCGCTAGGCAGATAGTCGCGGTCAGGCTGATCGCTTTCCGCCGAAGCCGGACTGGTCAGTGTCATGCAGGCGGCGCCCATGAGAAGGGTGGTGCGAAGGCTGGTGGTGAACATGAATGACTTTCTATTGCGAATGATTATCAACTGCACGGAGGCTGCTATTGCGAACCATTCGCACATTCAAGCCCAAATCCGACATTCTTCGAAGAAAAATTTGGATGAGCCGCTTCCACTGATCGCGCCAGTCGCTTAGTCCGCGGTCGATACAAGGAGAGTTCCCCCGATGAAGGCGACCATCTGGCACAACCCGAACTGCGGCACTTCGCGCAAGACGCTGGCGATTCTCGAGAACCTTTCACAGGTCGAGGTGACCGTGATCGAGTATCTCAAGGATCCACCGACAGCCGAAAAGCTGGCGCAGCTCTACCGCGATGCCGGACTCACGCCGAACGATGCGCTGCGCAAACGCGGGACGGATGCCGAGGAGCGCGGGTTGCCCGATGCCGATGCGGAGACCGTACTTGCCGCGATGGCGACGGACCCGATTCTGATCGAACGTCCGCTGGTGGAAACGGAGAAAGGCGTGCGCCTTTGCCGTCCACAGGACCGGGTACTCGAAATCCTCTAAGGCTAGCTTCGCGATCGCTATGTGGTCGCGATGGGTCGGTTCCTGCCGTCACGCCCGGCATTCTAGCGCCGGTCGCGCACCAACTGGCTGTCGGCCTGCAGGGTGCGCCACCCGTAGAGGAAGACGATGGCGCATAGCGCGATGATGAGGCCAAAGCCGTACCAGTCGGAATGGCCGTAGAGCCAAACGCCCAGCGCCGGGGCGTAGATATAGCTCGCTCCGGCGACCGACGCCGTGATGCCCGAAGCCTGGCCTTGCTCCGCGCGCGTCACCGCGAGCGACGTGCCCGAGGTTGACCCGGGACGGAACAGGCCGAAACCGAGCGAGGCGATTGCGAAGCTGAGTGCGATGAGGTGGATATCGTCCGCCACCGAAAGCATGGCGACGCCGATTGCCGCAACCGCGATCCCCGACAGCGTTGCCGAGCGCGGACCAAGGTCGAACCGCGGGATCAGGCCCCATTGCGCCAGCAGCGTGGCGATCGCACCCGCCATCAGGACCAGCCCGACAGGACCTGTCCCCTCCGACGGGGTAGCTCGCAACCCAAGTCGGTCGAGCACCAGGAAGCCCGCGATACCCAGAATCATTGCCTGCGCGTGCCCGCCCAGCAATCCGACGACGACCCATGGCCGCAAACGCGGTTCGAACCAGCGCAGCTTGCGCGGCTCGACTTGGTCTTCGTCACCCTCATCCTCGGCTGACTGGCCGGACAGATCGGCCGTCGGGCTACCAGAATAGGACGGGTCGTAGGCCTTGCCCTTGGCCGGAAATTGGGGCTCGTCGTTGGGCAGGCGCAGTCGCAGTGCAATAAGCGTGATGATGCCGATCAGCGCGAAAATCAGGAACGGGCCGGTCAGCCCGACTCCAGGCAGGACCATGAGTGGGGCGAGGGCGGGGCCGATCACGGTGCCCAGTCCGAAACTGGAGGCAATGAGCGAGAGTGCCTGCGTGCGTTCCGAACGTGGCGTCCGGCTGGCGACATAGGCCTGGACCGCTGGCGGCGCTGCACTCCCGAACCCGCCGTAGAGGCTGCGCGAGGCCGCAAACAGGATCAGTGCCCAAAATGCAGTGAGATAGCCCGACAGGCCAAACCAGAGCATCAGCCCGCACAGCGAGAAGCTGACGATGAAGCCAACCAGGCCGAGCGCCATCATTGCCTTGCGTCCGCGACGATCCGACCGCTCGGCCCAGATCGGCGCGCAGATCACCCACAGCAAGGCCGACCATGAATAGGCAAGGCTGATCCAAACGTCGTCGATCTTCAGGGCCGTGCCGATAGAAGGCATGACCGATTGCATCGCGGTGTTTCCCGCCGCGGTGGTCAGCATTACGGCGAAAAGCAGAACCATGCGTTCGCGCGAGATCGGCTTTGCCGGCGCAGTAGGCGGCGCTGGCATTTGTGCGGAAAGGGGAGCGGAAGGTTCGAGGTCAGCCATCGCGAGATTCGCTACGCTCGCCGCTGCGCGCTTGCAATGGCATCGCTCGCCTGTCACACCGCGGGCGATCACGCTTGGGTCGTTATGGGGGGTCAATTTGTCTTTCGAACAAGGTGTCGGCGTAATCGAACGCCGAAACTTCAGGCAGAAAGCCGCGCGTTTTTTTGGTCAATGGGGCGTGTTTTTCCGCGGCTTTCTGGAAGAGCCGCGCATGGTCGGGTCGATCATTCCGTCGTCCCGCTTCACAATTGATAAGATGCTTGCACCGGTCGACTGGTCGACTTGCGAAGTTTTTGTCGAATACGGTCCCGGCGTTGGCACCTTCTGCCAGCCGGTGCTCGATCGCATGCGGCGTGATGGTATGCTGATCGTGATCGATACCAACCCGCTTTATATCGAGTATCTGCGTAAGCATTTTACCGACAGCCGGTTTCACGCCGTTCACGGTTCGGCCGCCGATGTCGAGGAAATCGTCCGCGCCCACGGCAAGGATCATGCCGACTACGTGCTGTCCGGCCTCCCATTCTCCACCCTGCCACAGGGTGTGGGCCCGGCGATTGCCGCTGCCACCCACCGCATCATCAGGCCCGGTGGCGCATTCCTGGTCTACCAGTTCTCGGCCAAGGCCCGCGATTTCATGGCCAAGCATTTCGAGCGGATTGATAGCGGCTTCGAACTGCTCAACGTCCTGCCCTGCCAGCTGTTCTGGGGCTGGAAGGAACCGACGTCCTAGGAGCCACCGGCGCGAGGAACGCTCGCGCCGCCCTGTTCCAATCGACGCAGCTGGCGGTGAACGGCCGCCATGACGGCGGAGACCAGCAGCATCGCCCCGGTGATGACCGCAGCCGATACCAGGGCTCCGCCCGCTTCCTCGAAAGCCGGCCCGCCCAGTGCGAGGATGACGCCGGTTACCAGCATCACCACAGCAATGACCACGAAACCTGCGAGCGCCAGCAGGACATAGAACAGCAACAGGCGGCTGCCGTATCCTCGCGTCAGCGCCCAGGATGCCGCGATCACACGAAACGGATTGAGTTCACCATCGACAGCAATGATCGGCGTGGCCAGCGAGAGGCGGGTGGCGAGATAGAATGCTACGGCTATCGCCCCGACACTCGCGACAAAGATCAATGCAGCAAGGCCGGTGGCACTGGCGATCGCGATAATAAGCAAGGCCACGATATTGATCGCCATGTTCTGCAGGAACAAGGTCAACCAGGCTGGAATAATGGATTTGAGCCCGATCCCGATGGCCTCGCCAACGGTTGGTCGTTCGCGCCGGCCCAGCAGTGCCACCATCGACAGGAGGCCGATTGTGACGATGATCCCGGCCGCGACAAAGGCCCACCAGGTTTCAGCGTAAAAGGCCTCAATCGCTTTCATCGCGGTTTCGAAGCTCGCGCCCTTGGGCAGTTCGGGCAACGTCGCGATTGACGGTAGCACCAGCAGCAGCGTGGCGTAGGGCAAGAAGACGAAGATCCCTGCGATGGCCGAAAGCAGCCCGGCGTTGTCGCTGGCAAGTCGCGTGGTTTCCCGCCACGCCGTATCGAGATCAAATTTCATGCCTGCACCTTCCTTGCCCCTTGATAAGCGGGGCGGCAGTCGCCACGCAATCGCCGATGTCCATTCCGCCCCCCGAAACCATCGAATGGCGTGCCGAGGCCGGCCAGATTGGCTATCGCGATGCGCTCGCCGCGATGGAAGAGCGTAACCGCGCGATATCCGAAGGCGTAGCTCCTGAAATGGTGTGGCTGCTCGAGCACCCGCCGGTCTACACCGCCGGGACCAGTGCTGACGGGGCGGAACTGCTCGACCCGCGATTCGAAGTAGTCGAGGCCGGGCGCGGCGGGCGATATACCTATCATGGACCGGGCCAACGGGTGGGCTACGTCCTGCTCGACCTCAAGGAGCGTGGCCGGGATGTACGCTGCTTCGTCCATTCTCTCGAAGGCTGGGTCATTGCCACGCTGGGGGATATTGGCGTCGAATGCTGGCGCTCCGAAGGTCGCATCGGGATCTGGACCCGCGACATCGACGGAGGTGAAGCCAAGATTGGGGCGATCGGCGTACGGGTCCGGCGCTGGGTCACGATGCACGGCTTTTCGGTCAATCTGGCACCCGATCTCAGCCATTTCACGGGGATCGTGCCCTGCGGGATCGAGGAATTCGGGGTCACCAGTCTTGCGCGATTGGGGATCGACCTTGCGCCGAAGGCCTTCGATGAGGCATTGCAGGCGCGCTTTGGCGATTTCCTCGCCGCCCTCAACGGAAAGGTCTGCGCGCTACCATGATCCGACCCTGCCTGACCGCTGCCATGCTGGCATTGTTGCTGTCTGCCTGTGGGGATCAATCGGCGCCCGCTTCGGGTGAGGATGACCAGCGCAAGGCGCGTGGCGAGGTCTTGGGCGGGTCGATCAGTGATGCGATGATCCCGCTCGATACGCTTGAATCGAAATCGCCACCGCTGAAGATCGAGCCCAGGCCGGCCGCCAGCAGCGATGCCGAAACGTCGGATGAAGCTGTGGAAGATGTCGTTTCGGAACCGGCGGAAGCGACCGAGGCCGCTCCCGCCGAAGAACCTTCAGAGAATTAGGCGACAGCCTCGACCTCTTCGAAGCTCGGGTAATCGATATAGCCTTCGGGTCCCTTGCCGTACCAAGTGTGCGGTACGCCAAGGTTCGGCGCAATGGGTGCGCCCTTGGCGAAGCGTTCGGGCAGGTCGGGATTCGAGATGAAGTCGCGGCCCCAGCTCACTGCGTCAGCCCGCCCCGCCTCGATATCGGCGACCGCACTTTCCGGAGTGTAATCGCTGTTCAGCACCAGCGCGCCCGAATAGATGCTGCGGATCATCGGGCTCTGCTTGGGTACATCGGTGCGGCCGAAGGTCCCTTCCGGTCCCGGTTCGCGTAGTTCGAGGAAGGCGATGCCAAGGTCTTCGACCACGCGAGTCGCCGCGCCGAAAGTCGCCGCTGGGTCGCTGTCGTCGCAGCCCTGTGTCTCACCGTTGGGCGACAGGCGCACGCCGACCCGATCCGCGCCCCAGACGTCGACCAGCGCAGTGAGCACCTCGCGCAGGAAACGCGTGCGGTTCTCGGGCGAGCCGCCGTATTCGTCGGTGCGCAAGTTGGTCTTGTCGCGAAGGAACTGGTCGACGAGGTAGCCGTTGGCGCCGTGCAATTGCACGCCATCGAAGCCTGCCTTCTTCGCGTTCTCTGCGGCGTGGCGATAGTCTTCGACCACGCGGGCGATTTCCTCGACCGACAGCTCGCGAGCCTGTTCGTAGGGCTTACGCCCTTCAGGGGTATGCGCATGGTCCGGAGCAGTGGTCGCGCTGGCGGAAACGGGCGGCTGTCCACCCAGAAAGATCGGATGGACGAGACGGCCCATGTGCCAGAGCTGCATGACGATCAGCCCGCCTTCGGCATGGACTGCGTCGGTAGTCAGCTTCCACCCTTCAACCTGCTCCTCGCTCCAGATGCCCGGGGCCGCTGGCCAACCCGAACCTTCTACGCTGATGCCGGTCGCCTCGGAGATGATCAGCCCGGCACTGGCGCGTTGGCGGTAGTATGTGGCCATCATCTCGTTGGGGATCGAACCGGGCTGGTCCGAACGGCCGCGCGTGAGCGGAGCCATGAAGATCCGGTTCTTCGCCTCGAGGGCACCCATTTTCAAAGGCTCGAATAGTGGGTCGTACATGCGGGCAAATCCTTTTTGCTGGCGCGTCTGGTGCATTGAGCTAGGTGCCTGTCATGGGCAGCGCAACCGGGGCGATGGACAAGAATGACTTTCAGCCCGGCGCATGGCACTTTGCCGCGCTGCTGGGTGGCAACGCCGCATTGGCGATCGGGCCGTGGTTCGTGCGACTGGCCGACACCGGCCCGGTATCGCTGGGCTTCTGGCGCCTGCTGCTGCCGCTGCCGATCCTGCTGTTGCTGGCGCGGCGTGAGTCGAGCGGGCAGCGCCTCGATCGCAGGCGTGCAATGTGGATCGCCTTTGCCGGGATCGCCTTTGCGCTTGATCTCGTCGCCTGGCACATCGGAATCCACCTGACGCGGCTCGGGAACTCGGTTCTTTTGGCCAATTCCGGCAGCCTGTTCCTGATGATCTGGGGCCTTTTCCAATTGCGGCGGGCGCCCCACGCAAATGAGGCGGCGGCGATTGTTGCTGCGCTTGCCGGAGGCGCGATCCTGCTGGGTCGCAGCTTCGAGATTTCGCCTGAGACGCTGGTGGGGGACCTGCTGTGTCTCACGGCCGGGGCATTCTACGTGCTCTACCTGATTCCCGCGCAGAGGGCGCGACAAGGACTTGGGCAGTGGACCGTCCTGTCACTGGTTAGCATCGCCGGTGCACCTGTGCTGCTCGCAATCGCACTGGCTGCGGGGGAGCCGGTCCTGCCCGGTGCGGCGGGCTGGCTGCCCGTTGTCGCCATGGCTACGACCGGGCAACTCGTCGGCCAGGCGCTGATCGTCTATTCGCTACGACACTTCCCGCCGCTCATCATCGGTCTCGCCCTGCTGACCCAACCCGCGCTTGCCGCGCTGGTCGGCTGGCTGGCATTCCGCGAAACGCTTGCCCCGGCGGACTTCCTCGGCATGGGGCTGGTGGCCGCGGCCCTGCTGATTGCAAAGCTTGCGGAACCGCGCGCAGCCGCCCCGCGACGCCGCTAGCGAAATGCCTTGAGGAATGAGGCGTAGCGCGCTTCCGTCTCGTCGAGGTCAGGGCCGCCAAGCGACAAGCGCGCTTGCTTGATCAGCTTTTCGCCCTGCTCCCGCAAAAGCGCAATCCGGCCTTCATCTTCGATGGGTGCCACAGCCGCACGTAACGTGTCGAACGTCACCAAGGTCGCGGGAAGGCTGGTCGCCACCGCGCTGCGCATCACGCCGAATCCGCGGTTGACGAAATGGGCGAATGTATCGGACAGAGGCCAAACGCTCTCATCCCCGGGATGATCTTCTTGCCGGCGGCGCAAGTCGCGCCGACCCAGTTCGGCAATCGCAGCGCCAAGCCAATGCGTTGCTGTGATCGCGGTGAAAGGGTCGTTGATACCTGGGCTCAGGGCCCGCAGACCAATCTCAACCAGCTCATCGATGAGGAACTGCGGGTCTTGTGTCGGGGTGCGGGTCGAGCCGATCGAAACCGCCTCAGCAATCCTGCCTGCCAAAGCTTCATCCGCATCACCGTCGGTGACGCGCACCAACGCCATTCCGGGGTGGACGAAGTCGCCAGTCCTGACCTCGAGCGCGATCTTGATGTCGAACTCTTCCGCGATATCGCGCAACGCGTCGAAGTCGACGATCTGGACATACCCGGTCCGCTCGGTGGGTATGGGTGTTCCTTCAGGCGCCTGGGGCAGCTCCGCTCCCGACGGATCAACAGGGTAGTTGTCACGGATATCGTCGAGCAGGCGCCGGCCGATGCCCTTGAGTACCGAGTTGATCCGGATGCTCGAAGGTACGTGGTTGAGGAAATATACCAGGACTGCGACTGACAGCACCATCAGCCCATAGGCGACAAGCAACGACAATTGCGGCACGAATCCCGGGAGGCCGCTCTCCACCGCATCTCTCAAGTTGGCTGCAACCTCGTCCTCGGCGCGAACGGCGCGCAGCACGGTAATGGCGTAGACGAAGGTGCCGATGAATGTCGCCAGACTTAGCTGGTTGCCCTTGTCTTCCATGAAATTCGTCAGCAGTCGTGGGCCGTAAGTACCGCTCGCATAGGCCACGGCAGCGATTGTGATCGAGAACACGGTTGAGGCGACCGCGATCATCGATCCCGCGATCACGGTGAGCATGTTCGAGGCGCCTTTGGGGCGAGCAGGCACCAGCCAATCGATCCCGCTGAACCATTCGGCAGCGCCATTGCGGTCGAGCCAGACAAGGCCGAAGGCGAGCACGATCCCTACCAGCGAGAACAATGCTGGCCAGAACCAGTAATTGGAATTGATCTGGGCCCAGAACCAGCGAAGATTGGCGGGCAAGCGTTTTCCCCCGGACGGTTGCGTTCGGAGATACTACGCTTCAGCAGCCAAACGGTGCCTTATTCCCTCCCGCCTCCGATCTCGCGGTTGAGAAAGGCGAGCAGCAGTGCAGCCCGCTTGGCATCCTCCGTATGGTCGGCGCCGACCGAGTGTCCGCCTTCCTTGTACTCGTGGTAATAGACCGTTTGGCCCAGCGCTTCGTGCTTCGCGGCCATCTTGCGGGCGTGGCCGGGATGGACCCGGTCGTCGAGCGTCGAGAGGTAATAGAACACGGTCGGGTAGTCCTTCACCGCCCTGAGGTTCTGGTAGGGCGACCAGGCACGCATGAAAGCCCAATCCCCAGGCACGTCGGGATCGCCATACTCGGCCACCCACGAAGCGCCGGCGAGCAGCTTGTTGTAGCGACGCATGTCGTCGAGCGGGCTGCCCGAGATGACCGCGCCATAAAGGTCCGGTCGCAGGTTCGCGACCGCGCCGACCAGGACGCCTCCGTTCGAGCGACCCGATGCAGCGATACGGCCCGGTTCGGCGAGTCGTTCCTTCACAAGGTCATCGGCCACCGCATTGAAATCGTCGAAGGCATTGATGCGCTTTTCGCGCAGCGCGTCTTCGTGCCAGCGTGGCCCGTATTCGCCGCCCCCACGAATGTTGGCGAGGACGTAGGCATTGCCACTTTCCAACCAGAATAGCGCCAACGGACCGCTGCGATAGGGTTCGGCGGTGAGGTACTTGGGCGTCTGCGCGCTGCGGAACCCGCCATAGGCGTGGATCAGCGTCGGCAACGGACCTTCCGCACCCTCAGGCCGAACGATGTAATAGGGGACGCGGGTGCCATCTTTCGAGGTGGCAAAACGCTGCTCGACCGCGAACTTCGAGGCATCGAACTGTGCGGGCTGGCTGGCGACGACGCGCGCCTCTGCTTCGGAAGAGACCGCGTAGAGGGTCGGCGGGGTCAGCATGCTCTCGACGGTGACGAACGTGGTGTCGCCCTTGCCGGTGGTTGTGACCAGCTGGATCGTGCTGTTGGTTGGCAGGTCCTTCGCGCGGCTGGTCCAGCCATCGGGGCCGGGGGTCAGCTCAAGCAGCTTGCCTGAGACATCGTCGAGCACCTTGACCCACAGCTTGCTTTCCGAGTTGTCGACTTCCTCGATTGCCTGCGCTGGGGTTGGTCGGAAGACCACCTCCGGTGTCGCCTCGCGACCGGCGGCGATATCGCCCAGCGACCATGCAACCAGCGCTCCGGCTTCGACTTGCCCTTCGGGCAGTGCGAGCGGGGAATTGAGCTTGGCGATCACCTGGCCAGCCAGCACCGCCTCGTATTCGGCATCTTCGGGTAACGGCAGGGCAGTGGTCGATCCGTCATCGCGTACCATTGAGAAGCGGTCGGTCCAGAAGGTCACGCCCCGGCGAATGAAGCGCCAACGCGTATCGCCATCGAGTACCGAGAAACCGTTGAGGCTGATGTCGCTCACTTCCCCTTCGGTGACCAGCTCCGCCTGCGCGAAATCGGTGCCACGCTTCCAGAGCCTCACGAGGCGAGGGTAACCCGATTCGGTGAGGCTGCCCGCACCCTCGTCGGTGCCGACGAACAGCGTATCTTCGTCGAACCAGTCGACGTTCGACTTCGCCTCGGGGAGGGTGAAACCGCCTTCAATGAACTGGCCTGTCGCAAGGTCGAACTCGCGCACAACATCGGCGTCGGTCCCGCCCGGGCTCAGCGAGACGAGACAGCGGCGATACTCCGGCGCGAGGCAGTTTGCGCCGTGCCAGACCCAGCTTTGCCCTTCTTCCTTGCCCAGCTGATCGACATCGATCAGCACCCGCCATTGCGGACTGCCTTCAAGGTAGGTGTCGAGCGATGCGATCCGCCACAGCCCGCGCGGGTTGGCGGCGTCGCGCCACAGGTTGACGACCTGATTGCCAAGGATCGCCGTGGGCATGGCGATCTGGCGATCGTCGTCGAGGATCTGTTTCGCCCAGGCGCGGGCGACGGGATATTCGGGAGACTTGGTCAGTAGCTCTTCGGTTGCCGCATTCCACGCATCGACCTGTTCGAGCGCCCGCTCGCCCTTGATCTCCTCGAGCCAGATGTACGGGTCTTCTGCGTCGGTATCCTGCGCGAGGATTGGGTTAGCAGCAAATACGAGCGCGGCGGCGAGCGCCAGGCGTGCGACCATCTCTTTCTTTCTCCCGGACTTCTATTTGTCAGACCCTACCTAGATCACCCTTGCCGATCGTGCCGCTGGCCATTTCCAGCATGCGGTCGAGGCTCTGCTTGGCCTTGAGGCGCAGGCCTTCCTCGATCTCGATGCGTGGCTCGAGGTCGCGCAGGCAGGCGTAGATCTTCTCCATGGTGTTGAGCGCCATGTAGGGGCAGATATTGCAGCTGCAATTCCCGTCCGCGCCCGGCGCACCGATGAAGGTCTTTTCGGGCAGCGCCTTTTCCATCTGGTGGATGATGTGCGGTTCGGTCGCGACGATCAGTGTGTCGCCTTCGAAGGTCTTGGCGAATTGCAGGATGCCGCTGGTCGAGCCGACGTAATCGGCGTGATCGATGATCACCGGCGGGCATTCGGGGTGGGCAGCAACCGGTGCGTCCGGATACTGTTCCTTGAGCTTCATCAATTCGGTCTCGCTAAAGGCCTCGTGGACGATGCACACGCCCGGCCACAACAGCATCTCACGCCCGAACTTGCGCGACAGATAGCCACCCAGGTGCCGGTCCGGTCCGAAGATGATCTTCTGGTCCTCGGGGATCTGGCTCAGGATCGTCTCGGCTGAAGAACTGGTCACGATCACGTCGGACAGCGCCTTCACCTCGGTCGAACAGTTGATATAGGTCAGCGCAATGTGATCGGGGTGGGCTTCGCGGAATGCCTTGAACTTCTCCGGAGGGCAGGAATCCTCGAGGCTGCACCCGGCGTCCATATCGGGCAGTACCACGATCTTCTCCGGCGAGAGGATCTTGGCGGTATCGGCCATGAACTTGACCCCGCAGAACACGATCACATCGGCATCGGTTTCCGCTGCCTTGCGGCTCAGTTCTAGGCTGTCGCCGACGAAATCCGCAAGGTCCTGGATATCCGCTGTCTGGTAATAGTGCGCGAGAATGACCGCGTTCTTTTCCTTCCGCAGTCGATTGATCTCGTCGAGCAGGTCCTGCCCGGTAAGCGGCTTGGTCTGGTCGGTCATTCTCTTTCCCGTGCAATGCGTTTGCGGCGCTTATAGCCACAACGGATGCGAAGGCGAGTGCGTTCCGGTCAAGCGCCGTTGCGCACTTCTCACATGGTAAAGCCGGGCGGCAGGAAGGCCTCCATCGGGCGCTCTGCGCCAGGCGATCCGGCCAGAACCTGCTCGGTCAGCGAAACGCCCAGTGTGCTGTAGGCAATGATGTCTGAGACGATCTGTACCACGATCACCGAGCCTACGCCCCAATACCACGCGCGGTGGATGCTGCCCGTGCGCCGCTTTTCGACCACCATGGTAATGATCGGGAAAATCAGCGGGATGAAGATAACCGCTCGCCAGGCGTTGGGTATCAGCAATGGCATAGGCAGGAGCCGGCCGATGCCCGGACCGGTCAGGATTGCCATGGCGCAAAACATCAGGCGGCGATGCCAGCCGGTGTAGCGACGGGCGCGCAAGGCGGAGAATGCGAGTGTTGCGAACAGCACCAGTTGCAGCGAGTTGCTGATCAGGAATTCGTTCTGGTCGAAGAAGAACGGTCCGCCGGTGCGGCGCAGGCTGGTGATCATGATGGCAAAGCCAAGCACGACCATCAGTGGGACCCATAGAAAGGCGATGATGCCGAGCCGCCGGTGCAATGCCACGTTGTTGGACGCGATCAGGCCGTTCTGTGCGACGTAGATGGCCACCCAGCTGAAAAATACGCCGGCATGGACGTGATAGATTATCGGCACGTCGAAGGTCGAACGACCCATCGCGAGGTTCAACGAGAACCCGGCGACGATGACTGTCGCCATCACCAGTGCCATGATGAAGAAGAACCGCCGCTCGGCGATATCGTGTGCAGGGCGCGTGGGGGCGCCGGCTAACGTTGCCATAAATCCCTCCGGTTGTGCGCGACCCACGTCATTCGTGAAATGTCGTGCCAATACGCCTCTGCGAGGATCAGGGGAAGTGGCGTTCGGCGGCCTGGAATCGCCTGCCTGTCGAAACGACGAACGACTTATTCGGAAGGATTGGCTGCTTTTGTCAGATCGTTCGCCAGATATCGTCCGACTGCAGGGCCAACCCGCGTCGCTCGAGATCGATCAGATGCGCAGTGACCGACATCTCCGCAGCCTTGTGCAGCTTGGGGTCGAGCCCCTTGTACATCTTCGGCACGAAATCGGCGGCAGCATGCGGACCTTCACCGAGGAAGCGGAGGATTTGGTTCTCGCGCTGGCGGCGGTGGCCGATCATCCCGCGGACGAGCTGGTGCGGCTTCTCGACCGCTTCGCCGTGCGCGGGGTAGTAGACGCGGTCCTGCTCGCGCGCCTGGAGCTTCTCGAGGCTCTGCATATAGGCGCGCATGTCTCCGTCTGGCGGGATCACCACGCTGGTCGACCAGCCCATCACGTGATCGCCGGTGAACAGTGCGCCACTTTCCTCCAGCGCAAAGCAGAGGTGGTTCGAAACATGGCCTGGCGTCGCGACCGCGGTCAGTGTCCAGCCTGGACCCGTCATTTGTTCGCCGTCCTCCATCACCCGGTCGGGTTCGTAGCTGCGATCGAACGCGGCATCGGCTCGTGGGCCGCTGTCGTCGAGGACCAGGCGCGCGCATCCGACCACCGGTGCGCCGGTCCGCGCGGCAAGCGTCTTCGCCGCGGGTGAATGGTCGCGGTGCGTGTGGGTGCACATGATGGCGCAGACATGCTCTCCGTCGATTGCTGCATCGAGAGCCAGCAAGTGATCGGGATCGTCGGGACCGGGATCGATCACCGCGCAACCATCGCCCAGGCCGACGATGTAGGTCTGCGTCCCGGTGTAGGTGTAGGGGGAGGGGTTGGGCGCGAGTACGCGCCGCACCAGCGGTTCGAGTTGCATCGCCTGGCCGGTAGGCCAAGGTTTGGGGGGAGCGCCTGCCATAGACTTGCATATGGGGTACCGAGTGGCCCATGTCACGCGCCGCTGGATGACAGGGAGAAACCATGGCCAACCGTATCCTCGTGCTGGACGCAGGGACTACTTCCACCAGGGCAATGATCTTTGCCCCCGACGGAACGCTTGAACGAGTCGCGCAGGAAGAGATCACCCAGCATTATCCCGAGCCAGGCTGGGTCGAACACGACGCCTCGGAGATTTGGGAAAAGACCCTCTCCTGTGCTCGGCAGGCGGTGGGTGCTGCAGGACAGAGCATTGCCGCGATCGGCATTACCAACCAGCGCGAGACCGTGGTTGCCTGGAATCGCGAATCCGGCAGGCCCTTGGCTCGCGCGATCGTTTGGCAGGATCGCCGCACTGCGGATTTTTGTGCCGGGTTGAAGGAATTCGGCCACGAAGCTGAGGTGCAACGCAAAACCGGCCTGCTGCTTGATCCCTATTTTTCAGGGACCAAGATGCGCTGGTTGCTCGATAAAAGCGCGGATGTTCGCGCCGCCGCCGACGCGGGTACGCTGGCAATGGGCACGGTTGAAAGCTGGCTGGTGTGGAAGCTCTCTGGCGGGACCCACATCACCGATGCGAGCAACGCCAGCCGCACGCTCCTGCTCGCGCTCGACGGGGCGCAGTTTGACGAAGGTCTCTGCGAACTCATCGGCGTTCCTCGCGCAGTGTTGCCCGAGGTGGTCGACACGCACGGCATGCTGGCGGTGGCCCAGGCGGACTGGTTTGGAGCGGAGGTCCCGATCTGCGGGCTCGTGGGTGACCAGCAGTCGGCGACCATCGGGCAGGGCTGCCTGTCCTTCGGCGAGACCAAGGCGACATATGGGACCGGATCCTTCGTGCTGACCAACAAGGGTCAGGACATCCCGCATTCGGACAATCGCCTGCTGGGTACGGTGCTCTACCAGGAAAATGGCGTGCGGACTTATGCGATCGAGGGTTCCTGCTTCGTTGCCGGAAGCCTCGTCCAGTACCTCCGCGACCAGTTGGGCCTGATCGGGACCGCTGCCGAAACCGAAGAGCTTGCCCGTTCGATCCCTGATAGTGGGGAGGTGATCATTGTGCCTGCCCTGGCGGGCCTCGGAGCCCCGCATTGGCAGCCCGAAGCGCGCGGTGTCATCGCCGGGCTCAGTTTCGCCAGCGGAAAGGCACAGATTGCGCGGGCCGCGCTTGAGGCAATGGCGCACCAGACCCACGACCTCGCAACGGCATTCGCCGCGGATGGCGCACCATGGTCCCGTCTGAGGATCGATGGGGGGATGAGCGCCAATGACTGGATGGCCCAGGATCTTGCCGACATCCTCGACCTCGAGGTCGAACGGCCCGATTTTGTCGAGACCACCGCGCTGGGAGCCGCGATGCTGGCGTCTGTGGGGGTGGGGGTTCACGCCAGCTTGGCCGAAGCGGCGGCGACCATGCGCGGCAAGACCCGCTGTTTCACGCCACAGATGGATGAGAAGACCCGAAACAGTCGCTTGGAGCGCTATGCCCGCGCCCGTGCGGCCGCCTGAGAGATTACCGCTGGCCGAAAGCCTGTGCGATCCGGCCCTGCATTGCCTGTATGGGCGTGTCGGTGGCATCGCGCTGTTGTCGCCAATCATGGTCGAGCCGGGCGACTCGCGCATGCAGTCGTTCGCTCTCGTGGATCAGTTCGCGGGTCTCGGGTTCCAGCAGCGCGAGATTGGCAGGATCGGCGAGGCGCTCGTCTGGCAAGGTATTGTGTCGCCGTAGCTGGCTCTCGGTCAGTTCGCCCGAAAGGTAAGCGCGCTGGTTAAGCAACCAGGCGAGCACGTGCATAACGCGCGTGGTCGTGCGCAGACCCTCAATCGAGAGGGCGATCCTCAGCAGGTCGCTCGATCCTTCCATATCGACGTTCATGCGCAGGTCGAACACGGCGCGCGCGTCATCGGCAAGCAGAAGAGCCTCTGCGTAGAGGTCCTCGATGATCTCTTCGCTGATATCGCGTGACGACATGCAGCTTGGTTACGCTCTTGTTACAAGGCTGGCTAGCTTTGCTGATTCGCCTGTCCCGGGCTGGAACGCACCAGCCTTTCAGGCGATGATGTCGGGAACCAGCGTATCTTCGATCAGGGCGATACGGTCCTTGAGCTGGAGCTTGCGCTTCTTCAGCCGGGCGATCTGGAGCTGGTCGACGAAGCCGTTGCGTTCGCCCGCTTCGCTCAGCGCGGCGATGGCCACGTCGAGATCGCGATGCTCGGTGCGGAGCATCTCCAGTCTCTTGCGCAGCTCCTGCTCGTTCACGCTTGCCCTTCCCGAATCTCGCTTCGTCGCATGGCCCCAAGATCGGGTGTTTGTAAATCGGCAATTGTATGGTTTGATACTTGGTCTGCGGCCCGTGCCGCGCTGGCACGAGTCGCTTCTTGGGGTCGCAACTAACCCGCAAAGGAGACAGCTCTATGCAATCATCCCATGTCGAAGCGCTGAAAGCCAAGCATGCCGGTCTCGAGGCACGCCTCCACGCCGAGCAATCGCGACCCGCGCCCGACGTAGCGATGATCCAGCAGCTCAAGAAGCAGAAGCTCCGTATCAAGGAAGAACTGGCAAGCTGCTGATCGGGTACAAGCGGATGCGGGGCCCCCAGCCCCGCTTCCGCAAACCCCTATTTTTGCTATAGGCTCGGCTTATGTCCGCCGCAGCCTCCGCCCGCCAGATCCTCACCCGCCTGCACGAGATCATGGCTGGGCGAACCCACGCCCAATACAAACTGGACCGCGTGGTCGAAACGATCGCAGAAAGCCTGCACTCGGAAGTCTGCTCGATCTACCTGCTGCGCCAGGGTGCGCTCGAACTCTACGCTACGCAGGGCCTCAATCCGGATGCCGTCCACATAACCCGTATGGGGCTATCTGAAGGCCTCGTCGGTGCGATCGCGCGCAATATCGAAACGCTCAACCTGGCAGAAGCCAAGGCGCATCCTGACTTCCTCTATCGCCCTGAAACGGGGGAAGAAAAGTTCCATTCCTTTGCCGGGGTACCGATCGTCTATCGCGAGCGTGCCGTTGGCGTGTTGTGCGTGCAGCATGCCGATCCCCGGCGGTACGAAGAGGTTGAGATCGAGGCGCTCCAGACCACCGCCATGGTGCTGTCGGAACTCATCGCGCACAAGGAACTGGTTGACGATGTAGAGGCGATCGATCTCGGGAATGCGAATACCGAGACAGAGGTGCTCGAAGGACTCATCCTCGTTAAGGGCCTGGCGACCGGGCAGGCGGTGTTCCACCAGCCAAGGATCGAGATCGATCAGGTGGTGGCCGAAGACATCGAGGCGGAGCGCCAGCGCGTCTACCGCGCCTTCGACAAGATGCGCGAGCAGATCGACCAGCTCGGCAAAGAACCCGAATTCGGCAAGGGCGGCGAGCATGTCGAGGTGCTCGAGACCTACAAGATGTTCGCCTATGACGAAGGTTGGAGCCGCCGCATCAACGAGGCGATCGATAGCGGACTGACGGCAGAGGCGGCGATCGAACGCGTGCAGCAACGCACCCGGATGCGGATGCGCGAAATCGACGATCCGTTGCTGGCGGATCGCATGCACGATCTTGAAGACCTCTCGAACCGCTTGTTGCGCATCGTTTCGGGCCAGTTGGGCACGGCTGCGACGCAGGGCCTGCGTCGCGACTCGATCCTCATCGCGCGCAACCTCGGTCCGGCCGAACTGCTTGAGTATGATCGCCGTCGCTTGAAGGGCGTGGTGCTCGAAGAAGGTTCGCTCACCTCCCATGTCGTTATCGTGGCACGCGCTATGGGTATTCCCGTGCTGGGTCGTGCGACAGGTGTGTTGTCGCAGGTCAGCGAAGGCGATCAGGTTTTGCTCGATGCCGACCGCGGTCTGGTAACGCTGCGCCCTGGGCAGGCCTTGCTCGACGCCCTCGATACTCGCTTCGCCAAGAACCGTGAACGCCAGGCAGCCTATGCCGAGCTGCGCGATGTCGAGCCTTTCACCCGTGATGGCACGCGCATTACCGTGATGATGAACGCGGGACTGCGCGACGACATGAGTTCGCTCGCGATGACCGGGGCCGATGGTGTTGGACTGTTCCGCACCGAGTTCCAGTTCCTCGTATCGGCCACATTGCCAGCACGTGATCGGCAGATGCGGCTCTATCGAGATGTGCTCGATGCTGCAGGCGACAAGCCGGTGATATTCCGCACGGTCGACATAGGTGGCGACAAGGCGGTTCCCTACCTCAATTCGCAGGTGGCCGAGCGGGACGAGAACCCGGCGATGGGCTGGCGCGCGCTGCGGCTCTCGCTTGAACGCGAAGGCTTGCTCAAGGCCCAGGCTCGCGCGCTGCTGGAAGCGGCGGCCGGGCGCCAGCTTTCCGTAATGTTCCCGATGGTTTCCGAGCCCTGGGAATTCGACGCGGCGAAGGAGGTCTTCGAAGAGCAGCTCGAATTCCTGCGTGGTCGCCGCAGGCTGCTGCCCGAAGCCATCGAATATGGCTGTATGCTCGAAGTACCGGCACTGGCCGAAGTGCTCGAGCAGATCGTTCCGCGCCTGTCCTTCATTTCGGTCGGGACCAATGACCTGACCCAGTTCCTCTTCGCCGCGGATCGCGCCAACCCCAAATTGGCGGAACGCTATGACTGGCTGAGCCCGGCGATCCTGCGTTTCCTTCAACGCGTGGTGCGTGGGGTTGAAGGCTATCCGGTGCGCCTCAGCGTATGCGGTGAAATGGGTGGCCGCCGATTGGAGGCCCTCGCAATGTTGGGCATCGGATACCGTCGCCTGTCGATCACGCCTGCGGCAGTCGGCCCGATCAAGGAACTGGTGCGCAAGGTCGACCTGAACGAGATCGGCGAGCAAATGAGTGCTTGGTTGGCAAGTCCGCCAGCGGACATGCGCGCTGCGCTGAAGGCCTGGGCCGACGAACGCGGGATTGAAGCCGACTAATTTCGTCGCAGCTGTGAAGCAGTTCGCCGGTTTGTGTTTTTCGTGGTAGGTGCAGCGCTTGACAGGTGCTGCCCCGCTTCGCTTTCAAGGGGCACCGGGTCAGAGGCGGATTTCTCCGCCGGGTCGCAAATCGGGAATTCCATGGAAGAAGACGACATCGTCGAAGGAACGGGAGCAGGAGCCGATAGCGTTGGTTCGCGGCTGCGCGTGGCGCGGGAGAAAGCCGGGCTTGAGATCGCGCAGGTTGCGGCGGAAACACGCATACCTCAAAGGCATCTGCAATCGATCGAGGAAGGCAAGTTCTCCACACTCCCTTCGCGCACCTATGCGATCGGCTTCAGCCGGACCTTCGCGCGGGCCGTGGGCCTCGACGAGCATGAAATCATGGCCCAGGTCCGTGAGGAACTGGCCGCAGGCGCCTCCGATGATCGCGGTGTCGCTGCCCGTTTCGAACCTGGCGATCCCGCACGCGTGCCGGATCGTGGGCTGGCGTGGTTCGCCTTGCTGGCGACGCTGCTGCTGCTCGCCGGGGTTTATGCCTTCTACCAAAGTTACTTTGCGCCGGGTATCGATCCTGCTCCCTTGCGCGAAGAGAGCGTGCCTGTAGCCGCCGCGTCTCCTGCGACGATAAGCCCTGTCCTCGAAGCCGTGCAGCCAACTGTCAGCGATCCGGTCGTTTTCACCAATGAAGTCGACGGTACCTGGGTCCGCTTTTATGATGGCGAGGGCGAGCGCCTGTTTGAAGGTATCATGGCCAGGGGGGATACCTTCACCATTCCCGCCGATGCGGTGAACCCTCAGATCCGCACCGGGCGGCCATATGCCTTCGCCATCACGGTTGGGGGCAAGTCCGTGCCGCGCCTTTCCGAAAAGGACGAAACCGTCTCCGATGTACCGGTTACGGCTACGGCCCTATTGGCGAGACCTCCGGCGTCGACGGCTGCATCGTCTCAGGTGTCTTCACCTTCGGCACCTGCTTCTCCGCCAACCTGACGCTGAAGCCTTCTCTTTCGCACCCCATCACAAGGGGAAAAGCCCGCTTCATGCCCTCGACAGATTCGTGGGCCTAGGGCACTTTCTCAAGCTACGGATATCCCACGAGGAGCCTCACCGATGATCTTCGGACGAACCCTTCGCACGGTGGGCCTTGGTGGCGCGCTGGTCGCGCTGCTGGCCACAAGTATTCCTGCTGCGGCACAGAACGAAAGTGCCGACACGCGTATTCGCCGCCTCGAAGCCGAGGTGCGTGCGTTGCAGCGCAAGGTCTTCCCGGGTGGGGATGGCCGGTTCTTCGAGCCTGAGATCACGGCTCAGCCGAGTACCACATCGACCCTGACGACCCCGTCGACCACGGCAGTGACCGATATCTTGGCACGCCTGGATGCGCTCGAAGCGCAGGTCCAGCGACAGACTGCGCAGGTTGAAGAGAACACGAATACCCTGCGCCTCCTGACTGAACGAGTGGCCTTGCTTGAGGCTTCCCCAAAGCCTGCGGTTGCGGAATCTGCGCCGCCGCCTCCGCCGCCGAGCAGCGCCGTGTCGAGCAATGCTGAACGTATGGGAGCCACGTCACCTGCCAAACCCGCGGCCGCCGTGGGTCCGAGCAGCGAGCGCCTGGCCGCAGTACAGGCTATTGCCAAGCCGCAGACCGATGACGCCGGCGATGATGAGTACAGCTATGGCTTCCGTCTGTGGGACGCCAAGTTCTATCCCGAGGCGCAACAGCAACTGACAATGATGGTCGAGAAATACCCGACCCATGCACGCATCAGCTATGCTCGCAACCTGCTCGGTCGCGCCTATCTCGACGATGGCAAGCCCAAGGAGGCGGCGCCCTGGTTCCTCAAGAACTACCAGGCCGACAAGAACGGTGCACGCGCTGGCGACAGCCTGCTGTATCTCGCCGAAGCGATGATCGCTCTCAAGGATACCAAGCGTGCGTGTATCGCGCTGGCCGAGTTCTCGGAGACCTATCCGGCGCTCGCCACGGGTCGCCTGCAGACGCAGTACGACGCCGATCGAGCCAAGGTGAAGTGCGGCTGACGTGACGCCGGATCCGCTTCTGGTCGAGCGGTTTCGCCAAGATTGCCTGCGGTTGTGGGAGCCTGAGAGAGGCGATACCTGCCTTGGCGTCGCCTTGTCCGGCGGGCCCGACAGCCTGGCATTGACTCTCCTCGCGCAGGCCGCCTTTCCGGGGCGGGTCGAGGCAGCCACGGTCGATCATGGGTTAAGAAGGGGAAGCGCTGAGGAAGCGCGTGAGGCTGCCCGGATCTGTGCCACACTTGGTGTGCCGCATGCGATCCTCACTGTGGAGGTCGCTCCGGGAAACCTGCAGGCTGAAGCGCGCACTGCTCGATACGACGCACTCGGCACGCATTTCGCGCAGCAAGGCGTGCTCGCTTTCGCCACCGCGCATCATGCGGACGACCAGGCTGAAACGCTTCTGATGCGGCTCAATCGGGGCAGCGGTCTGTCGGGCCTTGCCGGAGTACGGCCGACCTCCGCCCTGGCGCCTCGCGGTACTTCCGCGGAGCTGGCAGTTATCAGGCCCTTGCTCGACTGGCGAAGGCGTGAACTGGCCGACATCGTTGCCGCTTCAGGCTTTGCCGCTGCCCAGGACCCCTCGAATGAGGATGAAGGATTCGATCGAGTCCGCATGCGCAAGGCCATCGCCGAGTTGCCCTGGCTAGACCCACTCGCCATTGCCGCTTCGGCGCGGCACCTCGCCGAAGCGGAAGAGGTGATCGAGGAACGGATCGACAGCGTGATGGACACCCTCGTCTGGCAAGATGGTGCCTGCCTTTTCCAGTGGGGGCACCCGCGCATTATCGAGATCGGGGTGGTCGAGCGCATTCTCAGGCGCCTGGGAGCGAGCGACGTGCGGCGTTCGGACATCGCGAGGATGGTCGGTCGGCTACGCGCGAAGGAGAACGCATCGCTTGGCGGAATACTGGCTCGGCGCGTGATGTATCAGGCCGATGCCGCGACCCAATGGGACGCGATGCGTTTCGAGCCGGAGCCGCCCCGTAAATCTAGATGATGCTGTCGCCCAGGCCGATCTGGCGGCCATCACTGATCACCACCATGTCGCCCTTCTTGGCGATGGCGAACAGCCGACTGGCAAGCTGGTCTGGTACGCCGACGCAGCCGTGACTGGCATAGCCGTTCTCGACCAGGTGACCGGCGTGGATTGCAACCCCGTCACTTGTGAGAAACAGGCTCCATGGCATTGGCGCATTGCCATATTTTTCTGACACGTTGTGCCGATCCTTGGCGAGGATCGGGAAGTGGCCAATGGGGGTGGGACGTCCTTGTCGTCCCAATACCAGTCGCCGTACTTGATCGGCAGGATGCGGCGCACGGTGTAAAGCCGCTCGAAATCGGCTTCCGCCTTGGCAGCGATCGCACCCATAGGCTCAAGCTTTGGCGCGGGGGCATACACTTCGGGCATTGCGTCGTCCATGTTCGGCACCCCGATCGCAATGGCGACCAAACCTGCGCCAACGGCCAGGGTCGCTCCCCCGATCCACTTGAGAATCGCCTCCATGGTCCGACTATGAGGCAAGGCATAAGGCTTTTCTAGCGGACGCCTTGCGACGTGCCGCGCCGGAACACCGCCGCGCTGGCTATTTACCGAGCTGGAAAGCCTCGCGAGCGGCAACCTCTACCACCGCCTCGTCGACCGGACCGCGCGGCGCGACCCAGCTACCGCCCACGCACAACACCGGATCGAAGGCGAGCCACTGCGGCGCATTCTCCAGCGTAATCCCGCCAGTGGGGCAGAAGCGACACTGGCTGAAGGGCGCCGCGAGCGCCTTGAGCGCGGGGAGGCCGCCCGCAGCCATCGCGGGAAAGAACTTGAAGTGGGTAAGACCCAAGTCGAGCCCGCGCATGATGTCGCCTGCATTGGCGATCCCGGGCAGGAAGGGGACGCCCGCTTCGATCGCAGCTTTGCCCAGCGGTTCGGTCAAACCCGGCGAGACGATGAACTCGCTTCCCGCTTCCATGGCAGTGGTGAGTTCGCGCGCATTGGTCACGGTCCCAGCCCCGACAATGGCGCCATCGACCTGCTTCATCGCGCGGATCGCGTCGAGCGCGGCTGGGGTGCGCAGCGTGACTTCAAGTACGCGCAGGCCGCCCGCAACGAGTGCGCGAGCGAGGGGCACGGCATGTTCGACCTCGTCGACCACGATGACCGGGATGACCGGTGCGGTTTGCATGATGTTGGCGATGGACATGCTCAGGAAATCCCGTGTTCGGAAGCATAGGCCGCTGCCGCGCCGAACAGGCCCGGTTGCGGAAGGACGATCAATTTGACCGGAAGGCTCGCCATCATGGTTTCGAAGCGACCCTTGGCGCGAAAACGCTCGGCGAAGCCCGACCGCAGCAGTGTATCGCGCAGGCGATAGCCGAGCCCACCGGCGATCACGACGCCTTTGGCTCCATGTGCAAGAGCCATGTCCCCCGCGACGCTACCAAGCGAAAGGCAGAACCGATCGACCGCCGCGGCGGCGAGGCTGTCTTCGCCGCTCATACCCTTGGTCCAGATCTCGATATCGTCGATCTCGGGAACCGCGCGGTTCTCCATCGCCGCCAGCGTCTGGTAGATGTCGACGATCGCCGGGCCCGACACGACCCGTTCGGTCGACACCCTTGTATGGCGCTTGCGCAGGCGGACGAGGATTGCGTCCTCGATGCTGTCGAGCGGGGCGAAATCGATGTGCCCGCCCTCCGTCGCCGAAACGCGGTAGCTCCCATCGGCTTCGCGGTAGAGGTGGGCGACGCCAAGGCCTGTGCCAGGGCCGAGGACGCTCAACCGCCCGGTTGCCGGTAGTGTACCTTCAGGGCCAGTCAGGTGAAGGAACTGGTCTTCGTCAGCCCGCGCCACCGCATGTGCCACGGCCTCAAAATCGTTGACGATGGTGTAGTGTTCGACCCCGAGCTTTTCCTTCACCAGCGCCGGGCGAATGATCCATGGGTTATTCGTGAAGCGGATCACTTCGCCGCCAACGGGCCCGGCGATGGCCATCGATACGCGTGGGGGCAGAGCTCCACCCTTGCGCTCGCGGAAATCCTCCCAGGCGGTCTGGAAGCTGGCATGATCGACCGTGTGTAGTGTTTCCGGTTCACCAAGCGTGATCGAGCCATCGGCCGTCACGCTGGCAAGAGCGAAACGCGCGTGGGTCCCGCCGATATCGACTGCGACGAGGTCCATGCTCAAAGGCTCCCGCTCGCCAGCATCGCCGATGCGCCGCGTTCGGCACCATCGGCGAAATTGCGGAACATGGCGAAGAGTTCGCGGCCCATGCCCATGTCGGGTGTTGGTTCGGCTGCCGGTTCGCGGGTCGATAGGTCGGCGGTGGTCGAAAGTGTCCCACTCTGGGCGCAGACGCGTACGATGTCACCGTCGCGCAACTTCGCCAGCGGTCCGCCACCGAGCGCCTCAGGCGTGCAGTGAATAGCCGCCGGGACTTTGCCCGAAGCGCCTGACATGCGGCCGTCGGTGACCAGTGCCACGCGGTAGCCGCGATCCTGCAGAACACCGAGTGCCGGCGTCAGCTTGTGCAGTTCCGGCATGCCGTTGGCGCGCGGGCCTTGGAAGCGGACAACGACCACTACGTCCTTGTCGAGCTCGCCGCGCTTGAAGGCCTCATTGACCGACGGCTGATCCTCGAACACGCGGCAAGGGGCTTCGATTGTCCAGCGTTCGCGCTCCACGGCGGACGACTTGAAACAGGCGCGGCCAAGATTGCCTTCGACAAGGCGCATGCCTCCGTCGGGCTGGAAAGGATCGCTGGCAGGCCGGAGCATTTCGGTATCGCCCGACGGGCCGGGATCGCGCCAAACAAGGGCATCACCGTCGATTCCCGGTTCCTTGGAATAGGCTTCGAAGCCACCGTCCCACACGGTCAGGATGTCGCGGTGTGCCAGCCCCTCGTCGAGCAAAGTGCCGATGACATAGCCCATGCCGCCCGCCTCGTGGAAATGGTTCACGTCGCCCGATCCATTGGGATAGACTCGCGCAACCAGCGGTACTGCCGAAGACAGTTCGGTGAGATCGCTCCAGTCGAAGGCGATCCCCGCGGCTCGCGCCATCGCGGGAATGTGGATTGCATGGTTGGTCGATCCGCCCGTGGCAAGCAGGCCGATTGCCGCGTTGATGATTGCCTTTTCGTCGATGACGTGGGCGAGGGGGCGATAATCCCGGTCCTTGCCCATTTCGACGAGGCGATGCGTCGCCGTGCGGGTGAGCTCTTGCCGCAGCTTCGCGCCCGGTTGGACAAAGGCCGCGCCCGGCACATGCAACCCCATCATTTCCATCATCATCTGGTTGGAGTTGGCAGTACCGTAAAAGGTGCAGGTGCCCGGCGAGTGATAGCTGGCGCTTTCGCTCTCGAGCAGTTCGTCGCGGCCGACCTTGCCCTCTGCATATAGCTGGCGAACCCGCTGCTTTTCCTTGTTCGGGATGCCCGACGGCATCGGACCCGAGGGGACGAAGATCGCCGGAAGATGGCCATAGCGCAGCGCACCCATCAGCAGGCCGGGGACGATCTTGTCGCAGATGCCGAGCAGCGCGACACCGTCGTACATCGCATGGCTCAGCGCGACGACGGTCGACAAGGCGATGACGTCGCGGCTGAACAGCGACAGTTCCATGCCGTCCTGTCCCTGCGTCACACCGTCGCACATTGCCGGGGTCGCGCCAGCGACCTGCGCGGTGGCGCCGACTTCGCGTGCCCAGATCTTCATCCGTTCCGGGTAGCGGTGGTACGGCTGGTGCGCCGAAAGCATGTCGTTGTAGCTGGTTACGATGCCGAGGTTCGGCCCACGCGCGGCCTTGATCGCCTGCTGGTCTTCTTCGGCCCCGGCAAAGGCGTGGGCGAGGTTCGAACACGACAGCGTGTCACGGTTGACCTGACGTTCGCTCTCGCGGTCGGTCAGTTCGAGGTAGGACGCACGGCTGGCGCGCGAATTCTCGATCACGCGTTGCGTCACGCGGTGGATGGTATCGTTCAGACTCTTACTCATCGTGCCAACTTACCCCGTCGCGCTCGGCCAGGGCGATCGCCGCACTGGGCCCCCAGCTACCGGCTCCATAGGTCTTGGGTTTGATATCATTGTCGGACCACAACTGGCGGATCGCGTCGATCCATTCCCATTGGGCCTCAACCTCATCGCGGCGGACGAACAATGTCTGGTCGCCTTCGACGAGATCGAGCAACAATCGCTCGTAGGCGATCCTGCGAACTGCACCCGAGAAGGCATCGTCCATCGCAATGTCGAGTGGAACCGGCCGGAGCCGCAAGCCTTCGCGGTCGAGCCCGGGAACCTTGGCCATCATGGTCAGCTGAATATTTTCTTCGGGCTGGATACCGATGACCAAGCGGTTGGGCTGGGTGGTCGCCCCGCGACCTTCGAAAATCGAGTGCGGAATCGGGCGGAACTGAACCACGATCTCGGTCACACGCTCGGGCAGACGCTTGCCGGTGCGCATGTAGAAGGGCACGCCCTTCCAGCGCCAGTTGTCGACATGCGCTTTGATCGCGACGAACGTCTCGGTGTCGCTGTCCTTGCCCAGTTCCTCGTCATAGCCGGGAACCGCTGCACCATTGACGGCGCCTGCGCGGTACTGCCCGGTAACCGTTTCATCTCTTGCGACCGCGCGTAGCGCCCTGAGAACCTTGACCTTTTCGTCGCGCACGGCGGTCGCATCGAAACTGGTCGGCGGCTCCATCGCCACCAGCGCGAGAAGCTGGAGCATGTGGTTCTGCACCATGTCGCGCAGCGCGCCGCTGTCGTCGTAATAGGCGACGCGGCTTTCGAGCCCGACCGTCTCCGCTACGGTGATCTGCACATGGTCGATGTAGCGCGCGTTCCACACCGGCTCGAACAACAGGTTGGCAAACCGCAGGGCGAGCAGGTTCTGAACCGTTTCCTTGCCGAGATAGTGGTCGATCCGGAAGATGCGGTCTTCGGGGAAGGCCCGCGCCACCGCATCGTTGATCTCGCAAGAGGACGCAAGGTCAGTGCCGAGTGGCTTTTCGAGCCCGATACGGACGTTGCCTTCGGTCAGGCCGGCATGCTGCAGACCGGAAATGGTCGATTCGAACAGGCTCGGCGCAGTCGACAGGAATATCGCGAGACCCTGTTTGTACTCGCCGACCTCGCGCGCCAGCTCGTCATAGCCTTCGATGGTGGTCGCATCGACCGGGACGTAGTGCAGTCGCCCCAGGAAGTGTTCCATGCCATCGCGGCGGCTTTCAGGGAGATACTTCTCGAGCGCTTCGCGAGCGAAAGCGCGATATGCGTCGGTCGTCAGGTCCGAACGCGCGGTACCGACAATTTTCAGATCCTCGGCCAGCAGTCCGTCGACGTCGAGCGCGCAAAGCGAAGGCAGCAGCATTCGCTGGGCGAGGTCGCCGGTAGCGCCGAACAACAGCAGGCGATCGGCAGTGAAGCTCATGCGGTTGGCCCTGCGGTCATGGTCTTTCCCTCTCTTCGGCGCGGGTTACCAGCCCAGCGTGACCGGGACCAGAGTGCTGCATTCCTATTCTTTCGTCACGCGAACCAACAGCGACCCGAAATTGCTTGGTCCGAAGCTGGTCAGGAAGCTGACATCAGCGGCATCGCGACCGACCCCGATGATGGCCGTTTCACAGGGGTCGGCCATTCCGGTAGCATCTACCAGATGCCATGCGCCGACGCCCGCGCCCGATGGCTCGGCAAGGAAGACTTCAACTACTGCGTGGAAGTCAGGAGGATCGACCCCCGGGGCATAACAGGAAACGTAGCGCGCGGGGATCGCGCTGGCCCGGGCAAGGCTGATCAGGACGTGGGCATAGTCGCGACAAACGCCGCGCCGCGCGACAAAGCTGTCGACCGCACCGGTCTCCGGGCCTGAGCTGCCCGAGGCATAGGTGAAGTTCGATGCGATCCAGGCGCGGATCGCATCGATCCGGGCGCCGCCCGAGAGGGTGCCAAATTCGTCATCTACGAAGGCTTGGAATTGTTCGGCCGGACAGTATCGGCTGTCGAGCAGATAGGCGACAGCCTCGGCGGGGAGGTCGTGTGGGGCAATCGCATCGAGATCGGCAAGCGCTGGCTGCGAGCGTGTAATCTTTACGGACGCGCTGTAGCGTACGCTGACCATCCCCGACGCCGGCAGCCAGATGCGTTCTCCAATGCCAGCTTCGGCTGTGACGCGAGTCAGGGCGAGGGCAGGAGAGATCAGCGTTTGCGATGACTCTATCGCCTGGGATTCGAGGACGGCGGCTTCGAACTGCAGCAGCACATCGGTTGCCTGCTCGACATCGAATGTAAATTCGGTTTCCAGATTGAGAGTCATCTGAGGTGGCAACGCCCGAAGAGGATCACGGTTTCGAAGTGCTGCTGGGGTGCGCTCCATGCTGGAACTCGTCGCCGAAATAGGAAAGGGCCCCTTTCGGGGCCCTTGTTGTTCAGTTTGTTGTTCGGTTTACGCAAATGCTCAGTCGAAGAGCCACTGCCAGATGTTCCAACGCATGATGGTACCTCCTGTTGATACAGTGGTAACCATCTATTAACCATATCTGTTTGTAAAGCCTAAACCATGTTTACCGCGCGGGCCTCCTGATCGGTATCCTTGTATTCCAATAGGTTAGATAGAGAAATCGGTCGTGAAAAGTAGTATCCTTGGAGCTCGTCGCACCCGATTTTGTTAAGGATTTCCACGTCCTGCGCGGTTTCGACCCCCTCGGCAACGATGGTGATTCGCGCTTCCCGACCCATCGAGACGATGCTTGATACAATCGCTCGCGCCTTGGCGTCGCGGGCCAGGTTGGCAACAAACAACCTGTCGATCTTGAGCTCGTCGAACGGAAGCTCATAAAATGTCTCGAAGTTTGCCGAACCCACCCCGAAGTCGTCGATCGAGATCCTGAGGCCGAGGGTACGCAGTTCCTTGAGAATTGTTGACGCCGTTCCAAGGTCGGCAATGCGCGACGTTTCGGTAATCTCCAGCATCAGACAGTGTGGATCAAACCGCGTCGCCTGCAGGATATTGCGGACGATCCCCACGATGCGCATGTCGCCCAGCAAGGTCGCGGAGATATTCACCGACATGGTGATCGGACGGCCGCGAAAGTGCAGGAGCTTGCCAGCCGAGCAAGCGCTCTGGAGCACGTAGCGGGTGAGGTGTTCCATTCGGCCCGCTCGTTCGCACTGCTGGATGAAGTGCATTGGGTCGATGAACCCGCGCGCAGGATCGTGCCAGCGCACGAGTGCCTCGACCCCGACCATGCGGCCAGTCGTGGCCTCGATCTTGGGTTGGTACACGCAGTAAATCTCGCCCATCTCCATGGCTTCGTCGATGCGTGCGCGTAGCGAGATGTCCCACAGCAGGTCGCTCTGGTTGCCGCTTTCGGCGGCCTTGATCGGTTCATGGGCTTCGGAAGTTTCCTCGGCAGCAGCCAGTGCAGCGACGATGCGACCCTGCGGGTCGCCCTCGATAGCGGCTAGCCCAAAAGTGATGTCGACATCGATGGTGTGGGAATTGACCACCACTGGGGCGGCAAAGATCGCACGCATGCCTTCAAGATGCTCGATCAGCGCCTTGGTGTTGTCGCTATGGGTGTACCATCCGATATGGTGCCCGTCGGAATAGACCGCGAGCCCGGGATCGGCGGCGCGCAGCCGGTCGATCACCTTGATCAGATAAGCGTTGCGGTCCTCGTTGCGCAGCGATTTCAGAACGCGCTCGTAGTTGTGCAGCTTGGCGATGACGACGTGACCGCTGCCGATCCTTTCGCGACCAAGGCGGGCTTCGAGCGCGCGCAGGGTCGGGATGCCGGTATCCTGGTTGACGAGCGCCACCCACTGTTTCCAGCGTGTGCGCGACCGGAACATCGCGTAGATCAAGCAGAGCCCGATCGCATAGGAAGCCTCGAGGCGGATTCCGAGGCGCGCCGCGACGGCGAGCGCAAGCGGGATCCCGGCTGAAATCAGGGCATATCCAACCCAGCGGCGCCGGCGACTGGTGCCGATCAAGACCAGCAGTGCCAGCAAGGCGGAGACGGCGGCCAGCATGATTCTGCCGTCGACAAAGCCGGTCCGGCCATTGCGGAGAGTTTCCCCGGCATGGATCGGGATGTAGCTGGCGGGGGCGTTGGCACCCTGGGGAATGCTCAGGCGAGTTCCCGAGACCTGGCGCTCATAGCCGATGACGACGTTCTTGCCGGCAAGATCGATCTCCCCGGATTTCCGGTTGTCCTTGTCAAGCAGTTCATCGAGCGAGAGCGTGGTCAGCGCCTGGCTCTTGAAGCCATAGTCGATCTGGAAGGTGCCTTGCTTCTTGCCAGTCCAGCCACCCAGCACCGCTCCCAGCGTCGGGACCTGCCGGCCCTCGATGGGGTAGGTGTAGCGGCTGACCCATTTGACACCGAAATAATTGTTGTCCTGCTTGTCCGAGACCACCCGATGTGCGTGCCCGGCAATCTCGGGAACTGTCCGATAAATGACTTCCTGGCCTTTCGAGTCGAGCTCGACCTGATCGGCGAGGACGATGCGGGGGCCAAGATCGGCGATCGCGCGGGCAAGCGTGGCGTCGTACCGTGCCGATGAGGGCTCGTCGAATGCGATATCGAGATAGACCTTGCCGACACCGCGACGTTCAAGCTCTTCCAGTGCCTCCGCCAGCTCTGCGCGGCGATGGCCAAGCCGGGGATCGTCGAGATCGTCGGCCGAACTGAGGAAGACGACGTTGGCGGGGGCGGTCTGGCCTGCCAATTTCGACTGGACCATCCAGGCAAACTGGTCGACTGGATTGAGCAGGCTCGGAACGAGGATCGCGAAGGCGATCAGCGCCGACCAGAATACGTGCTTCACGCGCGTGGGCGCGCCTCTGGCGCCGAGCCGCGGCCAGCGGATTGGCAGCCAGCGCTTTGTATTCAAGGCGCGGTTCGTGTCCATCGCAGCCCTTATGGGCTTCTTAAGTTTAAGAAAGCTTTGACGCGGACTACCGCATTAGCCGCAAGCCACGCTGGACTGCGGGGTACGATGGTAAATTCGACGTTAGGACCTGGACTGGTCTGGAAGCACGACAAGCACGAATGTCCGGCATTGATGGCCGGAAACGACAGGAATTACCGAACCCTAAGTGGTAAATTTAGCCTTGGTGAGTTTGGTTAATTTCATCCTGCCGGCAATTTTGTTACAAAATCAGGCGCCAACAACACCAAATAAATCGTGTGCATCGCTATCCTCGATCTCGACCTTCACGATGGCGCCCTGGGCGAGATAGGCGGGCACATTGCGCAGGAAAACGTTGCCGTCGATCTCCGGCGCGTCGGCCTGCGATCGACCCGTCGCTCCGATGTCCCCATCCTCGTCCGGCTCGCCAACTTCGTCGATGATCACAGGAATGATGCGTCCGACTTTGTCCGCAAGCTTGGCTGCGCTTATGCGCTCGGTCACTTCCATGATCCGCGCGTAGCGCTCTTCCTTGACCGCTTCGGGCACCGGGTCGGGCAGGGTATTAGCCTGTGCGCCCTCGACGGGTTCGAAACGGAATGCGCCCACACGATCGAGTTGCGCTTCCTCGAGCCAGTCGAGCAGATACCGGAAATCGTCTTCGGTCTCACCGGGAAAGCCGACCACGAAGCTCGAGCGGATCGCGATATCCGGACAGATTTCGCGCCAGCTCTTGAGCCGTTCGAGCACCTTGGCTTCGTTGGCTGGTCGCTTCATCGCGCGCAGCACCGAAGGGCTGGCATGCTGGAAGGGAATGTCGAGATAGGGGGTCAACAGACCCTCGGCCATCAGCGGCATGACTGCGTCGACATGCGGATAGGGATAGACGTAGTGCAGCCGCACCCAGGGCTGTTCGCCTTCCGGTGTCTTGAGCTGGCCCAGCTCGCGCGCAAGATCGGTCATGTGGGCGCGGACCTGCCGGTCCTTCCACATCCGCTCATCGTGCCGGATATCCACGCCATAGGCGCTGGTATCCTGGCTGATGACGAGCAGTTCCTTGGTCCCGGCGGCAACCAGCTTCTCGGCCTCGCGCAGCACCGCGTCGATCCGTCGGCTGGTCAGCTTGCCGCGCAATTGCGGGATGATGCAGAAGGCGCAGGAGTGATTGCAGCCTTCTGAGATCTTGAGATAGCTGTAGTGTCTCGGCGTCAGCTTGACGTCGATCTGGGGGATCAGGTCCACATAGGGGCCTTGGCTGGGCGGCGCGGCCTCATGGACGGCTTCGACGACTTGCTCGTACTGGTGCGCGCCGGTTACCGCGAGCACTTGCGGGAAGCGGGCGCGGATCACGTCGGCTTCTTCACCCATGCAGCCGGTGACGATGACGCGGCCATTCTCGGCGATCGCCTCGCCGATTGCTTCGAGGCTTTCCTCCTTGGCGGAATCGAGGAAACCGCAGGTGTTGACCAGCACCACGTCTGCACCCGCGTAGTCGGGGCTCATGGCATAGCCGTCGGCGCGAAGCTTGGTCAGGATGCGTTCGGAATCGACCAGCGCCTTGGGGCAGCCGAGCGATACCATGCCGACCTTCTTCTGGTCGGGGAGGGAAGTGGTGGTAGTCATACGCGCATGTTCCGTGAATTGCGCGCGCCCCTACACGCAACTGCGGCTTTGCGCTACTGGCAAGCCATGCGCATCACTTTGACCAAAGGCGAGCGGGCCGACCACGTCGCGATCGAGTGCGCGGACGGCACGCGCGCGGTCTCCGCCCAACCGGGCGCGAAGCTGCGGCAGAAACTGACTCACACGGGCTTGTCCGGTTTCTCCGTGACATGGCTGCCGCTGACCCTGCGCGATGCGGTCAGGCTCTAATGGGAGGATTGAACCTTGGGTAACGTAAACCTGCTCGCAGTGTTTCTGGCCGCGACCGCATTCTTCGCGGTCGGGGCGCTTTGGTATGGTGTGCTGTTCGGCAAACCATGGCAGCGTGAGACCGGGATCACCGAACCTCCGCAAGGCGCCCAGGTGGCGAAGATCATGGGACTGACTTTCGCCTTTGAACTGCTGGTGTGCCTGATGCTGGGCCACAACATCGCACGCACTAATCCCGCGCCGCATGTGATCATGATGATGGCCGTGGGCTTTGGCCTGACGATCATGACCCCGGCGATCGGCATCAACTACCTGCACCAGAGGAAGTCGCTGACGCTGTTCCTGATCGATGCCGGGCACTTCGTGGTCGGCATGGCAGTGGTTGGGGGTGTCTTCGTCGCCTTCGCGTAGGCGCTCGCGCCGCTACGAACCCACCTGTCCGTCGCCGTTGTGGGTACCGTTTACGGTGGGGATGATTTCTACGATCACATCACCGGGTCGAAGCATCTGGCACTCCTCTTCCCAGAAGCCCAATGCCTTGCCATCGCGATAAACCCGCAGGCCGCGGCCCCCCGACCTAAGTTCGGAAAGCGCGCCGCCGCACTCCTCTGGGGTAACCAGTCGTTCGACCAGTTGTACCCGGCCTGATACTGAGGCGAGGTCGGCGAGATAATCGGCGATATGTTCGCCCTTGGCACTGCCCGCCAGCAGCAGGCCGGTGAAGCGCACGGGATTGATGACGTTGTTGGCGCCTGCCTGCCGAGCCAGCGATTCATTGTCGTCGGCCCGCACCACCGCACTGATCGGCACATGGGGTGCCAGCGAGCGGGCGGTGAGCGTGATCAGGATCGTCGTGTCATCGCGTCCGGCGGAAATCAGCACATTGGCCGCCTTGTCGATACGTACGGCCTTGAGCGTCTCGTCGCGGGTAGCATCGCCCGCCATCACGTTGCAGCCAAGCGCCTCAGCATCGTTGAGGCGGTCCTCGCTAGGATCGATGACGACGATCCGGCTGGGATCGGTGCCGCGCTCGATCAGCTCGGCAACTGCTTCGGAGCCCGAGACCCCGAAGCCTAGTGCGACGATGTGGTCGCTCAGCTTTTCCTGGATACGGGCCATGCGCCACTGCTCCCATGTGCGTTTGATGAGGAAATTATAGGCCGTCCCGACAAAGATGAAGAGCACGGCGAAGCGAACGGGCGTCACGATCACGGCCTCGACCAGTCGCGCCCGGTCCGAAATCGGAGCGATGTCGCCAAAGCCGGTGGTGGTGATCGAGATCATGGTGAAATAGACCACGTCGAGGAAGCTCACCTCGCCATCGAGGTTGTCGACCAGCCCGTTGCGATCCCACCAGTGGATCATGATCACCGCAAAGATCAGCAAGAGTGCTGAGCCTAGGCGGATACCGAGATCGCCCCAAACCGGGATGCGCACTGCGCGGCGCAGCGGTTTGAAGCGCGCGGATCGAGTCTTGCGGCTGGCACTCATTCGCCGTTCCCGCACGCAAGCCTTGGGGCGATACGCCCCATCAGCCGTAGCGTTCCGCCATGGCGCCGAGTGAGGCGTGGTGCGTAAGGTCGAGATGCAGTGGCGTTACCGAAATATACCCCTCGTCGATCGCTTCGAGATCGGTTCCGTGATCGAGCGTATGCTCGATCGCCTCGAGGCCGAACCAGTAGTACTTGTAGCCGCGTGGGTCACGCCCTTCGACGACAGTTCCCCTTGAATAATCGTGGAAGCCCTGGCGCACGATTCGAATGCCCTTGACCTCTGAGGGGGGGAGGGCGGGGAAGTTGACGTTGACCAGCGTGCGTTTCGGCAGCGGGGTTTCAAGTAGCGGGCCGAGCACCCTGGCCCCCCATTCGATCGCCGCGCCAAAGGGCACGTCGTCACCCATGCCCTCACGCGCATAAACCTGACTCAAGGCGATGGAGCGAACTCCAGCCAAAGCGCCTTCGATCGCGGCGGACACAGTGCCCGAATAGGTGACGTCGTCGGCAAGGTTGGCACCGCGATTGACGCCCGAGAGGACCAGGTCGGGTGGCCCGTCCATCACCTTGCGCAGGCCCAATGTCACCGCATCGGTCGGGGTGCCGGTTACCGAGAATCGCCGTTCGTCATGCTGCCGCATCCGCACCGGTCTGGTCAGCGTGAGCGCGTGGCCCATGCCAGATTGTTCCTCGTCCGGTGCGCATATCCAGATATCGTTGCTGAACTGGCGTGCGATCTGTTCGAGCACGACCAAGCCCGGTGCGCGAATGCCGTCGTCATTGGTCAGCAGTATTCGCATCGGATCCTCAGTTGTTTCCCATCACGATATCACCCAGTTCGCCCAGCACGCTTCCTTCACCGCGGTTCTGGCCACCCCTCGGGCCGGCAGCCGCAAGCATGCGACCGGCGAGTCGGCTGAATGGAAGCGACTGGATCCAAACCTTGCCCGGACCGCGCAAGCGCGCGAAGAACACACCTTCACCACCTACCAGCATGGTCTTCACACTGCCAACGCGGGTGATGTCCATGTCAACACTGGCTGTATAGGCCGCGACGCAGCCTGTATCGACGTGGAGTTCTTCACCTGGACCCAATTCGCGCTCGATCAGAGTGCCACCCATCTGAACGAAAACCCACCCATCGCCGGAAAGCTTTTGCATGATGAAACCTTCGCCGCCGAAGAGGCCGGTCATCATTCGCTGCTGGAAGGCGATCCCTATTTCCACTCCGCGGGCAGCGGCCAGGAAGCTGTCCTTCTGGCAGATCAGCGTGTCGCCGACACTGTCGAGTTTGATGGGCAAAATTGTGCCTGGCGTAGGAGAAGCGAAGGCGACCCGCGCCTTTCCCTGGCCCTGATGGGTGAAGACGGTGGTGAACAGGCTTTCGCCGGTTACCAGGCGTTTTCCCGCTCCAAGGAGCTTACCCATGAAGCCGCTGCCTTCGCCGCCACTGCCATCGCCGAAGACGGTCTCCATGCTGACGCTGGCATCTTTCCATACCATGGCACCGGCTTCTGCCACCGCGCTTTCGCCCGGATCGAGTTCGATCTCGACGAACTGGAGATCCTCGCCCCGGATGGCGAAATCGATATCGTCCGAAACTTGGGCGCTACGGCTATGGCTCCAGGGACTGTTATTCATACTGGCATTTCCTCAGGGCTTCAGGCTTGCGGTTCAAGCCTTTCAATTCCAATCATATAGTTTTGAAGAACTGGAGGAATTGTTACGCTGCCATCCTGCTGCTGATAGTTCTCCAGCACGGCCACCAGCGTACGGCCAACGGCAAGGCCCGAGCCGTTGAGCGTGTGGACGAAGGCGGTCTTCTTTTCGCCTTCGGGGCGGTAGCGCGCGTTCATCCGCCGTGCTTGGAAATCGCCGGTGTTCGAGCACGAGGAAATCTCGCGCCAGGCACCCTGTCCGGGCAGCCACACTTCGAGATCGTAGGTCTTGCGCGCACCAAAGCCCATGTCGCCGGTGCACAGCAACACGCGGCGATAGGGCAGGTCCAGCGCCTCGAGGATGCTCTCGGCGCATTTGGTCATGCGCTCATGCTCGGCCTCGCTGTCCTCGGGACGGCAGATGGTGACCAGCTCGACCTTTTCGAACTGGTGCTGGCGAATGAAGCCGCGCGTATCGCGGCCTGCTGCGCCTGCCTCGCTGCGAAAACACAGTGTGTGCGCGGTCATGCGGATCGGGTCGGCAAGATCCCCCAAGATCGTGTCGGCAACCGAAGCCGTCAGGCTGACCTCAGAGGTCGGTATCAGCCAGCGCCCGTCGGTGGTCCTGAAACTGTCTTCGGCGAACTTGGGCAGCTTGTCGGTGCCGTACATGGCATCATCGTTGACCAGCACTGGCGGATTGCACTCGGTGTAGCCGTTTTCCATGGTCTGCTTGTCGAGCATGAACTGCGCCAGCGCGCGGTGCAGGCGCGCCATGTTGCCGCGCAGGAAGGTGAAACGCGCGCCCGACAGCTTGGCGCCAGTCTCGAAATCCATGCCGAGGGCAGGGCCAAGATCAGCGTGTTCCTTCGGTTCGAAGTTGAAGTTTCGCTTCTTGCCCCACTGGTGGATCTCGACGTTGTCGGCTTCGTCCGCACCGTCGGGCACGTCCGCCGCGGGCATGTTGGGCAGGCGGGCGAGCAGGTCCTCGAGTTCGGCCCCGGCGGCGCGTTCAGCCTCTTCCCATTCGGGCATTGAGGCCTTGATCTCGGCGACTTCGGCCTTGAGCGCTTCGGCCTTGTCCTTGTCGCCCTGGCCCATCGCTTGGCCGATGGCTTTCGATGCCTCATTGCGGCGGCTCTGGGCCTGCTGGACCTTGGTGGAAGCCTCGCGCCTCTTCGCGTCGAGTTCAATGATCCGGCCGGCAGCAGGTTCGGCGCCGCGGCGGGCAAGGGCGGCATCGAAGGCTTCGGGATTGGCGCGGATAAAGGCGATGTCGTGCATGGCGGCGCGCTATGCCCTGTCGCCTCGCGCTTGGCCAGAGGTATGAGAACGCTGGCACCAAACGAAAAGGGCCGGGGCACGCCCCGACCCTTCAGTCCAGGTCCTGGGAGGAGTTAGAACCTGTATTCTGCCGTGACGTAGAACCGGCGCGGATCGCCGTAGAAGCCGGTGAGGTTGCCTTCCAGGCCGAGGCGCGTCGCGGTCACGAAGTCATAGCCGGCAACGATGTAGCGCTTGTCGAACAGGTTCTTGCCGTGAACGCCGATCGACCAGCGATCGCTGTCGTCGGTGTAGACGATGCTGGCATCGACTAGGGTGAAGGCGTCCTGATCGAGCGGACCGCGCAGTTCGAACTGGCTCGAATCGCCGCGCATCGAAACCGAACCGATGAAGTCCACGATACCTGTGGCCACCGGCAGGCCGAGGTCGAAGCTGGCACTGGCGGTGAAGTCCGGCGTGTTCTGGAACACGCGTTCGTCCGCCACGTCGTTACCGAAAGAGTCGATGAAAGTGTTGAACTCCGCATCGAGGTAACCGATCGCCCAATTGAACGAGAGGCGGCTTCCTGCCCCGGCGAAATCGCGCCCGACGATCGCCTTGCCTTCGAATTCGATGCCGTTGACGTCGGCGTCGCCGGCGTTCGAGGTGATCCCGATGAAGCTGTCGCTTACGCCGTCGCCATTGCTGTCGAAGCCGACCGAGCCGGGAATCTGGACGTCTGTGTAATCGCCCTTGAAGATCGCTAGGCCGAGGAACAGGCGGTTGTCGAGCAGCGAGGCTTTCCAGCCGAATTCGTAGCTGTCGACTTTCTCCGGGGAGAACCGCAGGAACTCGAACTGATCGTCGTAGTCGCGATCACCGTCGCCATCGAGATCGGGTGCGGCGGACGACTGGCCGCGCGGATCGAAGCCACCGCCCTTGAAGCCCTTCGAATAGGTGAAATAGAGCGTGTGGTCGTTGCTGGGCTTGAAGGCCAGCGATGCGCGCGGGGTGAACTGCTTGAACGTGTCGCTGCCAGTGAAGTCGCTGGTAACCGCAATGGCGGTGGCGGTCGACGGTGGGAACAGGTCCGAGAAGCCACCGACGAAGGTGGTGCGCAGGATGCGGCTGGACCGCTTGTCCCAAGTGTAGCGGCCGCCCAGCGACAGGCTCAACTGGTCGGTAATGTCGAAGGTGAAGTCACCGAAGACCGAATAGGTTTCGGTGTCGACATCGCCCAGGGTCTGCGCATTCAGACCGGGCAGGCCAACCGCTGGCAGGGCGCCAGTGGTGAAGAGCGCAACGTCGAAGGCGGTAAAGGAATTGGCGTCGAGGTAATAGGCGCCAAGTACGCCCGAGATCCGGTCGCCTTCGTAGAGCAACTGCAGTTCCTGGCTGAACTGCTTGTTCCGATAGATCGCCGGCACGTCAAGGTCGGCAGCGGGGAGGCTGTCGAAGTCGATCGGGGTCGTCGAGTGATCCTTGCGATAACCGGTGATCGACTTCAGGGTGATGGTATCGCTCGCCTCGTAGGCGATGGTCAGGCCGCCGCCGTAGGCTTCGACTTCCTGCTCAACGACGTTGAGACCCGCGCGCGTGTCATAGACGCTGTCGAGCACCGGAGCGCCACTGAACTGGCCGACCAGGAGGCGGTGGCCCTGACGCGGGTCCGAATTGTCCTTCACGTAGTCGCCCGATAGGCGGATGAAGAGCGGGCCATCGTCGTATTCGATCGTGCCGCGGGCCGCCCAGACGTCCTTGTTGTAGTTCTCGACGCCGGGCTGGGTGAGGTTGTCGCCGAAGCCGCCACGCGACAGCCTGGCGCCGCTGGCCCCGATCTTCAGCGTGTCGCTGATCGGGGTCGAAGCAGAGAGGATAACGTCGGCCTGGTCATAGGAACCGTAAGTCGCGCGCACCTTGACCTGCGTTTCGTCGGGCAGGCGAGCGGTAACGTACTTGATAGCACCGCCGATGGTGTTGCGGCCGTAGAGCGTGCCCTGCGGCCCGCGCAGCACTTCGATCCGTTCGACATCATATACGTCGAGGACCGCCGCCTGCGGGCGGTTCAGGTAGACGTCATCGACATAGAGGCCGACGCCTGCCTCAAATCCGGCGACGGGATCCTGCTGGCCGACGCCGCGGATGAAGGCGGTCAGGGTGGTGTTGGTGCCGCGGCTTACCTCGAGCGTCAGGTTGGGCACTTCCTGCGCAATCTGCGTCAGGTCCTGGGTACCCTTGAGGGCAAGTTCCCCGCCGGAAATGGCCGTGACGGCGAGCGGCACGTCGGTAATCCGCTCCTCGCGACGCCGGGCAGTCACGACGATCACATTGTCGTCAGCGCTCGCCGTGTCCGCGGCGGTGCCCTCATCGGCACTTTCCTGGGCGTGAGCCGGGGCTGCCACAAGGGCGGCGGTCGCGACGCCGGCGTACAGGCCGGCGGCAAGCAGTGTGGTCTTGCGCATAAGCTGGGTTCTCTCTCCCTGGGTCTCTTTGAACTCCCAATACTGAAACCTGAACCACCTTTCAAGTTCGAACTTGTCGCGACCGCTTTTCGGGCTTAGGAACGTCCGGATGGAAGAGGTGGGAATGGACACCGCGACGAGCAATGCGGATCGTGTGCCACGCACCGATCGCGGACGGAAAACCTTGCGCAAACTGCTCGATGCGGCAGCCCGTGAATTTGCCGAACGCGGATTTCACGACGCTTCGATCAGCGCGATCACCCGCCGTGCAGGCGTGGCGCTGGGGACCTTCTACACCTACTACGACAGCAAGGACGCCATCTTCCGTGCCCTGGTGCGCGACATGAGCGAACGGGTCGGATCGGCCGCTCGCGACGCCGTGGCCCCGGGAATGGACGCGGTCGAGGTCGAACGCGCCGCGCTCGAAGCGTTCTTGCGCTTTGCCGCGGACAACAAGGCGCTCTACCGGATCATTGACGAAGCGGAATTCGTCGACCCCGAAAGCTACCGGGACCATTATGAGACGATCGGTCGGCGCATAGAGGAGCGCCTGCGCGTGGGCGCCGCCGCTGGCAGGTTGCGCCCCGAACTCGGCGCGCCAGAGGCCTGGGCATTGATGGGCATGAATGTGTTCCTGGGCCTGCGCTACGCAATCTGGGCCCGCGAAGGTGATCCCGACCCAACGGCGATTGCACGGGCGGCCAACTTGATGCTGGAGCAAGGCATCGCGGCGCGCGCAAAAGGGTAAGACACGGAACCCGATCGCCGGCCATCGGTTGAGTATGCAAAGGAGACATTTGCATGTTCGGCAAGATCATCGGAGCAATCGCGGGTAGTCAACTCGCCAAGCAGACAGATCAGATTGGCGGCGCATCTGGGGCGGCGATCGGCGTGATCGCGGCCGGTGCCCTGCGTCGGCTGAGCCTCCCAGCCATGATCGCCCTGGGTACCGGTGGCTATCTGGCAAAGAAGTATGTCGACCGACGCGGGATCGAAAGGAATGGCGTCCACAAGGATGCCGCGCCGGAAGGCGTCAAGCGGCGCTCGAACTGACCAACCTATAACCTCCGGGTAGACGCGATACGGATTCGCTGACGCCCGAGCTATTCTAAGTATCTTGTTTCGTTGTGTAGTCTGCGAGGGAATTCAGCTACCTGCCAAGGTGCACCTTGCAGCGCCTGCCGGGGTTGCTAGCTAGCCGACATGTGCGTCATTGCTTTCGCTTGGGATCATTCCCCGCAATTTGGTCTCGCCCTGATCGGCAACCGGGATGAATTCTATGCCCGGCCTGCTTGTGCCGCCGCACGGTGGGGCGACAGGCCCCACATCGTCGCCGGCCGCGACTTGCAGGAGGGGGGGAGCTGGCTCGCTGTTTCGCCGGGGCGCGGAGCCGCCGCAGTCACCAACGTGCGCGAAGGGATGCCGCAGCCACGCCCCCTTTCGCGCGGATCGCTCCCGGTGCGGTTCCTCGATGAACCGGAATCCTTCCTAAGCCAGCAATCCGCCGACTTTTCCGACTACCGGCCCTTCAACTTCATCGGCTTTGCGCCTGGGCAGGCGACCTATCTTTCGAATGCGAAGGAGACTGAAGCGAAGGTGCTTGAGCCCGGCCTGCACCACCTTTCCAACGGGACACTTAATGCACCTTGGCCCAAGTCGCTGATGCTGCGTGAGGCACTTGATGCATGGCTAGGGGCGGGCCGGTTCGACGATGTTGAACCGCTTTTCGCTGCCTTGGGCAGCACCCGCTGCGCGCCAGATGCGGAGTTGCCCGATACGGGCATCGGTATTGAACGTGAGCGCGCGCTTGGCTCGCCGTTCATTCGCACACCCGAGTATGGCACCCGGACCAGCAGTATATTGCTGCTCGATCGGGCCTTTCGTGGCGTGCTGATCGAGCGACAATTCGACCATGGCGAGCGTCACGGGTCGGATAATCAAGTGGAGATCGGCTAGCTAATGCCAGCCGCCCATTTCCGAACTTCCTGGAGTGGAAATGGTGGGCGCGACAGGGATTGAACCTGTGACCCCACCCGTGTGAAGGGTGTGCTCTACCGCTGAGCTACGCGCCCGCCCTGTGCATTGCGATGGGACGTGCCATCGGGGCAGGCGCGCGCCTTTACGCGGCGAATCGCGCCATGGCAAGCGCCAGCTAGGAAGCCAAAGCGCGGAACAGCGCCGCCAGCCATCCATCGTAACGCGTGGCCGCATTTTCGGCTCGCGGCAGCGGCTCGCACTCGAGGCAATAGGCCTGCATTCCGTTGACGCGTAACAACCGATCGAGGTCATTCTCGATACGGCTGAACAGTCCGTGCTGCTGCCGCGCGAACAGGGCTGTGACGTCGGCGCGCTCGGCATTCTCCGGGTCATCGAGCAGCAGCGAGCGGAGTAGATTGTCATAGCCGCTGGGGCGCGAGCCTAGATACTCGGCATGCCAGTCATCGCCCAGCTTGGCCTGTTTCGCGACCCAGGTCAGCGCCTCGTCGATCCCGCCATATTGGTCGACCAGCCCGATCTGACGTGCGGTACCGCCATCCCACACCCGGCCCTGACCGATGCGATCGACCTGATCGCGCGTCAGCTTGCGCGATGTACCGACGCGCTGGAGGAAATCCTCGTAGCCGTCTTCGATGGTTGCCTGCAGGATAGCGTCGACCTCCGGGGTGAAGCCGCCGATCAGGTCGGGCTGACCGGATAGGGGAGTGGTCCGTACGCCGTCGCTGGTCACGCCAATGCTGGCGGCTGTGTCCTCGAATGTTGGTACCACCGCAAAAATGCCGATCGAACCGGTGATCGTCTCAGGCTCGGCGAAGATCCGGTCTGCGGGCGTCGAAACCCAATAGCCGCCGCTCGCGGCGAGATTTGCCATGGAAACCGCGATCGGGATGCCCTTTGCCTTGTGGCGCAGGATGGCGTTGCGAATCTCCTCCGACGCCAACACCGACCCTCCAGGCGAGTCGACGCGAACGACGAGGCCGGCGAGGTCGGCGGTCAGGACATCGTCCAGCAACTCCGCGATCCGCGATCCGCCGGCAATCCCGGGACCAGCATCGCCATCGACGATTTCGCCCGCGATGGTGATAACCCCAATCGGCTTGCCGCGCGTTGGCAGGGGATTGTCGACCAGCCACGTTGCGAGCGAGGTGGTGGGATAGGCCCTGGCGTCGTCGCTCCAGGCGTCCGCACCGACCAGCTCGACCATTCGTTCGTCGAATTGCGCTCGCGTTCCGATGCGGTCGACCAGGCCCGCCTGCTTGGCGGCCGTGGCCAGGTCCCCTCTTGCGGCTCGTACCCAAGCGACCGGGTCGCCGGTTATCCGGGCGATGTCGGCAGAGGGCCGCGCCTTCTTGAGGTTGGCCTGATATTCTTCCCACAGAGCGCCGTAGAGCGCCCGGTAGTTCTCGCGCGCCGGCTCGGACATGTCAGAGCGCGAGTAGGGCTCCACCGCGCTCTTGTATTCGCCGACCTTGTAGATCCGTGCCTTGACCTTCAGTCGATCGAGCAATCCCGCGAAATAGGGACGCTCGCCACCTGGCCCGGCGATTACCGCGCCGCCCAGGGGATCGACCCAGACTTCGCTGGCATGCGCCGCCAGCAGCATTGCGTCGTCGCCATAGGCCGTGGCGTAGGTAAGCACCGGCTTTTCCGCCGCACGCACACGGTCGAGCGCTTCGCCGACCTCCTGCAAATGCACTTGGCCCGCGCCGAGGAAGCGATCGAGATCGAGCACGACCGCAGCGATCCGTTCGTCCTTGGCCGCCGCATCGAGCGCGCGGACGAGATCGCGTGCCTGGTATTCGGCAATGGGCGCTTCGCGGGCGAGGAGTGCCCTGAGCGGATCGATTTCGGTGCGTTCTTCGACGATCACGCCGTTGAGGTCGATTTCCAACGCTCCGTCGCGCACTGCCGCGGGCGTGGGACGCGCCGTCAGCACCATGAACAACCCGGCGAAGAACAGCAGCATGAACGCCAGGACCAGCGCATCCTTGATCCCGACCAGTAAACGCCAGACCTTGCCCGCAAAATGCATCCGAAAAACCTCCTGTTGCACCCTAGCTAGGTGAGGTGGTGTCGCTTCGCCAGCCGAAAGCGCTTGAGCGCACAAGGTCACTCGACTAAGGGCGTGGCTTCAATGGCATCGACGGAAACTTCGGCCCACGCGGCTCGCTATCCTGCGGGTTCGCTGGCATTCCCGCACCGCGACCTCATCGGCATCGGCCAGATGGAGCGGCATGAGATCCTTTTCCTGCTCGACGAGGCGGAACAGTGGGTGGCACTCAACCGCGAGCCGACCAAGCACATCGATCTGCTTTCTGGTCTGACCATCATCAACGCCTTCTTCGAAAATTCGACCCGCACGCTGCTGAGCTTCGAGATCGCCGGCAAACGGCTGGGTGCGGACGTGGTCAACATGCACGCCGCGCAATCGAGCGTGAAGAAGGGCGAGACGCTGATCGATACCGCGATCACCCTCAACGCCATGCACGCGGATGCGATCGTCATTCGCCACGCGTCGAGTGGGGCGACCCAGCTGATCGCGGACAAGGTCGATTGCCCGGTACTCAATGCGGGCGACGGGCAGCACGAGCACCCCACACAGGCTCTGCTCGACGCGCTGGCCCTGCGTCACGCCTTCCGCGATCGCGGCGAACAGGCGGAGGACTTCACCGGTCTCGTCGTGGTGATCTGCGGGGACATCCTGCACAGCCGCGTCGCACGCTCGAACCTCCTCTGCCTGCAGGCGCTAGGTGCGACCGTTCGGCTGTGCGCGCCGCCTGCGCTGATGCCGACAGGGATCGAGGCGATGGGGGCAGAGGTGTTCCATGATTTCGATGCTGCGCTACGCGGTGCCGACGTCGCAATGATGCTGCGGCTGCAGACCGAACGGATGAGCGGTCAGTTCATTCCCTCCGCCCGCGAGTATCACCATCTCTATGGCTTGACGAAGAAGCGTCTGGCCCATGCCAAACCCGATACGCTGGTGATGCATCCTGGGCCGATGAACCGCGGGGTCGAGATCGACAGCGAGGTGGCCGATCTGATCGATCGTTCGATCATCACTCGCCAGGTTGAGATGGGCGTTGCAATCCGAATGGCTGCACTCGACGTTTTGACCCGCCGCGCGCGCGGGGTCGAAGGCTGGGGAGGGACAGCATGAAGCAGCTTCGTCCCCTGACCATCACCAACGGCAGGCTGGTAACGCCAGATGGGTTGCGTGACGGCGCGATCCGCCTCGTCGATGGACGGATCGATGCGTTGGGCGGCGTCCAGCCGCATGACGGCGACGAGATCGTCGACGCTAAGGGCCAGCTCGTCACGCCAGGTCTTGTCGATTTCGGCGTGTTCAAGGTCGACAAACCGGCGTTCCACTTCGGCGGCATTACCCGGGCTGCGCTGATGCCCGACCAGTCGCCGTCGCTCGACCTGCCGAGCCGCGTTTCCTACATCGCCAAGAGCGGCAAGCCCGATTTCTGGGTTCACCCGCTTGCGGCCGCGACTCGTGGGCTCGAAGGGCGCGAGATCGCCGAGATCGCGCTGATGCGTGAAGCTGGCGCCCGCGGCATCGCAACCGGACGTCAGTGGATTGCCGACGCAGGGGTCATGCTGCGTTTGCTGCAGTATGCCGCCATGCTCGACATGACGGTTGTCACCCATGCCGAAGAGGCCGCGCTGGTGGGTGGCGCAGTCGCCACTTCGGGTGAGATTGCGACGCGTCGCGGCTTGCCGAGTGCACCCGCTGCCGCAGAAGTGATCGCAATTTCGCGCGATGTCGCGCTGGCCGAATTGGCAGGCGCACGGCTGCACTTCCGTCAGGTCACGACGCGGGCGGGGCTCGATCTCATCCGTGCCGCCAAGGCGCGTGGCGTTTTGGTTACCTGCGGCGTCACCCCGGCCCATTTCATGTTGTCTGACCTCGCCACGGTCGATTTCCGTACCTTTGCGCGCCTGTCGCCGCCGTTGCGCTGCGAGGACGAGCGGCAGGCGGTTCGCGAAGCACTCGCCGACGGTACGATCGACGTGGTGGCGAGCGGTCATGACCCACGGGGCCCCGAAGACAAGCGCCTCCCATTCGCCGATGCCGAACCCGGCATGGCCGGGGCCGAAACCCTGTTGGCGATGGTGCTATCGCTGGTGCGGGACGAGGTGATCGATCTGGCCCGTGCCTTCGATCTCGTCGCTGCGGCGCCCGCTCGATTGCTCGAAGTCGAGGCGGGGACCCTGGCTGTGGGACGCGAAGCCGACGTCGCCTTGGTCGATCCGGAACGACCTTGGGTCATCCAGAGCGCGAAGATGGAAGCGACCGCAGGCAATACGCCATTCGACGGCCAGCCAACCCAGGGGCGCGTCAGCGCGCTATGGAAGGGCGGCGTGGCAGTCTCAGCCTAAGCAACAAGGAAAACCCCGCCCGGATCGCTCCGGACGGGGTTGGAAAGTCTGATTGGATTGCGCGATTTTTACCGCGCTGCGACCCGTACCTCGTCGTGCGTTACGTCGAGCGCGCCGGGAAGCGGATTGGATGCGGCGTAGGCAATGCAACCACCACCCTTGCCCTTGACCGTACGGCACATCGAGGCGGCCGATGCCTTGGCAAAGCCGGCTGCGGCGACACGGTAGTAGATCTTGCCGTTCACGCGGGCCTTGGTGATGACGCGTTCAGCCTCGCCCAGTTCAGGATAGCGGCGCTGGAACCGCTTCCACGCCTCTTGCGCGTCGGACATGGAGGAGAAGGATCCCAGCTGGACGTTGTAGTCGCCGCTGGTGAAGCGGGGAGCGGCGGCGGCTCGCGGTGCAGCGGATGTGCGCGTGCTGGGAATCGGTTGCACCACTTCACGCGAGACGAAGCGAATGCCACCGGCATTTGAGAGACCGGCGTCGGCCAACGCAGCGTCGCTGCTGTCGTCGAATTGCGGAGCGCTTTCCGAGGCCGCGAGCTCGCTCGCGAGTGCGAAACTTGTTTCGGGCATGCCTTCGCTCGCCTCAACCGTCTCTGCCGCAAGCTGTTCGACCGCGGGATGGTTGGCTAGCGCCAGCATTGCGGGCTGGCCCGGGTCGGCGGAGATACTGACGCCAAGCAGGCCGGCGACCCGCTGCGTTGGAACTTCAGCCTGCGCGAGGAGCGCCCACTGGGCTAGTCTTTCGCCAAGTTCGTCGCCCGGAATGTCTTGCGCAGCAAGCAGGCGGGCATTCGCCCAGTCGCCGGAAAGCGCGAAGGCGTAAGCGAGATTCTGGCGCACCTTGGTGGTGTTCTGACCGCCGCGGAGAGCATTGCTGAGCACATGCACGCCTTCCTGCGGACGTCCAGCCAGTGCCACGGCAAGGCCGTAGTCGCCGGGATCAATTCCGACCCGATGTTCGTGCAACAGGTCGAGCGCGGCAGCCTGATTGCCTTGCGCGGTCAGCGCGAGCGCATAGCTGATCACGGTGCGCGGCCCACTGTCACCCAGTTCCATCGCTTCGCCGAATGCAGTTGCAGCGGACTGGAAGCGTCCGGCCTCAAGATAGGCATTGCCGAGCAGAGTGCGGGTGTAGGCATCGCGCGGTGCGGCTAGGACGGCTGCCTCCGCATTGGCGATCGCCTTGTCGTGCTGGCCCTTGGCCAGTGCGGCTTCGGCCTGCGAGGCAGAGTAGGCATGCGACGGCGCTACCTTGCCCGTGCAACCCGCAAGCGCGGTCGTCGCAAGCGCCGTGGTTACGGCGAGCTGGACGAGCCGGCGGGTCTTGGCGTTGGTATCGGTGCTCATTTCATTCCCCCTTGGAGGTGATCCCACGTCGTCTTCGGTTTAGTGTTCCGACTTCTGGACCTGTGCTGCGAGGCTCGCGATTTCCGGCATTTCCGCGAGCAACGAATCCAGTGCGTCGGTAACGATTTGCTGTGCGCTGCGACCGCGAACGGTACAGGCAAGGCGCAGCATCAGATGGCGTTCATGATCGAGGCGCAGCGTGAAGGCGGCGCGGCGACCGTTCAGTTTTGCCGGCTTGCGCGGTGCAGGGCGGCTTTCAGGTACGGGCTTTTCGAGATGAGCTGCGATCCGCGAAAGCGATTCGCGCACCTGGTTGGGCGCTCCGCTTTCGTTTGCCGCCTGCGGCGCGATGGCCACGACCTTCTCGGAACGAGTAGCAGTCTCTGAACGAGTGGTTGCGGCTTCGTCGTCACCCATGTCGTTCCAGCCGAGGTCTTCCAGGTTGGCGGCGGCTTCCTTGCCGTCGACCGGGCCTGGTATCCCTGACTGCGGGCGCATGGCGGGCTTTGCACCGCCCTTGCGCGCCAGGAGCGTCGGGGTGAGTGAAGCAAAATTGGCGTCTGACATCCGGCCGTCTCCGCCTTTCCGCTATTACTGGGCCACCCGGCGGCCGAAGCCACCAGCGGGGCGATGAGCACCGGGCAGTGCAGACTGCGAATTCGGTGCGGCGAAGACCGTGCGACGGAAATTCTTTTCCAGACGGTCGGCGATGTACTTCCACAGCGCAGTGACCTCGGCAGCCGAGCGGCTTTCCGGATCGACTTCCATGACCGTGCGGCCGTCGATCATCGAAGCGGCAAAGTCAGTGCGGTGGTGCAGGGTGATCGGGGCAACGGTGCCATGCTGGCTCAGGGCGACTGCCGCTTCCGAGGTGATCTTGGCCTTGGGCGTCGCGGCGTTCACGACGAACACCAGCGGTTTGCCGGCGCGTTCACAGAGGTCGACCGTGGCGCCCACGGCGCGCAAGTCGTGCGGCGAGGGACGGGTTGGGACGACGATCAGCTCGGCGACCGAGATAACCGACTGGATCGCCATGGTGATCGCTGGCGGCGTGTCGATCACGGCCAGCTTGAACCCCTGCGATCGCAAGATCGCGAGATCGTTGGCAAGGCGGGCGACGGTGGTCTGCGCGAAGGCGGGATATTCCGCCTCGCGTTCGTTCCACCAGTCGGCCAGCGAGCCCTGTGGGTCGATGTCAATCAGTACGACCGGCCCGGCGCCCGCGCGCTGGGCCTGAACGGCGAGATGTCCGGAGAGCGTGGTCTTACCCGATCCGCCCTTCTGCGATGCCAGTGCCAGTACACGCAAGGTTTGTCCCCCTTGGTTTGCGCCTGAGTTCGATTATCTGACGCGCCAATTACAGCGGTCTTGAGAGGGAGATCGCAGACTACCCCTAATTTAGGGTTAACTTCGCACGAGTTTGGCCAATCAAAATCGCACAAGGCTTTGCTAACGGGGGATTTACTATAGGATGGAGCAACCGGGAACGCGCACATCGCCGCACCCGTAGGAGGTCGGGTCGATGGAGCAACAAACGAAGCGGATGCTAGCCTCCTTGGGTGTTGTGGGATCTCTCGCGTTTGCCGTGCCTGCGCAAGCCGATGTGAAGGCGGGGGTCGATGCCTGGACGCGTGGCGAATATGCCACTGCGGTGCGCGAATGGGTCGAACCTGCACAGCAGGGTGATCCGGATGCCCAGTTCAACCTAGCGCAGGCCTATCGCCTGGGACGCGGGGTCGATCCCGACCCGAATCAAGCCAAGGCGTTGTATGAGCGGGCGGCTGCGCAAGGCCATTTGCGGGCGGCGGACAATCTCGGGCTCATGTTGTTTCAAGAGGGGCAGCACGAGCTGGCGATGCCCTACATCGAAGCAGGCGCCTCGCGCGGCGATCCGCGGTCCCAGTATATTCTTGGTATCGCGCATTTTAATGGGGATCTGGCGGAGAAGGACTGGCAGCGGGCCTATGCCTTGCTGACGCTGGCCAACAGTACCGGCCTGCCGCAGGCAAAATCCGCGATCCAGCAGATGGATCAGTATATTTCGCTGGAGGATCGCCAGGCAGCGCAGCTGCTGGCAACGTCGATCAAGGCGCAGGCCGAAGCGGCACGGGCTCGCGAGCTGGCGGCTGTCGACCTTGCCTTGGGCACTGAAGGTGTCACGGGTGGAGCGGCACCGGCTCCTTCGGCGGCACCGGTCAGCTATCCCCCGCGCCAGGTCGTGTCGCCGTTGGGCGCCGGGGCCGACTATACGCTTCCGGCGCGCTCGCAGCCGGTGATCGTCGCCCGGGCCGAACCGGCAAGGGCCCAGGCAGCGACACCGCAGCCAGCCATCTCCGCGCCTCCTGACACCGTCGTACCTGCAGCGAGTCCCGTTTCGCGCACGCCCCCTTCGAGCGGGCCATGGAAGCTCCAGCTTGGCGCTTTCGGAGTGCCCAGTAATGCGGATCGCTTGTGGCGGCAGCTGGCGGGCCGCAGCGAGCTGGCGGACCGGGAGAAGCTCAAGATCGTGGCTGGGTCACTGACCAGGCTCCTGGCGGGCGGGTTCGCGAGTCGGGCGGACGCTGCAAGCGCCTGTGCCTCGCTCAAGCGAGCGGGCCATGAATGCCTCGTGACGCTACGATAGCATCGGTTATCCAACGGAAAGTGATCATCGCCGGTCGACGGGGGCTTGGCGAGGGCTCCAACTGTGTTAGTCGCGTGGGACACAGGGAGGAGCGCCAATGGCAACTGCTGCCACACCCGATATGCCAGACGACATGGCGATCGCGCCGGTAGAGCCGAGCGTGACCAGCGGCGCCGAACGCCTGGTCAGCCTCGATTTCATCCGCGGCATTGCGGTGCTCGGCATCCTCTTTGCCAACATCACTGCCTTTGCGCATCCCTTCATGGTCTATGTTTGGCCGGGTGCCATGCCGGGTGGGCCGACCGAAGGCGACAAGCTCGCCTGGTTGATCCAGTATGTCGTCATCGACCACAAGATGCGCGGCCTGTTCACTATCCTGTTCGGCGCGGGAATGATGCTGTTCGTGGAAAAAGCGTGGGCCCGGGGCTCCGGTCGCTGGCTGCAGTTCCGGCGACTGCTGTGGCTGCTGCTGTTCGGCATGGTCCATTATTACCTGATCTGGTTCGGGGACATCCTCCAGTCCTATGCCGTGTGGGGGATCGTGGCGCTGGCGTTCATGAAGTGGCGGGCCAAGTCGCAGTTCCTGCTTGGCCTGGCACTTTACGGGCTGGGTACTCTCGCGATGGCCGGGATGTTCGGCTCGCAATATTACCTCGCGACCCACCCTGCAGCGGCGGAGCAGCGGCTCTCGGAGAAGCAGCAGGAAAGTCTGGCGAAGGCCGTCCCCGATATCATCGAAGAAGTCGACGAGGATATCGAACGCGTCCGCAGCAGCAGCTATCCTGAGACGGTCCGCCACCAGGTGCTCGAGGAGACCGACGAGAACCTCGTGGGAATTGCCTTCGGCTTGACCGAAACGATCGCGCTGATCCTGCTGGGAATGGCGCTCTATCGTTTCGGGTTCTTCAGTGGCTCGCTCGATCCGGCGAAGATGCGCTTGTGGGGCTGGGTCGGCCTGGGCAGTGGGACAGTATCCTCGCTGGCGCTGGGCCTGTGGGCCTATGCCGCGGGCTTCCCTTTCTTCCTCACCTTCTTCGTGTTCGAAGGCCTGTTCATGCTGCCGCGCCTGGCCTTCGTGCTCGGCCTTGCTGCCTTGCTGGTGGAATGGGCACCGCGTGCAACCCGGGGATGGTTGGGCCAGCGATTCGTCGCAGCGGGCCGGATGGCCTTCAGCAATTACCTCGGTACGTCGCTGATCATGCTGGCCGTCTTTCCGGCATGGGGTCTGGATTTGTACGGCACCATGCACCGCTTCGCCCTATTCGTCATGGTGCTGGGCGTTTGGGCACTGATGCTGCTTTGGTCGAAACCCTGGCTCGAGCGCTACCGCTATGGGCCGCTCGAATGGCTTTGGCGCTGCCTCACCTACTGGCGCCTCTTCCCCCTGAAGCGGTGATTTTTGCAAACCCTTGCTATTGCGAATGACTCGCACTAGATGTGTTTTTGCGAATCAATCGCAGGAGCTGCCAAGTCATGTATGTCTGCATCTGCAATGCCATCAGGGAGGGCGAGTTGCGCAATGTAGGGCGCCGCGTTCCAGGCGATGCGGTCGCGTGTTATGCCGCCCTTGGCAAGCAGCCCAACTGCGGACAGTGCCTGGACGAGGCCGACGACATCATTCGGGAAGAACGCGAAATGGCGTTCGAGCCCGCCGTGGCCGCCTGATCATCCGCTACTGACAATCGCTTTCAACTAGCGGAATTCTGCCGCTTTTGCGCGTCTGACCCTTGCCTTGGCCTGCCGTGCGGGCGCATAGTTACGCATCCGCAATAAGCACAGGAGAGCAGCCATGAAGGGCGATCCCACGGTCATCGAGTTCCTCAACAAGGCGCTCACCAATGAGCTGACCGCGATCAATCAATATTGGCTGCACTATCGAGTGCTTGCCGATTGGGGCATCACTCGTCTTGCCGAGTACGAGCGGCACGAATCGATCGATGAGATGAAGCATGCTGACGTGCTCGCCGAACGAATCCTGTTCCTTGAGGCGCTCCCCAATTTCCAGGCAATCCACAAGCTCAAGGTGGGTGAAACCGTCGAGGAAATCCTCAAGGCCGACCTGGCCGTGGAGATGGAGGCGATCCCCCTGCTCAAGGACGCGATCGCGCATTGTGAGAGCGTGCGGGACTATACCAGCCGCGAGATCTTCGAGCGGATCCTCGAAAGCGAGGAAGAGCATGTCGATTTCCTCGAGACGCAGTTCGACATGATCGCGCGCATGGGCTTGGAAAACTACGTCCAGCTCAACAGCAAGCCGGCGGGCGAGGGCGACTAACCGCCAACCTGCCAGAAGGGTGCACCTGCTTCTCCGTGACGGATCAGGCGGGCAATGCGCCGTTCCCCATCCCACAGCTCGGCCTGACCGGAGATCGTGTTGATATCCGCAACGGTCAGAGCAGTGGCAATATCCAACGCATCGAGGTCGAGCGGCGGTTGGTCATGCTCCATTCGAGGCATGATCGAAAGACGAATGCGAGACATGTTCTTCTCCATCTAGCTCGCAATTTCTGCGCTTGGCGGGATGAACGTCAGATAACTCTAAGGGGCGCAGCTTCGCCTCGCGATCCATTTTCGGCTGATCTGCTCGATTATTGGGATCGGAGGTGCGATCTCGTTCGTCACAATGATCTCGCCGGCGGCGCACTGGGGGTCCAGCTGAGCCGCTACCCTGGCAGCCACGCCAGGCAGGTCATTTGACACTATCCCACCGAAGGTCCACTGTCTGAAAAGGGAGCGTTCTCAGAACAAAGGCAATCAAACGCGCCTTCCAAGAATACGGTTCGCACGACTTCCAATTCGCAGGGTCGCACCACCCACGAAGTTTGGAGGAAGAACGATGAACGTCATCAAGAAAGCGATCGGGGGATCCGTCGTTGCTGCGGCTCTTGCCATGGCAGTACCTGCCGCAGCCGAAATGGAACTCTACAAGGACTACGAACCATCGAAAGAGGTGGTCGAGATGACCTTCGTCAAAGTCGACGAGGGGCAGTTCGAGACCTACCTTGAAGGGCTGAAGAGCACCTGGGTGGCAGCCAATGAGGCGCAGAAAAAGCTGGGCCATATCAAGGACTACGGGATCTACAGCGTCCCCTACGGCGACAATTCGGTCAACCTGGTGCTGGTTGTGGTCTTTCCGAGCGACGAGATGATTGCGCCGAACAAGGCAAGATACATGGCCTTCCTCGACGCGTACGGGAAAGCCAATCTCGATCAATCCAACACGACGGTGATCGATCTCTACAACAAGATCCGCAAGATCCAGGGCACTTACTTGCTGCGTGAGGTCATCCTGACCGGCAAATAGTCAGAAAGCTTGCTGAAACGTGTAACGGCGGGGTTGATACCCCGCCGCTTGCATCTTCGGCTCAGAAATCCGCGCTCGCGAACCACGAAGGGTATCGTCTCGCTATCGCGCTTTTCTCCGCCTCATCCGTTCGAGATTGCGCTTCGCGGCGGTGCGGGTTTCCATGAGGAAGGAGGCAAGTCCGGCGACGAGGAAACTCATCGTCACGATCCATGCCAAGGCGACCAGCGTGCCCAATGGGGTGCGCACGAAAGCGCTGACGAATAGCAGCACGATGACGATGCTGATCGTTAGCGCGGCAGCTGTGCTGAGCATGACTGCGCGCTGGGCATAGACCCGGCGCTTCTCCAAAGCGGGAAGTTCTTCGAGCAGAATGCCCGCGCGGCCCTCTTCGTCGGCGGCAACGATCTTTTCGATCTTGTTGGCGACCCAGATCAACCGATTGGTCATGACATTCATCACCGCGCCGATTGCGGCGAGCAGGAAGGCAGGGGCCAGGCTGAGCTGGACGACATGCTGCACCTGTGCGGTCGAGCTGGTTCGCTCGAGCAGGTCTATCGCCGGCGTCGCGGCAAGGAATTCGAGCAGCACAGTGCTCAGTCCTTCTGGAATGGGTTCTTCGGGCTCTTGAGCACGACGCGCACCGGCACCGCCTCGAAACCAAGCTTGGAGCGAATGCCGTTCACCAGATAGCGCTCATAGCTCTTCGGCAGCATGTCGAGCCGCGTCCCGAAGACCACGAAGCGCGGGGGACGGGTGCTTGCCTGGGTGATATACCGCAGCTTGATCCGCTTGCCCTTGGGCGCGGGCGGCGGGTTGGCTTCCAGCGCATCGTCGAACCAACGGTTGAGCGCGGCTGTGGGAACGCGGCGGCTCCATGCTTCGCGCAGGTCGAATGCGGCGCAGAGCAGCTGGTCGAGGCCCTTGCCGGTTTTCGCGCTGACCGCGATCAGCGGGAGGCCGCGCACCTGCGCCAGGCCTTCGTCGAGTGCGGCGCGGATGCCGTTGAACAGCGCGCTGGCGTCTTCGGCAATGTCCCATTTGTTGATGGCGATCATCAACGCACGCCCTTCCTCGAGCACCATGCTGGCGATCTTGAGGTCCTGGTGTTCCAGGCCACGGGTGGCATCGAGCATCAGGACGACGACTTCGGCAAAGTCGATTGCGCGACGCGCGTCGGCGACAGAGAGCTTTTCCAGCTTCTCCACCACCTGTGCGCGCTTGCGCATGCCGGCGGTGTCGATCAGCCGGACCTCGCGCTCCTCGCCGGTTCTGGGGTCGGTCCATTCCCAGTCGATCGCGATCGAATCGCGGGTGATGCCGGCTTCGGGACCAGTCAGCAGGCGATCTTCGCCCAGCAGGCGATTGATGAGGGTAGACTTGCCGGCATTCGGACGGCCGACAATGGCAAGCTTCAGCGGACCGGCGGGGGCATCCTCGTCTTCGCCTATCAAGGTATCGTCGTCGTCTTCGGTCGCCTCGGCTTTGGCGCCGATGATCGGCCACAAATGGTCGAACAAATCGGCCACGCCTTCGCCATGCTCGGCCGAAAGGGCAACCGGTTCACCGAAGCCGAGCGAGAAACTTTCGTAGATCCCGGCATCGCCCTGCTTGCCCTCGGCTTTGTTCGCCACCAGCACCACGGGGACTTTCTGCTGCCGCAGCCAGCGGGCGATTTCCTCGTCGAGCGGGGTCAAGCCTACTCGCGAATCGAACACGAACATGGCCGCATCGGCACCCTCGAGGCTTACCTCGGTCTGCTTGCGCATGCGGCCGGGCAGGCTCTCGGGATCGTCGTCTTCCCAGCCGGCGGTATCGACCACCTGGAACTCCATCCCGGCAATTTCGGCATCGCCGAAGCGCCGGTCGCGCGTCACGCCGGGCTGGTCGTCGACCAGCGCCAGCCGCTTTCCGACCAATCGGTTGAAAAGCGTCGACTTGCCGACGTTGGGGCGACCGATGATGATCACGGTCGGTTTGGTGGAGGATGCGCGCATTATGGCGCGCCAAGTGGCGCTTCGCCGCGCGCAATGCAAGCGGCACCGCGAATCGCGGCTTCGGGGTGCATCGCTCGTCGCAACCATTTAGTAAGGTTAACGCCCTACTTACCTTTGGCATGAGGAAGCTGATTGCCCTCGTTGCCCTGCTTGCCACAGCGTCACCTGCCTTGGCCGACGAAGCCGTGGAGCTTGCCTCTGCCGGCATGGCACGCGGTGGGGAAGGGCAGGAACTCGAGCCTTACCTGCAATGCGCACCCTATGCCCGGCAGGTCACCGGCATCGAACTATTCGGCGAAGCCAGCACTTGGTGGGAACAGGCCCAAGGCCGCTATGCGACCGGCCACAAGCCGCGCGTAGGGGCGGTGATGACGTTCCGCCCCTATCGCAACATGCAATCCGGCCATGTCGCCGCGGTCAGCAAAGTGATCGATTCGCGCCGGGTCCTGCTCGACCATGCCAACTGGTCGCCGGTCAACGGACGGCGCGGACAGGTGGAGAAGGACGTGCTGGCGGTGGACGTCTCACCTACCAATGACTGGAGCCAGGTGCAGGTTTGGTATGCTCCGCTCGGCAAGGTTGGTAGCACTGCCTGGCCCGTCGACGGGTTCATCTACACCGATCGTGCAGTGCAGAAGCAGGCCCCGCTTGCTCAGGGACCTCGCACCCCTGTCCAAACCGTACCGGCGCGCGAAGAACCATCGACACGCTTCCTCAGCGCGTTCGCGAAATTCCAGTAATCAGCCAGCCTTTGCGACGGGCGCGTCTTCGCCGAGGTCCTCGAACCACGCCTCGACCGGGCCGTTGAGCTTGAGTGTCAGCGGGTTGCCGTGGCGGTCCATGGTCTTGCCGGCCTGCACCCGCACCCAGCCTTCGGAGATCGAGTATTCCTCGATATCGGTGCGCTGCTTGCCCTTGAAGCGGATGCCCACACCTCGCTTCAGCACCTCTACGTCGAAATGCGCGCTCTTCGGGTGCACGGACAGGCGGTCGGGCGGAGTGTCGGTCTTGGTCTGATCGGTCATGGACCGCGCCCCTAATCCGCGCCGCGCCGCGCGGCAAGATCAATTGGGCGTGCGGACCGCCGCCGCGCTTGCGCTATCCGTCGCATCCTACTAGAGGCACGCGCCTACACGCGAAGGACTGGCTCCTCTCGCGCAGCTTCACTCGGGTTTGCGGGCGTGGCGGAACTGGTAGACGCGCTGGTTTTAGGTACCAGTATCGAAAGATGTGGGGGTTCGAGTCCCTTCGCCCGCACCAGTGCCGCCGCTGCAAGCGGAACCCTCGCCATTATCGCTTTTGGAAAGTCACGAGTTTCAACCAATGCAGATCAAAGAGACCGCCAACGAGGGCCTGAAGCGCGCCTATGCCGTCACCATCGCGGCCAAGGATATCGACGCGCGCATCGACAGCGAAGTGAAGAAGATCGCCCCGCAGGTAAAGATGCCCGGCTTCCGCCCCGGCAAGGTGCCCGCGAACCTGGTGCGCAAGATGCACGGCGAACAGCTGCACGCGCAGACGGTCAACGACATGATCCGCGAATCGGTCGACAAGGTGATGGCCGAAAACAAGCTGCGTCCGGCGATGCAGCCCAAGGTCGAATTCGGCGAGGGCTATGAAGAAGGCAAGGACGCCAGCCTGACGGTCGAGCTCGAAGTGCTCCCCGAAGTCGACGCGCCGGAAATCGAAGGCCTCAAGCTTGAACGCCTGATGGTGCCCGTCACCGACGAGCAGGTCATGGAAGCGGTCAGCCGCATCGCGGAAGGCAACAAGAGCTATAAGGACGCGCCGAAGACGAAGAAGGCCGCGGATGGCGACCAGCTGATCATCGACTTCGTCGGAAGCATCGACGGCGTTGAGTTCGAAGGCGGCAAGGCCGAAAACACCCCGCTGGTGATCGGTTCGGGCCAGTTCATCCCCGGGTTCGAAGAGCAGCTCACCGGCGTGAAGACCGGCGATGAGAAGACCATCACCGTGACTTTCCCGGCCGATTATCCGGCCGAACACCTGGCCGGCAAGGATGCGCAGTTCGCGATCAAGGTCCAGCAGGTGAAGATCGAGACCGAAACCAAGGCCGATGACGAGTTCGCCAAGAATCTCGGCCTCGAAAGCCTCGACAAGCTCAAGGAACTGCTGCGTGGCCAGCTGGAGCAGGAAACTGCCGGCCTGACTCGTACGCAGATGAAGCGCCAGCTGCTCGACAAGCTCGCTGCCGGTCATGACTTTGCCGTGCCGCAGGGCATGGTCGATGCCGAGTTCGACCAGATCTGGGCCCAGCTCCAGCAGGAAGCCGCCCGTGCGGAGGATTCGGCTGCGATGCTCAAGGAAATGGAAGACGAGAAGGAAGACTATCGTCGCATCGCCGAGCGCCGCGTCCGCCTTGGCTTGCTGCTGTCGGAAATCGGCCAGAAGAATGGCGTCGAAGTTACCGCCAATGAAATGCAGATGCTGATCCAGCAGGCTGCCCAGCAATATCGCGCGGAAGACCGCCAGCGTTTCGTCGACTACGTCCGCAGCGAGCCGATGGCTGCCGCGCAGCTGCGCGCGCCGCTGTATGAAGACAAGGTCGTCGATTTCCTGTTCGACAAGGCCGAGATCACCGACCGTGAAGTGACGCGCGAGGAACTCGAAGCCGCGATCGAAGCCGAAGAAGATGCGGTTGTCGACGCCAAGCCGGCCAAGAAGCCTGCGACCAAGAAGCCTGCAGCCAAGAAGGCCTCGGCGAAGAAGGAAGCCGCTGAAAAGCCTGCGGCAAAGAAGGCTCCTGCCAAGAAAGCCGCCGCAAAGGACGAGGGTGAGAAGAAGCCGGCCGCCAAGAAGGCACCGGCCAAGAAAGCTGCGGCAAAGAAGTAAACTTCAAGCCGTACTGGAACACGCAAGGGGCGGCGGACTTCGGTTCGTCGCCCCTTTTCGCAGATGGTCGCAACCTGTGGGACTGGTTGTGAGCCGGTCGATTGTTGAAATCGATTTTTATGCGGCTGGCAATCGCCGCCCCCCGACCCTATTTCCCCGGCGCAAGGAGACTCGACGCATGGCAACCCATCGTACCAAAATGCTTATTATCGGCTCGGGCCCGGCGGGCTTTTCCGCCGCAATCTACGGCGCGCGCGCGATGATGGAGCCCATCGTGGTGCAGGGGCTGCAGCCCGGTGGCCAGCTGACCATCACGACCGATGTCGAGAACTACCCCGGATTCGCCGATGTCATCCAGGGCCCCTGGCTGATGGAGCAGATGCAGAAGCAGGCCGAACATGTCGGCACGCGGATGATGTGGGACACGATCGTCGATGTCGATCTTGCCAATCGCTCGCCGTTCCGTGCGGTTGGTGACGGCGGTGACGAATATATCGCCGATGTCATTGTCATCGCCACCGGGGCGCAGGCGAAGTGGTTGGGTGTGCCCGGCGAACAGGAACTGGGCGGCAAGGGCGTCTCGGCCTGCGCAACCTGCGATGGCTTCTTCTACCGCGGCAAGAAGGTCGTGGTGATCGGCGGCGGCAATACCGCGGTCGAGGAAGCGCTCTATCTCACCAACCATTCGGACGACGTGACGCTGATCCACCGCCGCGACGAACTGCGTGCGGAACGCATCCTGCAGGAACGGCTGTTCAAGAACCCCAAAATCAGGGTCCTGTGGAACAAGGCGGTCGAGAGCTTCGAAGCCGGTCCGACCGGCGCGCTCGGTCACCTCAAGCTACGCGACACCGTGACGGGCGAGGATAGCACGATCGAGACCGACGGCGCCTTTGTCGCGATCGGTCACGCACCCGCGACCGAACTGTTCAAGGGCAAGCTCGAACTCGATGCGAGCGGCTACCTGGTGGTCGAGCCCGGTACGCCCAAGACCGCGATCCCCGGGGTCTTTGCCGCAGGCGACGTGATGGATCACACCTATCGTCAGGCAGTCACCGCTGCGGGAACGGGCTGCATGGCCGCGCTCGATGCAGAACGCTTCCTCGCCACGCTCGAAACGCGCGAGCACGAAGCCGCGGAGTAGTCTGGTGTGGCCCCCGCCGTAGCGGGGGCCAAACGCCTTAGCTCCAGTTGAAGACGAAGATGGCGGCGTGCAGCACCAAGGCCATCAGCACCAGGCTCGACAGCGCGAACAGCACGAAACGCACGAGCACGCGGTTGGCGGTCGCTTGCACCAGTGAATGCACGATACGCAACCCGACGTAGATCCACGCCAGCAGCGCGTTGAGACCATCGCCCTGGCCGGTCACCGCGAGCACCAGCGCGACTGCGTAGAACACTGTCGGCGCTTCGTGCAGGTGGTTGTAATTGTCGGCCTTCCAGCTGACTGAATCGGGCAGTTGTCCCCGCAGACTCGCGCCGGTCGACCCGACCATCTTGGCGCCATCGATGCCCGCCTTCGACATGGCCGGAATGCGGGTGATGTACATCCACCACCACATGACCATGGTCCAACCTGCAAGGGTGACGACCGGCTGGAGGATTGACGATTCGATCATGCGAGAACTCCTGGATAAGCAAAGAGGGTTACCATCACCGCCCGTATGGCGAGCGCGGTGAGCACCAGGGTCGCCAACAGGAAGATCAGGAAGCGCGTGTTCACCTTGTTGGTGGTGGCCTGATAAATCGAGTGCACGATGCGCAGTCCGACATAGGTCCAGGCCAGCAGCACATCCCACTGTGCCGGCCCCATGAGTGCGAGGATCACCACGGCCGGATAGAAGATCGTCGGCTGCTCCATCAGGTGAGCGTAATTATGCGCCTTCCAGTTGACCCTGGAATCGATCCGGCCCTCCAAATCCTGTCCACGTCCGCCGGGCTCGCCGTCCATGGTAATCCCGGCCTTCTTCATCGCCGGAAGGCGGGTCCCGGCCATCCAGAACAGCATTACGAGCGACCAAGCGACGAGGACCGCCGCCGGCGCGAGCATCTGGGCTTGCATGAGGTCTCTCCCTGTTGACCCTTTGCGCCGAAACTGCGGCTGGTTCCGGGGATTGTCAAATGCTTGCTAGGCGTCGGCAATCGTCGCGGCATAGGCCCGCGGGTCGACATTGCCCCCGGTCATCATGATCACGGTGCCCTCGTCCAACGGTACCTTGCCCGCCAGCGCCGCCGCCAGCGCCGCTGCGCCACCCGGTTCGACCACCAGCCGTAGCTTGGAAAAGGCGAAGCGTTGTGCGGCAAGAACCTCGTCATCGGTCACGGCCACGCCGGGTTCGGCGCGATCCTTCAAGATGGCAAGGTTGAGTGGCTTCGTGGCGTCAGGTTGCAGGGCGTCGCAGATGGTCTTGGGCGCATCAGCGGCCGCCCGTACGATTTCGCCCGTCGCCAACGCTTGGCCGACCATGTCCCAGCCAACCGGCTCGACAAGGTGGATCGCACTTTCCGGGCAGGCAAGCGAGAGACCTGCAGTGAGCCCTCCGCCGCCGCAGCAGACGATGAAGCGCGTGGGGGTGCGGCCTAGCTGTGCTTCGGCCTCGATGCCCGCGCTGCCTTGACCTTCGATCACCCAAGGATCGCTGAAGGCATGGACCAGCACCGCATCGCGCTCTGCGACGAGCCTTGATGCTAGTTCATCGCGATCTTCGCCAGGGCGTTGATAAAGCACCACTTCGGCGCCGTGAGATCGGGTCGCGTCAAGCTTAACCTGCGGTGCGTTGTGCGGCATGACGATGACAGCAGGAGTGCCTAGCTTCTTGGCTGCCCATGCCACCCCCTGGGCGTGGTTGCCCGAGGATGCGGCGACCACGCCACGCTTGCGCTCCTCTTCGGTAAGCGCGGACAACCTATGCCAGGCACCGCGGACCTTGAACGCTCCGACCGGCTGCAACATCTCGGCCTTTACCCAGCACTTAACGTCACGGATTTCGATGGGGAGCAGTGGAGTAGGTGGAACAACCTCCGCGATCTTGGCTGTCGCTTCGAGTACACCTTCACGGGTAGGCATGCGTTGTTGGATCATAGTTGGATTACTCTCTGGGGGGTCCTGCGGGATGGAACAGGTGGAACAGGGTTCTGCCGAAAGAAATCGGGTCGCTGCGTCCGGGCTGCCGAACGATTGCTACGGGTGTGGTCGGCAATGGGCACATGCCGCGTCCTTGCCCCAAGCAGCTTGGTTAGGAAACGGCATTCTCGGATCGATTGGCGACCTTCGCGCATTTCGCTAGGGGACCTGCCAAGATTCGAATTTCGGAGAAACCCCTATGTCGACAGTCCTCGTGATCGGTGCCGGCGGCGTCAGTTCGGTATGCGTGCACAAGATGGCGATGAACGCCGATATCTTCAGCGATATCCACCTTGCCAGCCGTACCAAGTCCAAATGCGATACGATCGCCGCCAGCGTGAAGCAGCGCACCGGCGTCGACGTTGCGACCTATGAGATCGACGCCGAGGAAGTCCCGGCGATGGTCAATCTGATCAAGAAGGTCCAGCCCAGCCTGGTGGTGAACCTTGCGCTGCCATACCAGGACCTGCCAATCATGGATGCCTGCCTCGCGGCGGGCGTCGATTACCTCGACACTGCCAATTACGAACCAAAGGACGAGGCCAAGTTCGAATATAGCTGGCAGTGGGCCTATCACGACCGTTTCAAGCAAGCGGGCATCATGGCGCTGCTGGGGTCGGGCTTCGACCCGGGTGTCACCAGCGTCTTCACCATGTGGCTCAAGAAGCACAAGCTGAAGACCATCCGCACGCTCGACATCCTCGATTGCAATGGCGGCGACCACGGCCAGGCTTTCGCCACCAACTTCAACCCCGAGATCAATATTCGCGAAGTGACCGCGCCCGCGCGGCATTGGGAGAACGGCGAGTTCGTCGAGACCCCGGCGATGGCCAGGAAGGTCGAATTCGACTTCGAGGGCGTCGGTCCCAAGAACATGTACATGATGTACCACGAGGAGCTCGAGAGCCTCGCGAAGTTCAACCCCGAGATGGAGCGTGCACGCTTCTGGATGACCTTCGGTGACGAGTACATCAAGCACCTCACCGTGCTGCAGAACGTCGGCATGACCTCGATCGAGCCGATCAAGTACAAGGGCAAGGAAATCATCCCGCTGCAGTTCCTCGCCGCCGTACTACCCAAGCCCGAAACGCTGGGCGAGACGACCAAGGGTAACACCAATATCGGCTGCATTGCGACCGGCGAAGCGCTCGATGGGTCGGGCGAAAAGACCTTCTACATCAAGAATATCTGTTCGCATGAAGCGGCCTATGAAGAGACCGGCAACCAGGCGGTTTCCTATACCACCGGCGTCCCCGCGATGATCGGCAGCGCCATGGTGGTGCAGGGCCTGTGGAAGGGCGACGGCGTGTTCAACGTCGAAGAAATGGATCCCGATCCGTTCATGGACATGCTCAACAAGCACGGCCTGCCGTGGACGGTCGAGGAACTGGACGGGCCGGTAAACTTCTGAACCAGTGCGGGAGGTTTTGCTCCTTCATGGTGCCCCGGGGCACGCTGGCCAGTGGGCGCCGGTTCTCGACCGGCTGCCCTGTGCTGAGCGTGTCCACGCAATCACGCTGTCCTTCTTCGGGACGCAAGAGGTGCCTGAGGGTGGCGAGGCTTTCGGAACCGAACGTCATGCGGACGACATTGTCGCGTATGTTGATAATGCAATGACGCCGCCGGTGGATGCCGTTGCATGGTCCTATTCCAGCCATCCGCTCTTGCTAGCGGCGCTGCGGCGGCCTGACCTGTTCGCACGCCTCTATCTCTACGAGCCCGGATTGCCGACCTACGTCACCGATCAGGGTGAATTGCGGGCATTCGAGGAGGATGCAGGTGCGGCATTTGGACCGATTGCGGCCGCATTACAGGCGGACGGCAATGAAGCCGCCGTGGCTGCGCTGTTCGACAGCTCGGGCGGCGAAGGTTGCTGGGTCAGTCTGGCTTCGGACCGCCAGGAGATCTATCTTGCCAGCTGTGGCATGATGCCATTGTTGATGGGGGGAGGTCAGCCGCCAACGCCTATCAGTGCTGAAGATGTGGCAAGTCTGGTGCTGCCGCTGACCGTGGCGATGGGATCGGAGACGCGCCCGGTGTTTGCCGTGCCTTCACGCGGTTTGGCGAAGGCCGTTCCAACTGCGCGCTTGCAGATTGTGGACCAATCGGATCACATGTTGCCCGAAGTCGATCCGTCGCGTTTCGCGGAATTGTTGGAGGAGTGGCTGGAATGCGCTTGATGGTCCGTTTGCGCCTGGCCCCTGCCTTGTTGTTGGGTCTCGCTGCCTGCCAAGCTGTGCCTCCGCGGGAAGAGGTTCCCAAGGGCACGGTCGATGCCGGCTGGCCGACGATCCCCGCGGATGCGAAATTCGGCGAAGTCAGCGCGGTCGATGTCGACAGTGCTGGCAACATCTTCGTGCTCCACCGCGCCGGGCGTGTGTGGGAAGAGCCGTTCCCGACCGATCCCATCGCGGACCCCACCGTTTTCGTGTTTTCGCCCGAAGGCGAACTGATTGACCGCTGGGGTGCGGGTCAATTCATCATGCCGCATGGCATTTCGATCGATGCCGAGGACAAGGTCTGGATCACCGATGTCGCGCATGAGCAGGTGTTCCGCTTCAGCCATGATGGCCAGCAGGAACTCGCCATTGGCGAGCGCGGGGTGACCAGGCAGGACGCGAGTCATTTCGGTCGACCTGCAGACGTTGCCTTCCTTGGCGATAGGGTGTTGGTGGCCGATGGCTATGTGAACACGCGCGTTGCCGAGTTCGATCGCGAAGGGCACTTCATCAGGGATTGGGGCGACTTCAACGTCGCCCACGCCATTGCGGTGGATGAGAACCGCATCTACGTCGCCGACCGAGAGAATGGGCGGATCCAAATCTATTCGCTCGACCGCGAGCTGGTCGAGAGCCGCGTCTCGCCAGCGGGCAATCACACCTATAGTCTCAAGCCGCTTGGCAACGGGCGCCTGCTGGCGGTCGAAGGCCGCGATGGGGCTGACCTCAACGGCGCGATCGTGCGCATCTATGCTGTCGACGGGAGCATCGAGCGATCCTTCGACGTCGGGCTTCCGGGCAATGGTGTCAGCCTCGGCCATGACCTCGCGATCGGCCCCGACGGCAAGGTCTACCTCACCGATGTGCCGGGCAGGCGTGTCGTGCGTTTCAGCATTCCCCCAACACGCTAGCGGGCTGTTGCGTCCTGCGCGGCGCTGCTACGCTCGCGCGCATGGCTACGCGCAGGACCCAGTCCAAGAAAACCCAGCAACGCACACTCGACACGCGTGCTGCGATCATGGGGGCGGGCGCGCAGCTGTTCGCCACGCGCGGCTATGCCCAGACCGGGGTTCGCGACATCGCGGAGGCCGCCGATTGCAACCAGGCGTTGGTGGCCTACCACTTCGGCAGCAAGGGCGGGCTCTACGATGCCTTGCTCGAAGATGCGGTGGAGCGCGCGAGGGTGATTGCAGCGCAGGGAATCGACGATGATCGGCCTATCCGTGCGCTGGTCCGCACCTTCGCCCGCGCGATCGGTTCAACCCCGCATTTCGTACCGATGCTGTTGCGCGAGTACATGGATCCCGAGCGGATGCTCAACCCGCAAACCTCGCGGACCCTGCTGGGAATGATGGCTTTGACCCGTGGGGTGCTGGCGGCGCTGCCCGAAGGCTCGCCTGCGCGCGATTGGGACCCGCAGGTCGTGCATCTCGCCATTGTCGGTCCGCTGATCCTGTTCCTCGTCGCTACCCCGGTGCGCGAGCGCGTGATGCACGAGGTCGATGTGGGCGTTAGTACCCCGACCCTCGACGAATTCGCCGACGGCCTCTCTACGATTATGGAGCACGCCCTGCAAAAAAATTAAGCGCTTGCTTAAAATATGTCGATGTGTATTACATACCTATCACACCGATAGGAGTTACTGACATGCGTCCCAGAATGCCGCTCCTCGCAGGCCTCGCCGCCCTTGCCTTTTCCAGCACTGCCTTCGCGCAAAACAACCAGAGGGATGCTGTGACCACGATCTCTGCCTCCGAAGAGGCCAGGGTCGATGAAATCCTTCAGGCTTTTGCGGCCGACTATCGCAACGATCCGATGGCGATCGACGCCAATTTCGGGATCAAGCTGGGCGATGCATGGTGGACCGTTGCGGTCGAGCGCAAGGAAACCGCGACGCCGCGAGGCCGCCTGGTCGACCATGCTTTCGGTCCGCATTCGGTGGCCCTGACCCGTGGGATGCCGATCACGCCAACCTGGTATTTCGAGATCGCCGATCTCGACGTGCTCGAGCTCATCGCCGCAGGCAAGGTCAATGCGGGCACGGCCGCCATGCAGAGCTTCGGCAGCGACAAGGTTGGGGTCGAGACCCGCGACATGCCTGGCTTTACTTCCAACTCGGGTGATGAGGCGGACCTCTATCTCGCGCTCTCGCACTTCTTCACCAAGGGCAAGCCCGAGGTGACTCGCTTCGGGCGCGACACCTCGCTCGAAACGCATGGTGCGCAGGCGACCGCGCTGCATATGATGAAGGGCTTTCGCATCCTCTATTTCAGCATCGGCCCGGAGGAAGTGGTCAACGACGACCCGCGGCTCGAGTTCGGGCAGATGCCGAACCTCTTCGTGGTGACTTCCGGTCAGGGAACGCTCTATTCGGATGACGGGCCGGTGCAGTTGGAGCAGGGCACGAGCGTCTTCGTTGCCCAGTTCGTGAAGCACAAGATCGTCAATACCGGGACCGAGCCTCTCGAAGGCGTGCTGGTACTCTACGGCGACAATTCCGATTTTGCCTTCGGAACGTCATATCCCAGCTACCTGCAAGACCTGAACGCGTTCCACCGGACCTACCCTTTCGCCAAGCCAAAACCCAAGGCGGAGTAGGTGCTCGGCTGAGCTTGACAAATATATCACTCGATATAATTTCGAGCGCGAAAGGAGCCTGTGATGGCAACCCACGCGCTCGAAACGGACGATGATAGGCTTGTTGATCCCCGGGAAACCGCGCTTCCTGGTTCGGTGCTTGCACAGCGCGAGGCGATCCCGGCGATCTACGGCTCGATCGATTTCTCGCGCATGCCCGAGAGATTTTCGACCGACCTTGGCGACAAGGTCGAGATGCCTGCGCGCTTCGCGTCGCGGCGGGCCGAACTGCTTGCCGATGCCGAATGCCTGGAGCTTATCCGCGCCTATACGATGACCGGTGACCGCACCGCCGATGCCTATGCCGCGCTGATGCCCGAGTATGGCTTTCGCCGCCTCGTCGACATGCTCGACCTGGCCTGCGAGCAGGGGATCGAAGCGGTCGCGGATGCACCCGCCGAACTGCGCGCCTTCATCGCCGCGATGGAAGCCAAGCCCGATTGGCTCGACATGGAATTGGTGGAGCAGGGTGCACGGCAGGAGCGCAATGCCCACGTCCACCTGACGCCCTTCGTGCTGCGCGGGGCCTTCATCGCGACCTTCATGAACAAGTACAGCGCGCTGCCGATGGCGCTGACCGGCACGCTCTCGAACAACACCGCCGCGCGCCGCGCCTACGAGACGGGCAGCTTCTTCACCTCCTCCCTGATGCCCGGCGCTCTGCGGCGCGACGGTGCGGGCTTCAAGGCGGCTGCCAAGGTGCGGCTGATGCACTCGATGGTGCGCGCCAACATCATGCGCAGCGGTAAATGGGACGTCGGCACCTATGGCGTTCCGATCCCGCAGGTCGACCAGATGCCCGCGGGGCTGATCGGCACCTACCTGATGGCGCGCGAGGTGCTCGACAGCGGACGCGAGACCTTTACGCCCGAAGAGCGCGCCAAGGTCGAGCTCGCCCGCTATCGCTGTTTCCTCCTCGGCCTGCCCGAGGATCTGCTGAGCGACACTCCGCGCGGGATCGAGAAGCTATGGCTGACGCGCCAGGCCACCCTGCGTGCCGAGTTCGATCCCGAGACCTGCGGTTCCCTGCTGCGCGCGACGATGGCGGCCGAAATGACGCAAGGCGGCGGAGCGCTGGCGGGCGTCAAGCGGTGGATGGAAGGCGGCTTTTCCAAGCTCTTCTTCATCGAGCATTTCATGGGCGGCGACCGCAAGCTGGCCGCCAGCGTGGGCGTGACCATGAGCGCGGTGGACAAGATCGCCGCGCTTGCCGCGCTCGCTTTCGTCCACGGGCGCATTCGCTGGTTCAAGTTGCTCGCCGCGCTGCCGCCCACCCGCGAATGGGCCGATCATCGGCTGGTTCGCAAGCTTGCCGAGTTGCTCGAGACCTACGGCCATGCCGACTTCATCACCGACGCGAGCAAGTACAAACCGTCGGTCTGACCGGCGCGGGGGAGCCTATGGAGCTTGGTCGCGGCTTGTCCTATGGGCCGCGCATGGCCCAGACCGAACCCGCCAGCCGCGGCGCCTATGCCAAGAGCGCCGAGACGCGCCGCACGATCCTCGATGCGGCGATCGTGGCCTTTGGCGAGCATGGGCTTGAGGGGGCCAGCACCCGGGCGATCGCTGCCGCGGCAGGCGTCAACCAACCGGCGCTGAACTATCATTTCGGGTCGAAAGACGGGCTCTATGTCGAATGCGCCCGCGCCATCGTCGAGCGGTTCGCTGCCGGGACTGCCCCGGCATCGGCAGCAGCGATCGCCTTGCTGGCCGACGGTGCGCCGATCGAACCGGTCGAGGCTCTTGCCCGGCTGCACCAGCTCATGGACGCGCTCGTCGAGACGCTCGTCCTCAACGAAGAGGCTGCGATCTGGGCCGGATTTGTCGCGCGGGAGATGAACGCGCCGGGTGCGGCCTTCGCGATCCTATACGAGAACCTGTGGCAACCGGGGACTGAGCTTGCAGCGCGGCTGATCAGTGCCGCACGCGGCGAGCACCGGCCCGGAGAGGACTCGCGCCTTGAAGCCTTGATGCTGATCTCCAATCTAATCGCCTTCACCAACGGCCGGCGCGTGTCGAAGGCGATCATGGGCTGGTCCGATATCGGTTCCGAACAGGTGGCCGCTGTGCGCCGTTCGATAGCCCGCCAGATCGATGCGCTCGTCGCCGCCAAGACCGGAGAATAGAACAGAGATGGAAACCAGAGCCGGCGATCCGGGTGCCTTCGCCCAATTCGACCTTTCGCGCGTCACCTCACCCGCTTTCGTGGTGGATGCGGCCAAGCTGCGCGCCAATTGCCAGGTGCTGGCGGACATCCGCGATGCGGCAGGGATCAAGGTACTCGCCGCGCTCAAGGCTTTCTCCATGTGGTCGACCGCGCCGATCATCGGCGAATATCTCGATGGCGTGTGCACTTCCGGCCTGTGGGAAGCGCGGCTGGCGAGCGAGTTCTACGATGGCGAGATCGCGACCTATTCGGCCGCCTACAAGCCCGAGGAGCTGGAAGAGGTCTGCCGCCTGTCGGATCATGTGATCTTCAATTCGCCGGGCCAGCTTGAGCGTGCATCGCTGATCCTCGAGGCGGCGCGCGCCGCAGGGCAGAATTTCGACGTGGGCCTGCGCATCAACCCGCTGAGCCCGCAAGGAGAAGTGCCGCGCTATGACCCGTCGAGCCCCGGCAGCCGTCTAGGCTTCCCGATCGACCAGTTGACGCCCGAGATCATGGAGCAGGTCGACGGCATCCACTTCCACAACCTGTGCGAGCAGGATTTCGATCCGCTCCATGCGACCTGGGATGTCGTGTTCGATGCGCTCGAACCCTATTTCGGCCAGCTCAAGTGGATCAACATGGGCGGCGGTCACCACATTACCCGTGCCGATTACCAGCGTGAGGAACTGATCGAGTTCCTCAAGGATGCCAAGGAAGACACGGGCGCCGAGATCTATCTCGAGCCCGGCGAAGCGGTGGCGCTCGATGCGGGTATCCTCGTCGGCACCGTGCTCGACACCGGGTGGAACGGCATGCCGCTGGCGGTGTCGGATATCTCGGCCACCTGCCACATGCCCGACGTGATCGAGGCACCCTATCGTCCCGCCATGCTCGGCGAGGCGCAGGACGAGAGCATCGAGCCAGTACGGATCGGTGGGCCTTCGTGCCTCGCGGGCGATGTGATCGGCGACTATCGCTTCCCCGGTGATGTCGAGGTCGGCACGCGCTTCGCCTTCCTCGACCAGGCGCACTACTCTATGGTCAAGACCAACACTTTCAATGGGGTCCAGCTACCCTCGATCTACCTGTGGGACAGCGACACGGACCAGCTCGAGCTGGTCCGTGAGTTCGGTTACGAAACCTTCCGCGACCGGCTGAGCTAGGCTCGCTCCGCTGCAGCAAATGCCTCCTCCCAATAGTCGAGGTTCTTGCGAGCACGCTGCACAAAGGAAGAGTGCCGCACGAACCACACGACCAGTGACGCAATCGCCATTCCGGGTTGCCGCATCGGCCTGCGGAACTGGACCAGCAGGTTGACGCGCGTTTCGTCGGAATCATTCCACACTTCGTGCGGAAATGTGTCGTCGAGCACGAAGGCACGACCCTCGCGGAACACCTCTACGAGGCCATCCGCGTCCATTCGGCACTTCTCCGCTTCGGTCGGGGCCCTGAGGCACAGGTGGAGCGTCATGATCGCCTTGGTCACGCCCCTGTGGCGCCGGATATGCGCACCCGGCGAGACCACGGAGTAGAGCGCGCTGACCAGACCGGGTATCTTGGCGACCGCTGCGGCTGTATCAGGACAGCGCGCAATGTTGCCCTCAATCGGGTAGCCATAGCCCCAGAAGAAGAACGACCGCCAGTCGTCCTCATTGGGAGCGATCTTCTCATGGCCCGGTGCAAAATCGCGGAAAGGCGGAATCGTCTTGCGAAGGAGCAGAATCCGGTCGGCTTCGGCCTGGATTGCGGGGAATGCCTCTTCGAGTACCTTGAACCATGGAAAGGCATTGGGGTCGGTGATCGGCTGGTTCCCGACCAGCGAATGGGGCTCCATCAGCCGGTTGAAGAAGGGACGGGCCTTCTTGGCAATCTGGATGAAGGCCGATTTCCCTCGTTTCACGCCGCCGGGTCCTGTGGATCCCAGATCGGCAGAGGGCAGGGTCGCTTGCTTGCTCATGGGGAATTCCTTCCTGTCGAGAGTCTCAGAAGGCTGCCGGATCGATGACAGCGACCTGCGTCGCCGCCTCGTCGGTGGAGGCTGTGAGCTCTTCGGCCGCCGATGCTGACGCGGGTTGCGGGACAACGTTGGCATTGGCGCTGGCGAATGCTGCAGCATCGTCACGCTTCTTGAGCTTGGTCCAGGTTCCGACCGGATAGCCGTATTCGGCCAAGCAGTTGCCCATTGCGCGCTTGTACTTGCGTTCCTTGCCGCCGCGGATGGCGCGGGATACCCCGAAGCCGGCTAGGATGCCGATCACCGGTACGGCGGCGAGGCTGGTCGATGCCGCGCCGGTGGCGATATTCACACCACCAAGCCCGGTCGACATCATGGCCGCACCCGCCCCGACGGTCGCGACGCCGGTGGTCGCAAGAGTGGCCGCAGCGCCCTTGAAGTTTGACGAATGGCCTGCGCGGACGAGTTTCTCGCAGGTTCGATAGTCGTTCTCGAATGCCATCCGGTCGGCGACCGGCGCGCTGATATTGGCCGAGAAATTGCGCGGGCGGGTGGAACAGCCTGCAGCCATGACCGAGAGGGCCACAAGGCAGGCGATATATGGGCGATTTTGCATCGAACTTCTCCCTGTTGAAGCCGCCATGGTTGGCGGGTGAGGGTGATGTCCGCGATCGCCGCACATTCGGTGAGATGCATCGGGCTGCGCAGCGCGATGCACCGAGTTGCAAATCCGGTGCACAGGAGTAATCCACGGCAATGGACACGGCACGCGACCTGCCGATCAAGCTCGACATGGTGCTCAAGGCAGCATCGCTGAGCCGCGTCGCGCTGGCGCAGGCGCTGGGGGTGGACAAGTCGCTGGTCGGCCGCTGGCTGGCAGGCACGGTTCACCCGAGCGAGCACAACCTGTCGCGTCTCAGTCACTTAATGGAAGAACGGCTACCAGGCTTTCGTCTGGCCGACTGGTATGTCCCCGCGGAAGAGCTGGCGCGCAAGTTCGCGCTGGAGGCGCCGACCCAGCCGGACGTTTCGCCGGCAGAGCCGATTCTCGGCGAATTCCGCGAGGCCGCTGCGCAGGAAATCGATTCGCGCGGTGCCGCCTATGAAGGCTTCTGGCGCACCGCGCGGCCATCGCTGCTGATGCCGGGCGAACTGTTTCACGATTACGGGATGATCCGGCGTATCCCCTCGGGCCTGATCGAGGTGCGCATGTCGGGCTCTGGCCTCGACTTCGCCGGGCACCTGTTTCCCTTCGCGGGCAATATCGTGGTCTACCTGTTCGACCGCATCGGCCGCTCGCCAGTGACCGTGCTGTGCAAGGGCGTAACGTTGCCACGGGCGATGGTGCTCGATGGTATTATCATGCTCGCCGCGCTCGATCCGGCACGGACGCCGGCTGCATTTCCCTTGCTGGTTGAACGAGTTGGCGATCTCAGCGGCGATGCCGCGCGGGACGATGCCACCTATGCCGAGCTGCCCGACCTGCAGCCGCAACCGCTCGATCCCATCGGTGACGATGCGATCAAGGCGCGCATCTATCGCGACTCTGGCCCGACCAGCGCGGCGCGGGGTGGCGATCCCTTCCTCAATGTCGGTGCGCAGGCGTCGCTCTCGCGCGGTACCACCGGCCGGGGACTGCGCGGCTAGGGCGCAATCCACCGCAGCCAGGACCCGCCGCACCCCGTGCCGACCTTGCGCATTTGTCGCGCATATTCACTTGCGTTTCATGATGCAGGTTTTATACGCCGCGCTCCCGCTGCCCCAAGGGGACTTCCTAACCGCAAGGCAGCTTGTCGTTTCATGGTCCGCAAGGACTGTTTAGGGGGTCCCTTGAGTTGCAGCATTTTCCTGACGCACGGTCTGTAGTTCGCGCCCTCCGGCCGGACGAACCGATCATTCTCAATCGCCCGCACGCCGCCGCGCGCGCCGCTCGATTCTTCGTTGAGAAGTTTCCGGGCAAGTCGCTCTATGCGGTGAAGGCGAATCCGTCGCCGGATCTGGTGCAGATCCTGTGGGACAACGGGATCACCCACTACGATGTCGCCTCGATCGCCGAAGTGCGCATGGTGCGATCGGTGCTGCCCGGCGCGGTGCTGTGCTTCATGCACCCGGTAAAGGCGCCCAGCGCGATTCGTGAAGCCTACCACCAGCATGGCGTGCGTACCTTCAGCCTCGATTCGGTCGAAGAGCTGGAGAAGATCGTCGAGGCGACCCGTGGTGAAGATGGCGAAGCCGCGCAGGACCTGCGGCTGTGCGTGCGCCTGCGCGTCAGCAGCGAATATTCCGAGCTCTCGCTCGCCAGCAAGTTCGGTTGCGACCTGACCGAGGCGCCGCAGCTGCTGCAGCAGACCCGCCAGCATGCCGACTGGCTGGGAGTGTGCTTCCACGTGGGTAGCCAGGCGATGACCCCCTTCGCCTATGTCCAGGCGCTGGAGCGCGTGCGCGCGGCGATCGCTGAAGCATCGGTGGTGATCGACATGATCGACGTCGGCGGCGGCTTCCCCAGCGTCTATCCGGGGATGGAGCCTCCGCCGCTGGAGGATTTCTTCACCATCATCCACCGCCAGTTCGAAGCCCTGCCGATCGCCTACAACGCCGAGTTGTGGTGCGAACCGGGCCGTGCACTGTGCGCCGAATACTCGTCGCTGATCGTCAAGGTCGAGAAGCGCCGGGGCGAGGAACTCTATATCAACGATGGCGCCTATGGCGCGCTGTTCGATGCCGCACACGTGGACTGGAAGTTCCCGGTCCGCGCGCTTGAGGACGACCTGATCAAGCCGGAGATGGATTTCTCCTTCTACGGCCCGACCTGTGACGATGCGGACTATATGCAGGGCCCGTTCCCGCTGCCCGAGGATATCCAGGCCGGCGACTATTTCGAGATCGGCATGCTTGGCGCCTATGGCGCGGCGATGAAGACCGACTTCAACGGCTTCGGCGCCGCGGAACGCATCATCGTGACCGACGAGCCGATGGCGAGCCTATACGACGGCAGCCGCACGCGTCCGGAAGCGGACAATGTGGTGAGCCTGCGTTAAACGCGCTCCTCTATTGACAGATTGAAAGGCCCGGATCGTGTGATCCGGGCCTTTTCTTTGTTACATGCCGAAGCGGTAGAGGATCTGAGCCCCACCGCCGATATCGGGGCTGCCATCCGCCAGCCCGGAATAAGCATACCCCTGTAGCCGCAGCCGATCGTTCAGCTTGTGCGTCACCGAGCCGGTGATCTCGCTGCGATTGGGCGAAGTTGGCAGAGAGCCATCTCGCCAATCGTAGTCGAGCCCCAGAGTCGTGTCTCCCAGTGCCAGGTACAGGCCACCACCGGCCAGCCACACATCCTGGAGCGGATAGGTGTCGCTGCTACCATTGAAGCGGCGACCGCCGCGAACGGCCGCACTCAAGGCGCCGAATGAATGCAGCAGCTCGCCTTCGACGGTGAAATCGGTCGTGCCGGTTCCCAGCGCCTTGCTGGTCGAAGCGGTCGGGAACTTGACCTTTCCCGTGGTGTCGAACCATGTCGCGTCGCCGATTGCGAGCGAATAGGTCGCGGCAAGAACGACATCGCCAATGCCGGAACGTGAGGCGATCTCTCCGCCGTTTCCGCCGGGCACGCCACCATCGCCGGGGATGACATTCGCCGGTCCGGTGACATCCAGGTACGGCAGGGTGACGCGAATGTCGAAGTCGCCTCGCTTCACCTTGAGCGTCAGTGGGAGAGCGAGGAAATCGGTATCCTCGGTCTCGCCATAGTCGCCCGAAGAATAGTCAACGCCTGCGGCCACCTGGACATAGTCCTGGGCAGCAGCAATTCCCGGCGTCCCGAGCAGGAAAAGCGGCAAGGCGATAATCGCAAGCCTGGTCATCGAAGAACTCCCTTGAAAACGACAGGCCCCGCCACTCCGCGATGGAGCAGGGCGGGGCCCCAATTGCGTTCTATCCTAGTTGCCGCGTTCGGGCTTCTCAGGACGTTCCGGCTTTTCTGGCTTTTCCGGCCGCTCGGGCTTCTCGGGTTTCTCGGGTCGTTCCGGCCGTTCCGCTTTCTCTGCCTTTTCCGGGCGTTCAGCGCGCTCATGGGTCACTACGGCTCGCTGGCCGTCCAGCTTGGTCAGCGTATGAACGTTGCCCGATGGTGTCTCGACGGTCTGAGTGAAGCCAGTGGTCACCGTCTCGACAACGGGACTGCCATTCTCATCCAGAACGGGTTCACCATTCTCGTCGAGCACTTCGCGGTCTTCGGTGATCGCACTACGCGTCACGATCGCGCCGTTGCCTGCCTCTTCCGTTGGTTCGACGGCTGGATCCGGTGTCGTGTCGGCGTCCTGTGCGCTGACCGTATGACCGATCAGTGCCAGACTTGCTGCCAATGCAGCCATAGTTGTCTTGTTCATTGCGACCTTCCTTCCCAAAAAGATGACCCCAAACCGCACATGCGGCTTGATGAGGTCATCTGCGGCATTGGCCTTAATTCCGGTTCAACAAGCAACCCTAATGGGGTGAGGCGACTATTGGACGCGATGAGCCTCAAGTGCTGCCGTGCGCTCGCAGGGGAGAGTTAACGCTTGCATCGCACAGTGCGGCTGCCGATGCTCGCAGCAGGAATAGGGAGACGCCGCAAACATGATCCACTTCTACACCGCCCCCGCACCCAATGGGTGGAAGGTCGCGATCATGCTCGAGGAGTGCGGGCTGCCTTACGAGCCGCATTGGGTGAACCTTGCGGCGGGCGATCAGCACAGCGAGGAATATCTCGCGATCAACCCCAATGGGCGCATTCCGGCGATCATCGATCATGCGCCTGCTGATGGCGGCGAGCCGGTGACAGTGTTCGAATCGGGTGCCGTCTTGCTCTACCTGGCGGAGAAGTCGGGCCAGTTCCTGCCGACCGACCTGCGCGGCATTTCACGCGTGCGGGAGTGGTTGTTCTGGCAGGTGGGCCACCTCGGCCCGACGCTGGGCCAGCATGGCCATTTCCACCTCTATGCCGAGGAGAAACTGCCTTACGCGATCGAGCGTTTCCACCGCGAGGCGCTGCGTGTCTATGGCGTGATGGACCGGCAATTGGCGCAACAGGAATATATCGCCGGGCCCGACTACACCGTGGCCGACATGGCCTGTTTCCCCTGGGTGCGCACGTGGAAGGCGCAGGGCATCCCCTTGGAGGAATTCCCGCATGTGCGCCGCTGGTACGATGTGCTGAAACTGCGCGAGGGGTTGCGGCGCGGGGTGGCGCTGGGCAGCGACATGCGCCGGCAGGGTGAAATGTCCGAGGAAGAGCGCAAGAACCTGTTCGGAACGGGGAAGGCAAAACTGTTATGACGGTTCCCATCGAGTTCTTCTTCGACCTGTCGAGCCCATGGACGCGGCTAGCCTTCGCCAATATCCGCTCGACGCTCGCTGGCCTCGACCATGCGATCACCTGGCGGCCGTTCCTGGTCGGCGGGGTATTCAACGCCGTGAACCCGGCAGTTTACGAAAGCCGCAAGCCTGAGAATGCGGCGCGGCTTGCGCGCAGCTTCGGCTGGCTCAAGCAATGGGCGCAGCTGGCGGGGGTAGGGATGAACTTCCCTTCCGAATATCATCCGCTGAAATCGGTCCACGCCATGCGCTTCTGCTGCGCGCTGGAAGACGACCAGGAAGCCCTGGAACGCTTCGCCCATGCGGCGTTCGACGCCTATTTCACCGACGCCCGCAATCTCGACGATCCCGCCGTGCTGGTGGCAGTGGCGGATGAGGCGGGCTTTGACGGCACCACTCTTGGTGATCGCGCATCGAGCCAGCCGATCAAGGACCGGCTGCGCGCCAATACCGAGGAAGCGATCGCGCGCGGTGCGTTCGGTTCGCCGACGATCTTCGTCGGCGGCGAACACATGTATTTCGGCAATGACCAGCTGCCGCTGGTGCGTCAGCAAGTCGCCATGCTGGCCGGGGGATAAGGGTCAGTCGGAGAAACCGACGAAGCGCGCCGCTTCCTCCACGCTCTTGCGCGTGCTGACCACGGCGTTGGCGGGGAATGTCTCGTCGGGCCAACCCAGGGCGACCGCCTTCATGATCACCTGGTCGTCCGGGATTCCGGCATGTTCGCGCACCACAGGACTTTGCATGATGCCCTGTGAATTGATAACGCAGCCGAGCCCGCGGCTCCATGCCGCGTTGACCAGCGCGGTCGTCACCGCCCCGCAGTCGAACTTGCTGTCGTCCCCGTCGTCGAGGACGCGGTCGTAGGTGATGATCACGCAGACCGGAGCGTCGAACTGGCGGAAGCCGCGCAGCACCCAATCCTGCCGCCGCTCCTTGTCGTCGCGTTCGATGCCCATCGCACCGAACAGCTGTTTGGCGACATGGATCTGCCGCTCGCGATGGACGCCTTCGAAGGCGCTGCCACGGCGGAATTCGCGGCTGTCGGGGACGCCCGCGAGGATGTTCTCGGTATTGCCCTTGCGGATCCGGTCGAGCGGTTCGCCGGTGATGACGTGGAAGTTCCACGGCTGGGTGTTCATCGAGGAGGGCGCGCGCATTGCGATCTCCAGGATTTCCTCGATCAACGCGCGCGGCACCGGTTTGTCGAGATAGCCGCGGATCGAACGACGCCCGCGCACCACATCTGCAAAGCTCATTTCCGGATTACCGCTCATTCATTCTCTCCACGCGTTTGCGAAGAGGATTAGCGCGCCGCAAGGCGAGCGCAAAGTACGCTAGGGAATCGTCCGAATTCGCACGCTATCTTCGGCCCACGACCGTTCCGCCGAACTGGAATGAGATTCCCGAGGCGGACCCGCTGCCTGAGAAGCCGTACCCCATTTCCACGCCTTGCGGTCCGAAGAAGCCGCCGCCCATGGTTCCAGCAGGTCCGCTACTCGAATTCAGCGGCGCACTGAACGTCTTGTCTGGCGGAATGATAAAACCATTGGCGCCATAATTCCCGAGATCAATCGAGGTGGAGCTGATGCCTGACGAGGTCACTTCGCGACCAATCAGATGGATGGTGTAGGAGAATTGTTCCATCCCCAGTTGGTAATTGAATGTCGCTGTACTGGTACCGAGATCGTAGCGAGTCCCACTGGAACTGATGGCGGTTCCTGAGATCGCCTGATCCGGATAGGAAATTACGCCTGGAAGCGAGTCGTCCCTCACGGTCGGCACCCCGATAACGCAATGGATATCGATTACATTGGTGCCCGGCTTTGCGACCAGTCGTGTCTGGCGCACATATTGGCCGGCCATTGCCCCAAGTGCGCGCTTCGTTATCGTGAACTCGTTGACGAAGCCGTTCAGGGTTTTGCGATAGATGCGAAAGATGTCGGTCGACGTGGCATCTTCCTCAGCCGGGCCGAAGGTATAAGTGTATTCCGGTCCGTTCGAATCATCACGGGCGAATCCCTTGATCTCCCATGAGCTGAGCGAGGCGCTATAATTGTGGGCCGTGGCCTCCGGATTGCCCGGATAGGTGCCCAAACCTTCCGAGGACGTATTGCCGCCCGTACCGAACAGATTGCCGCAACCGGCCAGGAACTGTTGGTCGCCGGTCAGTTCGTCGAACTTCAGGTAGGATATAGAAGGAGGCGGCGGAGAAGGTGGTGGCGATGGCGATGAAACCGGCGGTGGCGGACTACCACCGGATGGGGGCGAGGAAGAGTCGCCTCCTCCGCATGAAGTGATGACCAATCCGGCGACCAGAAGAACAGTTCCCGCGCCTTGTTTCATCGCAGTCACCCCCCACCAATTTGGCAGTGAATTACGACTTTTTTCGCAGAAGCACTAGCGGAATCTTACCGGTATATGACAAGAAGAATGCCGCGCAAAACACGCTATGAGACGATGGCGGATCTTGCCGATCTTGCGGCTGAATGCAGTGCTTTAGCCTTCCAAGTAAGGCCGATCTCCCGCGATGGTGACTCGCTCCATTACCCGTCGTGCGGGGAAATAGTCCGAAACGGCGAGGTGCTGGCACACGCGATTGTCCCAGAAGGCGATCGAATTCTCCCGCCAGCGGAAGCGACACTGGATCTCGACGTCCATCGCCGTGGCATAGAGATGGTCGAGCAGCCAGCGGCTCTCCTTGTCGCTCAAGCCCTCGATATGGCTGGTGAAGCCGACATTGACATAGATCGCGCGTTCGCCCGTCTCCGGGTGCGTGCGGATCACCGGATGATGCATCGGCGGGTATTTCGCATGCAGTTCCTCGGGCGCCTTGCCGAGGCGGCGGGCGAAGACGCGGGCGATGTCGTGCACCGCGGTCAGGCCTTCGCAGAAGCGCTGCATCTGCTCCGACAGGCGCTCGTAGGCCAGGTGCATATTGGCGAACAGCGTGTCGCCGCCGACAGGCGGGACTTCGCGCGCATAGAGGATCGAGCCGAGCGATGGGCATTCGCGCCAGGTGACGTCCGAATGCCAGTTGTTCTCCTGCCCTCGGCTATCGGGCCCATGCGCGATCCGCAGCACTTCGGGATTTGGCTGGTCCCTGGGCGTCGCCGGATGGATCTCGAGTTCGCCGAAGTGCCGCGCAAAGGCAATGTGCTGTTCCTGCGTCAGGTTCTGGTCGCGAAAGAAGATCACCCCGTACTTCAGCAGGGCGGCGCGGATTTCGGGCACACGGTCGGCAATGTCAGGTACGCCAAGATCGATGTTGAGGATTTCCGCGCCGATCGCGGGGGTCATCGGATGAATATCGAGCGTGCCCGTGTCGAGCCGGCTCTTGTCGAGCTGTGTGGCCATGCCTCTCTCCCTCGCGGCAAGGCTAACACGCAAGGGGAAGGGCGGCCAGACCCTCAGTTGAGGGTGCGGGGAAGGCAGGTCCCGGCACTGGGCGCCGGGAAGAGACGGCAATCGAAATAGGCAACTTCACCATTGCCCGAACGGGAAGGAAGGAAGCTGAAGCGCAGGCTGGCGCGCGCCGATGAGGGCAGCGGCAGCTTGGCGGGGATCGCCGCCGGATCGTCCCAGCCATAGACCTGGCAATAGCGATCCCCCGGGCACAGGGCGCGGGCCCGCTCGACCAGCGCATCGGGGGAATCGCCCGAGCCGACGAGGACGAAGTGCACCCCCGGCGCGGGCGATCCGGGTGCGGTCGGTCGCGGTGCAAGCAAGCCCGCGTCGCGCGGCGTGTCTGAAGCCGTGATGCTGCGCACCGCCGTGCCCGCATCGGCGAGCCGCGGAAGCAGGTCTTCGGGCCGCTCGACCTCTTGCGCCAACGTGCGCAAGGCCAGCGGATCGGGTTCGCCGCCGGAATAGCGGGCCGAGAGCGCATGGCTGCTGCCCCAGGCACCCTTCCAGCGGAAGAACAGGTGCGGTCCCACCGCCGCAATCTTGTCCAGCTCTCCGCTCCAGGCGGGATAGACGTAGTCTGCATGGTAGTGTGTCGCGCTGCCCACTTTGCCGTCGACATAGCCGCCCAGCGCCTCTTCCGCCCGCGCGCGCGCCGAGCGCCACAGGCTTTCGGGGTAGGTCCGCGCCAGCGAGCCGTCGCAGGTGAAGGTGAACTGGCACCCGGTGGGGCGCTGCGAGCCTTCGAATACCACGCCGCATACGGTCCCGGCGAAGGCGGGGTGACGCACGCGATTGAGCACCACCTGCATCACCGCGCGCTGATCGGCGTCGCCCGCGCCCGCTTCGGCCAGTGCCGCCAGCGCCAGGCAGTCGCGCGCGCGGTTGCGGTCTACGCCGTTGCCGCGGAAGTGGAACGAGGGTGCAGGATCGGACGTGGCATAGGCAAAGCCCACCGCTGCATTGCGCGCGCGGGCTGCTTCGGGATCGAGGGTCGAGAAGAGGATACCCGCATCTTCGCCGCTGGCCGGAAGGGCTTCAAGCGGGGCCTGCGCGGCTTGCTCCGCGGCTGCAAGGGATCGAGGAACCTGGTGTCCGACAGCGGCCAAGGCCGCGAAAGCGAGCACGAGCAGGGCCAAGACCCCGAACAGGGGTGAGTTCTCGCGGAACCGGCTGGAGGCAAGGGCCTGCATCGCCGCTATTTAGGAAGACCCTGCCCTGAGGAACAGGGGGCGGCCGATCAGGCCGCCTTCCTGAGCTCCAGTTCGAGCCGGCCCCAGATTTCGACCAGCGCGTCGACCAGGCCGTCCATCAGCGCCTCGGTATGCGCGGGGCCGGGGGTGAAGCGCAGGCGCTCGGTCCCGCGCGGCACGGTCGGGAAATTGATCGGCTGCACATAGACGCCGTATTCGGCGAGCAGGATGTCGCTGATTTTCTTCGCGCGGACCGGATCGCCGACCATCAGCGGGACGATGTGCGTGGTGCTGTCCATCACCGGCAGGCCGGCGTCGCGCATCTTCTGCTTAAGCAGGGCGGCCGCGGCCTGCTGCCCGTCGCGCTCTTCGCTCGATTCCTTGAGGTGGCGAACCGCCGCCAGCACGCCCGCTACCAGCACGGGGCTGAGCGAGGTGGTGAAGATGAAGCCGGGGGCATAGCTGCGGATACAGTCGATGATCCGGGTGTCGGCAGCGATGTAGCCGCCCATGACGCCGAAGGCCTTGCCCAGCGTGCCCTCGATGATGTCGATGCGGTGGGCGGCTTCGTCGCGCTCGGTGATGCCGCCGCCGCGCTTGCCGTACATGCCGACCGCGTGAACCTCGTCGATGTAGGTGAGCGCGTTGTATTTCTCGGCCAGGTCGCAGATTGCGTGGATCGGGGCTACGTCGCCGTCCATCGAATAGACGCTCTCGAAGGCGATCAGCTTGGGTATCGAGGGATCTTCCGCAGCGAGCAATTCTTCGAGGTGCGCCACGTCGTTGTGGCGGAATACGCGCTTCTCGCAACCGGCATTGCGGATGCCCGCGATCATGCTGGCGTGGTTGAGCTCGTCGGAAAAGATGATGCAGCCCGGGAGCAGTTTGGCCAGTGTCGAGAGCGTGGCGTCGTTCGAGACATAGCCGCTGGTGAACAGCAGCGCGCCATCCTTGCCATGAAGATCGGCCAGCTCCCGCTCGAGCTGGATGTGGTAATGGGTGTTGCCGCCGATGTTGCGCGTGCCGCCCGAACCGGCGCCGACATCATGCAGCGCTTCTTCCATAGCGGCGATGACCTTGGGGTGCTGGCCCATGGCGAGGTAGTCGTTCGAACACCACACGGTGACCGGCTTGGGCCCGTTGTGCCCCGCGAAACAGCGCGCGTTCGGGAAGGCGCCCTTATTGCGCAGGATGTCGATGAAGACGCGATAGCGACCTTCGGCATGCAGGCGGTCGATGGCTTCGTCGAAAATCTGATCGTAGTTCACGCGGGGTCCGCCCGTCACAACGCCGCCCGTCCGCGGCTGGAAACCGCTGGCACATAGGGCGGAAAGTCGAGCAATTCCACTGCGATCTTTGCGAACGGTTCTTAAGTATGGGCCGTTGGCGGAAAGTCGGGCAGTGGCAATCCATCGTCTTGGCGAAAGAATTCCGACCGCAAGCTCTCGACAAAACCCGCATAGTCGGCGCGCACGGCCAGCCACATGTCGCGTTCGTCGGCAGCCTCGGCGGGGAGGGATTCGAACAGCACTTCGAGCGCCGCATCGACCATTCCGAGGTACCAGCGCGATGGGACCAGCAGCGTATCGTTGTGGTGGACGATCGCGGTGCCCTGGTCGATCCGCGCGGTCGCCGGATCTTCGACCCATTGCAGCAGCAGGAACACGCTCTCGGCAACCATCCGCCCTTCGAGCTCGCGCATATGGCCGAGACCGTGATGCTCGAACGAGGCACGTGCATCGGGATGTCTGGCATAGAAGGCCTGCAGCACCGGATCGGTCACGTCGCCGCGCCGTTCGGCCAGCCGGGTGAGGCTGCGTTCCACGAGCTTTGTCCGGTCTTCGGCCATCGCGCTAGAATTTTTCCAGCCGGTCGATGCCGTATCCGGCGAAGGCCCCTGTAAGCTGCTCGAAGTCGGCGAGATCGCCGGTGGTGACCGCGCGGTCGGGTTCGGACCGAGTGAATTCCTGGCCCTGCGTCAAGTAGGCGATGCGGCGTGCGATACCCTCGGCTCCGTGCACGAAGGCCACCTCGCGGCCGAGCGCCGCGCGCAACTCGTCATCGAGCAGCGGGAAATGGGTGCACGCGTGGACCAGTACGTCGATCTCGTCGGCGCCGGGCTGCTCCAGCAAGCCGGCAATCGCCTCGCGGGCTTCGGCCACGCTAACCGTGCCGCCCCGCAGCTTGCGTTCGGCGAGCATGACGAGCTGCGGCGCACCGAAGCGCAGCATGCGCTTGCCGACGGCGAATTCCGCCTCCAGCGCATCGACATAGGGCTGGCGCACGGTGGCGACCGTGCCGAGGATCGCGAATGTGCCGGTCTTCGTCAGCGCCGCCGCAGGCTTGATCGCGGGGACGGTGCCGACGATCGGCACTTCGAGCACTTCGCGAACCATGCCCAGCGCGATGGTCGAGGCCGTATTGCAGGCGATGCAGACCAGCCGCGGCTGCCAGCGTTCGGCCATCCGGCCCAAGAGGCCCGCGACCCGCGCCGCGATCTCGGCCTCGCTCTTCTCGCCATAGGGCAGGCCAGCCATGTCGGCTGCGTAGATCACCGGGGTATCGGGCAGCACCTTGCGCACCTCGGCAAGCACGGTGAGCCCGCCAACGCCGGAATCGAACAGCAGTATGGGAGAGGCGGCTGATACGTCCAAATTCGCTCCGTTTGTCCCGAGCAAGTCGAAGGACTGCTTTTTCTTTTGCGCAGCGCCTATTAGAACTACGACCCTTCGACAAGATCAGGGCTAACGGGACAGGGACGCGCAGCATGGATTTCGGTAGCGGTTTCACGATCACCACGCTTTACGCGGCGCTGTTCGGATTTTTCTGCGGATCGATTCCTTTCGGCTTGTTGCTGACCCGCGCCGCGGGATTGGGCGACGTTCGCAAGATCGGCAGCGGGAGCATCGGTGCCACCAACGTGCTGCGAACCGGCAACAAGGGTCTCGCAGCGGCTACGGTTCTGCTCGACGCAGCCAAGGGTGCACTGCCAGTGCTGGCAGTCGCCCAGCTGTGGCCTGGCGTGGAAGGGATTGCCGCCGTGGCGGCGGTTGCCGGACATTGTTTCACGCCCTGGCTCGGCTTTCGTGGCGGCAAGGGCTTCGCCACTGCAGCGGGCGTGTTGCTCGCGCTTGCCTGGCCGGCGATGCTCGCCTGCGCGGCGATCTGGGCCGCGACGCTGGCCCTCAGCCGGATCTCTTCGGTTTCGTCGATGATAACGGTCATTGCCGCGCCCGTCGTCGCGTGGGGGCTGGGCTATCCCGCGGTCGGCTGGCCGCTGGTCGCGATCGCGGTCATCGTCCTGGTCCAGCATCGCGCCAATGTTGGACGGCTGGTGCGTGGCGAGGAACCGAAAGTCGGTTCCAAGGGGTGATCTCGCTCTCGCAGGACGAGGCTTTTGCGCGCATCCGGCTGCTGCGCTCACCCAATATCGGGCCGGTCAGCTATGCCATGCTGTTGCAGCGCTTTGGCACCGCGGGGGCGGCGCTGGAGGCATTGCCAGACCTCTCCGCGCGGGGCGGGCGGTCCTATCGCCCCGCCAAGCTCGAAACGATCGAGCGCGAGGTCGAGGCGGTCCGCAAGGCGGGGGCCAAATACCTCTTTCACGACCAGCCTGCCTATCCCGCCCTGCTGAAGGAAATCGACGGAGCGCCGCCGATCCTGACCTGGCGCGGAGACCTTGCGCTTGCCGAACGGCCCTGTGTCGCCATGGTCGGCGCGCGCAATGCCAGCGCAGCGGCGGTCAAGCTGGCGCGAGATTTCGCTGCGGCGCTTGCACAGGCAGGTTTCACCGTGGTGTCCGGCCTGGCGCGCGGCATTGACGGAGCGGCGCATGAAGGCGCGCTCCCTTCGACCATCGGCGTGATCGCCAGCGGGATCGACATTGCCTATCCGCCTCAGCATGAGGCCCTGCAGGAGCGGATTGCCAGCGAAGGCCTGTTGCTGGCCGAACAGCCCCCGGGCACCGAACCGCGCGGCAGCCATTTTCCCAGCCGCAACCGGATCATTGCCGGGCTCGCCAGCGGCACGCTGGTGGTCGAGGCGGCGCCAAAATCCGGGTCGCTGATAACCGCGCGGCTCGCGGGCGAGGCGGGGCGGGAAGTCATGGCCATCCCTGGCAGCCCGCTCGATGCCCGCAGCCATGGCTGCAACCAGTTGATCCGTGAAGGTGCGGTGCTGGTCAATGCGCCCGAAGACGTGGTCGAGCTGCTTTCGGGTTTCGACGGTACACCGCGCTCGCGGGTCTGCGACGGCGTGCCAATCTTCGATTTCGCGCCGGGAGAACTGGCTGCCGCCGAACCGGCGGAACTGGCTGACCTGCTTACCACGGCACCGGTTCCGGTCGACGAACTGATCCGCCAGTCGGGTGGCAACGCGGCGGCGGTCCAGCTCGCCTTGCTCGAACTGGAGATTGCCGGACGGCTGGAACGGCACGCAGGGGGTCGCGTTTCGCTGGGTGGTGAAGAAATAGTCTGACCCGCAGTGGGACAAATTGTATCGATCCGCCATTGGTGACGCGTCCGTGCAATGCGAATCGCCGGCGTATGGGCAACGGTCCCCGCGAGTCATGCGCCCCCCCAGGGCCGTGATTGGTCGTTAACATCGCTGGAATGCGCATAGCGGGCACGCCTCGGCGTTCCCGCGACGGGCCGCCCACGTACCTCCTGTACGGGCGGCCCGTTCCCGATTGGCCGCTTGACCTCTGCGCGGTGCGCGGCACAACGGCATCACGTAGGGGAGGGACCATACATGTCGCGAGAGGAGCTGTTTGCCAGCCGGGTTTATCGCTGGGCTGCAATCTACGGAATCCCGGTTCTGGCACTGTCCTATTTCCAACCGGTGCCTGACCCGTGGCACCTGCCCTATCTCAGCTTCGTCGGTACGGCACTGGTGTTCCAGGGCGTGTTCCTCGTCATAGCCCGCGACCCGCGTCGATTTAAGCCGCTGATGCCGGTCACTCTGTTCGAGAAACTGTGTTTCGGCGTCCCAGCCATCGCCTTTTCCCTCCGCGGACAGGCCGAAGCGATCACTGCGGTGTTCGGCGCCATCGACCTGATGTTGATGGTCCTGTTCTTCATCGCCTGGCGCAAGATGGTGCGTTCCGCCGCTTGACGCCCGGGAATCCCCGGCCCCATTTTCGCGTGTACACACACGTACACACGTAAGGACCGCGTTTTTCAGCCCATGCAGCTAGTCATCGTAGAATCCCCCGCCAAGGCTAAGACCATCGAGAAATACCTCGGCAAGGACTTCAAGGTTCTCGCCTCCTACGGCCATGTCCGCGACCTACCGGCCAAGGACGGCAGCGTGCGCCCGGACGAGGGTTTCGCGATGGATTGGGAGCTCTATCGCGACAAGCAGGGCCGCTTCAAGGAAATCGCCGACGCCGCGAAGAAGGCCGACCGGCTGGTCCTCGCCACCGACCCTGATCGCGAAGGAGAGGCAATTTCGTGGCACGTCAGGGAGCTGCTGGCCAAGCGCAAGGCGCTGCCCAAGGAGGTCGACCGGGTCACCTTCAACGCGATCACCAAGCAGGCGGTCACCGACGCGATGGCGAAGCCGCGCGAACTCGACCAACCGCTGATCGATGCCTACCTCGCGCGCCGCGCGCTCGACTACCTCTACGGCTTCACCCTTTCGCCGGTGCTGTGGCGTCGCCTGCCCGGCGCCAAGAGCGCGGGCCGCGTGCAGTCGGTCGCGCTGCGGCTGATCGTCGATCGCGAGCGCGAGATCGAGGCCTTCCGCGCCGAGGAATACTGGTCGGTCGTTGCCACGATGGAGCAGGACGGGACCGAGTTCGCCGCGCGACTGGTCAAATATGACGGCAAGAAGCTCGACAAGCTGACGCTGGGCGACCGCGGTACTGCCATGGCCGCGCGCCAGGCGGTCGAGGACGGGCGCTTCACGATCGAGGAGATCGAGACCAAGCCGCTCAAGCGCAATCCCGCGCCGCCGTTCACCACTTCGACCCTCCAGCAGGAGGCAGCCCGCAAGCTGGGCTTTTCGGCCAGCCATACCATGCGCCTGGCGCAGTCGCTCTATGAGGCGGGAGCGATCACTTACATGCGTACCGACGGCGTGCAGATGGACGGCAGCGCCATCGCCGCCTGCCGCAAGGCAGTGAGCGAGCGCTATTCGGGCCATTACCTCCCCGAAAAGCCGCGCATCTACCAGACCAAGGCCAAGAACGCGCAGGAGGCGCACGAGGCGATCCGCCCGACCGACTTCAGCCGCGACCGTGCCGGTTCGGGTGACGAAGGCAAGCTCTACGACCTGATCTTCAAGCGCGCGATGGCGAGCCAGATGGCCGCTGCCTCGCTCGAACGAACCACCGTGACCATGCGCGACCCCACCGGTCGCCACGAGCTGCGCGCCACCGGCCAGGTGGTGAAGTTCCCCGGCTTCCTCGCGGTCTACCAGGAAGGCTTCGACGACAAAGGGGACGAGGACGAAGACGGCTTGCTGCCCGTCATGCACAAGGGCGACAGCCCGCTGAAGAAGGGCGTCGACGCCAACCAGCACTTCACCCAGCCGCCGCCGCGCTTCTCCGAAGCGAGCCTCGTCAAGCGGCTCGAGGAGCTCGGCATCGGCCGCCCATCGACCTATGCTTCGACCATCCAGACGCTGCGCGATCGCGCCTATGTGCGGATGGAGAAGAACCGCTTCTTTGCCGAGGAAAGCGGACGGCTGCTGACTGCCTTCCTCGAGCGCTTCTTCGAACGTTACGTCGCCTTCGATTTCACCGCCGGGATGGAAGACGAACTCGATACCGTTTCGGACGGGCGCGAGGACTGGAAGGAGCTGCTCGAAGCGTTCTGGAAGGACTTCAAGCCGAAGACCGAAGAGGTGATGGACAAGAAGCCTTCGGAAGTGACCGAGGTGCTCGACGATTTCCTCTCGGGCTACCTCTTTCCCGAACGCGCCGACGGCAAGGATGCACGCCATTGTCCGCTGTGCGAAGCCGAAGGACGCGATGGCGGCCGGCTGGCGCTGCGCGGTGGCAAATACGGCGCCTTCGTCGCCTGCGCCAACTATCCCGAATGCAAGTACACCCGCCAGTTTGCGGCACCCGGCGGTTCCGAGCAGGGCGGCGAGGATTCGGTGCTCGGCAACGATCCCGAAACCGGCCTGCCGGTCGAGCGCAAGACCGGGCGTTTCGGCCCCTACATCCAGCTTGGCGAAGGCAAGGACGCCAAGCGCGCCAGCATCCCCAAGGACCTCGACGATTTCGACCTCGAATGGGCGTTGAAACTGCTGAACCTGCCCCGGATCATCGGCACGCATCCCGAGACGGGGCTTGAAATCGAGGCCAATATCGGACGCTACGGCCCCTACCTGCGGCACGACGGCAAGTACGGGAAGCTAACGAGCACGCGCGAGGTATTCGAAATCGGCATGAACCGCGCGGTCGACGTGCTCGCGCAGGCGGCCAATCGGGGCAATGGAGGCACCCGCGCCAAGGCAGAGCCGATCAAGCTGCTTGGTGCGCATCCCACCAGCGGCGGCGAGATCAAGGTCATGCCGGGACGTTATGGCCCCTATGTTACCGACGGCACCACCAATGCGACGATTCCCAAGGACGTGAAGCCCGAGGAGATCACCGAAGCGCAGGCGATCGAGTTGATCGACGCGCGCGCGGCGAAGGGTCCGGCGAAGAAGAAGGGCCGTAAGGCACCGGCCAGGAAGAAGGCCGCGCCGAAGAAGAAAGCCGCGGCGAAGAAGGCAGCGGGCTGATGGCCAAGGAGCATTTCGAGCGGCACAAGCAGCCGTGGAATGCCGATGAGGCCGGGCAGCTGCGCACGCTAGCCGCCAAGGGCAAGGGCTTGAAAGAGATTGCCAAGGCGCTGAACCGCAGCGAGGAATCGACCAAGGACTTCGCCAAGAAGAACAAGATCGCGATTGCCAAGAAGCGTTAGACGACCTCGTTACAGTCGCGCGTAGCCCACTGCCAGGCTTACCGCCAGGGCAACCATGCTGGCCGCAAGCGCCAGCGCGGCGGGGCGGGCTTCGCGCTTGCCATAGGCGATGGTCGTGCCCAGCTTCACGGTCATGTTGGCAAGGATCGTCCCGCCGATCGCCAGCGCGGCGAGTTGCGGGGCGATGGTGCCCGGCTCGAGCCCGCCCGCGGTGACGATCGCTGCGTCGACGTCCATGGTACCCATCACCAGCAACAGCACGGCAAGGCCCTGCTCGCCAAAAGTGCCCTCGGCCCAGCGTGCGGCGACTGCCGCGGCGGCGACAAAGGCGACGAAGGTGAAGGCAGGGAGTAGCGCGATCGGATTGCCCGGCGGGGCAGGGCCGGTGCTGTGCGGGGCCCGGCGATAGAGCAGCCAGCTTACCGCAAAGCCCGTGATCAGCGCAGGCGCGACGATCGTCACGAAGGGCAGCAGCAGGCTGGTTGCGAGGATCGCGACGAGCACGATCACCCGCAGGTACATCACCGCCGTGGCGAGCGCGATCCCGGCATTCTCCGCCCCGCCGCCTGCACCCGCGCCCAGCTTTTGCGAGAAGGAATAGGTCACTGCGGTCGAGCTGTAGGCCCCGCCGATGATCGCGGTGGCGATGGTGCCGCGCTTCGCCCCGAAGATGCGGTTGGCAGCATAGCCGGCGAAGGAAAAGCCGGTCACCACGATCACCACCAGCCACAGCGAATGCGGATCCCATGCGTCGTAGGGTCCGAAGCGGCCATTGGGCAGGAAGGGATAGACCGCCCCGGCGATGACGGCGTAGCGCGCGAGCGCCTTGACGTCGGCCTCGTCGAGCAGGCCGAGCAAGCGATGCGTTTCGCTGCGCAATGCCAGCACCAGCGTGACTACTGCCGCGCCTGCCACCGCCAGCGCGGGCTCTCCCGCCCCGGCGAGGAAGCCCAGTGCCAGGGTTACCATTGCCGCGACGGCGCTGGTGGCGTCCGGGCTGCCCTTGGCGCCCATGTCGCGCCAGTAGCCTAGGGCGACGATCCCCGCGCTTGCGGTGATCAGTAATCCCGCGATGAATGGATAGCCGAAGGACTGCAACAGGCCGGCAAAGCCAGCGCCAAAGCCGAGCAGGGTGAAGGTGCGGATGCCGGCAACGCGCGCCCCGTCCGCCTCGCCACGAAGCTTCCAGCCGCGTTCGATGCCGACGAGCAGGCCCACGGCAAGCGCCGCGCCGACATGGAGCAGGTCTGGGCCGGTCGCGATCACCTTGCCCGCAGCCTCACCGCACCCAGTCCAGGCCGATTTCTTCGAACAGTTCCTTGCTCTCGGCCCAGTTCTCCTCGACCTTCACATGCAGGAAGAGGTGGACCTTCACGCCGAGCATTTCGGTCAGTTCCTTGCGCGCCGCCTCGCCGATCGCCTTGATCCGGCTGCCGCCCTTGCCCAGCACGATGGCGCGCTGGTTGTCGCGGGTGACCACGATCTGCTGGTGGATTTCCAGGCTGCCGTCAGGGCGGTGCTGGTAAAGTTCGGGCCGCACCGCGCTGTCATAGGGCAGTTCCTCGTGCAGTTGCTTGTACAGCTGTTCACGGGTGATCTCGGTGGCGAGCAGGCGCTCGCTGGCGTCGCTCACCTGGTCTTCGGGATAGTGCCATACGCCTTCGGGCATCATCTCCGCGAGCGCCGCCTTGACTTCGGGCACCCCGTCGCCGGTGAGTGCAGAGACGAAGAAGACCTCGGCAAAGTCGACCTTACCGGTCAGTTCCTGCGCCAGCGCCAGCAACGGCTCTTTCTTCGCCACGTCGACCTTGTTGAGGACCAGGATCTTGCGCTCGGGTCGCCCGGCAAGGCTTTCAATCAGCGGTTCAAGTTCGTGCCGGCGCTGCTTGATCGGGTCGACCAGCAGCAACACCGCGTCGGCCGCTTCGGCGCCTTCCCACGCCGCGCTGACCATGGCCCGGTCGAGCCGCCGCTTGGGCGTGAAGATGCCCGGCGTGTCGACCAGGATCATCTGCGTATCGCCAAGCAGGGCGATGCCCAGCATCCGCGCGCGGGTGGTCTGCGCCTTGGCGCTGGTGATCGCGACCTTCTGGCCGACCAGCTGGTTTACCAGCGTCGACTTGCCCGCATTGGGCGCCCCGATAACCGCAACGACGCCGCAGCGCTTATTTTCGCCAGTACTCACCCGTATCGCTCCATAAATGCCTTGGCAGCGGCCTTCTCGGCCTCGCTCTTGCTGCTCGCGGTGCCCTCCGCTTCGCCGACCTTGTAGACCTTGACCCGAACGGTGAATGTCGTCGCGTGATCGGGGCCCGACCGGTCGATTATCTCGTATTCGGGCGGCTTGCGCCGGTTGCCCGCGGCCCATTCCTGCAATGCGCTCTTGGGATGTTTGGCATGGCCTGCACCGCTTTCCAGGACGGGGCGGAACAGCCTGTGGACCATCGCGCGCGCAGCGTCGAAGCCATTGTCGAGGAATTCGGCGCCAAGCAAGCTCTCGACGACATCGCCCAGGATATTGTCGCTGTCGCGCCCGCCGTCGGCCCGCGCCTGCTTCGAAATGCGGATATGCTCTGCCAGTCCGATCGACCGGGCCACGTCGGCGCAGGTGCCACGGCTGACGATAGCGTTGAGCCGCTGCGCAAGCTTGCCTTCGGGCGCATCCCCCTGGCTGAACAGCCAGTCGGCAATGCTCAGGCCCAGCACGCGGTCGCCAAGGAATTCGAGGCGCTGGTAATTGCGGATCTCGTCCATGCTGCCATGCGTCAGCGCGGCCAGCCACATCGCATTGTCACGCACGGTAAAACCCGTTTCGATGAGCCAGTCGCGAGTCTCCGGATCGAGTGTCTTGTTCATATCGAATGCCCGATTCTATCCCACCGTGCCGAGGTGAACCAAGTCCAAGGCTTGATCCATTCAGCGCTGCCGTCGGTCGACCACAGCACGACGCTGGCGCGCGCCACGAGCAGGCGCTCGTCGACCAGCCCCACGCCGCCGCCGGGCAGCGAAGGGAAGCGGCTGTCCATCGAATTATCGCGGTTGTCGCCCATCACGAACAGCTTGCCTTCGGGCACCACAACGGGGCTGAAGTCGTCCTGTACTGACGGACCGAGATCGAGCGACAGGTAGCTTCTGCCGCCCGGCAACCTCTCTTCGAACAGGCGGTAGCGGCATTGGGTCGTGCCATTCGCCACGGGGATTTCCGCGGCCCGGCTGTTGCAACGCGTATTGGGACTGACTGCGATAGCGAACTGGCCCGCTCGCTTCTTTTCGACCAGCTCGCCGTTCAGGATCAGCTGGCCGTCGGCCATCGCAACCGTGTCGCCCGGGAGGCCGATCACCCGCTTCACGTAATCGGTGCCGTCTTCCGGGTGCTTGAACACCACCACATCGCCGCGTTCGGGTATCTTGCCGAAAACGCGATCGGCCGGGCCGGGCAGGCCCAACGGCAGTGAATTCTCGTTATAGCCATAGGGCCACTTCGCCGCGATCAGGTAATCGCCCGTCTGCAGGCCGGGCAGCATGCTTTCGCTGGGAATGGTGAAGAAGCTGAACAGCAGCGTGCGGAACAGCAGCACCGCCAATACCAGCTTGGTGCAGAACCACAGGAAGCTGCCCCAGCTTTCCTTTTCCACGCTGTCCGGTGTGTCCTGGGCCGCGACCGGATTCGTATCCATGGCCTGTTCTGTCATGCGGGCTTCTCAATCATCGCCGAGTTCCCTAGTCGCGGCAATCGACCCACGAAAGGATTTTTGCGCGATGAGTACCCCTGCCGACCTCTGGAGCACGCTTTCTGGGCTGCCACGACCGACGCTGGGCGAGCTATTCGCCGATCACGGCGCCGCCCGGGTAGGGGCGCTGTCCGGTCGGCTTGAGCTGGGCGGCGCCGGCGGCGGCATTCTGTTCGACTGGTCGAAGACGCATCTCGACGACGCGGTGATCGTGGCATTCGAAAAGCTCGCCGAGGCGATGGATTTCACCGGCATGCGGGCCAAGCTGTTCGGCGGCGAAGTGGTCAACCCGACCGAGGGACGCGCCGCCGACCATGCGACGCTGCGCGGCACCGGCGACCCGGTCAAGGTCGAGGAAGCGATGGCGCTGATCGATCGCATGGGAATGCTGGTCGAGGCGATCCACCAGGGCGTGTTTGGCGAGGTCGAGCACCTCATCCACATCGGCATCGGCGGCAGCGCACTGGGTCCGGCGCTGGGCGTCGACGCGCTCAGCCGCGACCTCAGCTATTGCGACGTTCATGTCGTTTCGAACATCGACGGCGTGGCGCTGGAGCAGGCCTTCGCCGCCTGCGATCCGGCCAAGACGCTGGTCGCGGTGGCGAGCAAGACCTTCACCACCATCGAAACCATGACCAATGCCGAAAGCGCGCTCAAATGGCTGCGCGACAATGGCGTGTCCGACCCGGGCGGACGGGTGATCGCGCTTACCGCCGCGCCCGAAAGGGCGGTCGAATGGGGGGTCGACGAGACCCGCATCCTACCCTTCCAGGAAAGCGTCGGTGGGCGATACTCCATATGGTCGAGCATCGGCTTTCCCATCGCCATGGCAGTCGGGATGGAGGATTTTCGCGCGATGCTGGCCGGGGCCCAGGCGGTCGACGCGCATTTCCGTGATACCGATGGCGTGGCGAACCTCGTGCTGCGCGCAGCCTTTGCCGACCTCTACTACACCCATGTCCGCGGCTGCCAGACGCGCGCTGTCTTCGCCTATGACGAACGGCTCGGCTTGTTCCCCGACTATCTCCAGCAACTCGAGATGGAATCGAACGGCAAGCGCGTCACCGCCACCGGCGCCCCGGTTGATAGCCCGACCGCGCCGATCACCTGGGGCGGGGTGGGCACCGATGCCCAGCACGCGGTGTTCCAGCTGCTCCACCAGGGCACGCATCTGATCCCGGTCGATTTCATCGCCAGCGTTGCTCCGGGAGACGAGCTCGACCCGGCCCACCACCGCATCCTGCTGACCAATTGCTTCGCGCAGGGCGCTGCGCTGATGGCAGGCGGCAACATGAGCGCGGACGGCAAGGACCCGGCACGCGCCTTCCCCGGCGACCGCCCCAGCGCGACGATCCTGTGCGACGATCTCGACGCCGCGACCCTCGGCGCGCTGATCGCCTTCCACGAACACCGCACCTTTGCCAGCGCAGTGCTGATGGGCATCAACCCCTTCGACCAGTTCGGGGTCGAGCTGGGCAAGAAGATGGCCAAGGATATCGAAGCGGGCGGGGCGGCGTTCGACGCGAGCACCGAAGCGCTGCTCAAGGCGGCGGGGCTTTCCTAGACCCCCAGTTCCCGCAAGCTCCGCTCGATCGTTTCGCGGGCGGCGTTGTGCGCGTAGGGGAAGGAGCGGAAGAAGCTTGCCGCGTCGATGCCCGCGTCAAGCTCGCGGGCGCGGGCCAGCCAGGCCTGTGCTTCTTCGTGCCGGCCGATCAGTTGCTTGGTGAAGGCGGCGATCAGCATGATGTGCTTGTGCGCGCCAGGCGTGCAGGCCGCACGTTCGCCATATTCGGCGGCTCTCTCGAAATCGCCGAACTGCACATGGGTCAGCGCGCGGCTCGAGATCATCGCATAGGCCATCGGATCGATCGGGCTGAGCTCGAGCGCCAACGCCAGGTCGCGATCGGCCTGCTCGGCCTTGCCCGCGATGGTCGACACCAGTCCGCGATTGTAAATGCCCTGCGCGAAACTGGGGCTGAGGCTGGTCGCGCGGTCGAACCAGCCGATGCTCTCTTCCAGCCGTCCCTCCAGCCAGAAGCAGCGCCCGACGCTGAAATGCGCGAAGGGATCGAGCCGGTCGGCCTCGATCGCGCGCTGGGCAAGGCTGCGCGCGTGTTCCTTTTCGGCTTCCGCATCGCCGCCATAGGCCATGAAGGCGTTCTGGAAATGGGTGAAGGAGAGACCTGCCAGCGCGCGCGCGAAATAGGGATCACGCTCGAGCGACTGCGCAAACAGTGCTGCCGCGCGGTCGTTGTCGGCATGGGTGAAGCGGTACATGTGATCGAGCCCGAGATGGAAACTGGCCCAGGCATCGAGCTCGCGCGCCGGGCGGCCACGAGCCAAGCGGACCTCATTCTGCGGGATTTGGGTGGCCAGGCTTTCGACCACGCGTGCTTCGATCTGCGGCCGCAACCCCTGCAATTCGGCGAGCGCACAGTCATAGCGTTCGGCCCATAGCGTTTCGCCGCCACCGGTCTCGACCAGCGCGACGGCAATCGCGACCTCGCTGCCGCGCCGCTCAACCGTGCCGGTCAGGCAATAGCGGACGTTGAGTGCGCGACCGACCGCGACCGGATCGGCCTCGTTGCCGCGGAAGCGAAAGCTCGATCCGCGGGCGATGACGAACAGCCAGTGCAACCGTGCCAGGTCCATGATGATGTCGGCCGGCAGCGCATCGGCGACGATGGCGTGCGGGCCGTGCTCGCCCACCAGGTCGAAGGGCAGCACCGCGATCGAGGGGCGTCCCATGCGCAGATCCGCAGCGGGCGGGGCGGGGGCAGGCGCTGCCGCAGCAGGCGTGGCCGCCTGGACTTCGCCGATGAAGCGAAAGCCCTTGCCGTGGATCGTGCGGATCAGCCGCTGGGCGCTTCCGTCATCGTCGATCGCCTTGCGCGCCGCCTTGATCCGCGCGGACACGGCGGATTCGGATACGATCCTCCCATCCCACACCGCGTCGATGATCTCGTCCTTCGAAAGCATCCGCTCGCGGTGCTCGACCAGCAGGAGCAACAGGGAGAGAACCTGCGGTTCTACCGGGACGCGTACCCCGTTGTGACGCAGTTCGAAGCGGGCGGCGTCGAGTTCGAAGCCGTCGAAACGATAGGTCTGCGGCGTGAAATCCGCCAAATCGGCCCCTTCCCCGAGAAATCTCCATGAAAAGGTCAGACATCTTCACGCGATCGTCAAGCATCGCCGGTCGGGCGCGGCTAACTCCTGTTCATCGGAACCACTCCGACCATCCTCAAGGAGAATCGAAATGCCGCTAGTTACCATCGACGTGATCAAGGACGTTTTCACCCCCGACCAGAAGCGCGAGCTGATCGAAAAGGTCACCGAAGCCATGGTCGATGTCGAAGGCGAAGCCATGCGCCCGGTTACCTGGGTGCGCATCATGGAAGTCGAGCAGGGCGATTGGGCCATCGGCGGCCAGCGCCTCGGCGCGGCGGACGTCCATGCGCTGGCAGGAAAGAAAGCCGCCTGACGCGACACGCAAGACCCCCCGGAACATCCCGTTCCGTCCCGCAGGCCGCCCCTCCCCCCCGGGGCGGCCTCATCGCGTGGGGCAGGCCTTCGCCGCACAAATTCGACGGCTCGTCGACATGCTGTATCATACAAGCAAGACACCTGTCAGGAAGGTGTCATGAAAGCCCTCCTTCCAATCGCCGCCTTCGCGGCGCTGGCGACGCCTGCACACGCCGAAGAACTGCATGTGCGCGGAGATCGCCTGTTCGTGCCGGTCGAGATCGGAGGCGAGAGGGTTGAGGCCCTGCTCGATTCCGGCGCGGAGGTCACCGTGCTCGACCGCGCCTTCGCCGCCCGGATCGATCTTGGCGCAGGGGAAACGGTAACAGCCCGTGGTACGGGCGCCGCCTCTGTCGAGGCGACCCTCATCGAGAACCTCCCGGTGCGCGCCCTTGGCCGCGAACTCGTCGCTTCGATTGCCGCCATTGTGGACTTGAGCGACGTCGGTGCGCGCCTCATAGGCGGGCCGCTGCCGGCAGTGCTCGGGCGCGAAGTGTTTGACGCCGGACGCCTCGAGATCGACATCGAGGGTGGCACCATCGATTGGCTGGCGGACGAGGCTATGCCGGATGGCACGCGCCTGCCGCTTAGCGCCGCGCATGGCATCGAGACCATCCCGGTCAGCTTCGGCACAACCGAGGTCCAGGCCGATTTCGACCTGGGCAATGGTACCGGGCTGCTGGTCTCGCAGGCCCTGGTCGACCGGCTTGGCCTTACGCCTGTGGGGGTCGAACCGGGTGGAGGCCTTGGTGGGGCCAAGGGCCGCCCCGTGATTATCGTGCCCGAACTGACCATCGCCGGTCAGGTCTTCCAGGATGTCCGTGCGCATGTTGACGAAGTTGCGCAGGTCGATGCCAATGTCGGCGTCGCGCAACTGCGCAGCTTCGCGATCGTGACAGACTTTCCCGGCCGGGCCGTGTGGTTCGCGCGCCGGGAGAACTGAGGCTTCCCGCTAGTCGCGGGTGCGCGGGTTGGGGCGGGCGCGTTCTTCCTCGCTCATCCGGCCACGCGGGACGATGAATTCGAGCCGGATGCCCGAGGGCTCGCGGATCATCATGTGGGTCGTCGGGCCATTGCCCAGGAACTCGGGGCCGAATTCGATCTCGACCCGCGGATGCTCCTGGAAACGTTGGTAAAGCGCGTCGAGCGTGGCCAGGTCGCGCACGGTGATGGCCATGTGGTGCAGCCCGACGTTGGTCTTGCGATCGAAGGGCACCGCGCTCGCCGGATCGGTGACGCGCCACAGGGTGACGAACATTTCGCCATTGGTAACGAACTTGGCCGGGTAACTGGGATCGCCACCCGCCGGCTTCCAGCCCAGCGTATCGATGAAGAAGCTGGCGCTGGCATCGAGATCGCTGACCGCCAGCCCGATGTGATTGAGCGCCAGCGTCTCGGCTTCCTGCTCGGTCGCGGAGGCATCCTGGGCGGCCAATGGGGCTGCGAAGGCAAAGGCAATTCCCGCAAGGGAAAGCGGCAAGCGATAGGCGGTACGAGGCATGGCGTGTCTCCCTGGATGTCCACGCCCTATTTCGTTGCGGGAGCCCGACAAGTTTCATTCGACCTAACGCCCACGGTGGCCCACGGATGCCTTGCTCACTCATGCCCGGGCCCGAAATGCTTTGACTTTCGGGCCTTTCGTCTCCACATGCCCGCTCAACGAAGCGCGCTAGCCAGCGTGAAGCGGCGATGACCAAGACATCCATCGCCCCGGCCGCGCATCGGTTTTTCCCTAAGACTACCCTTTTCACGCGGGTCGTTTGACACCCGCGCCGCGCGACCATTGGGTCTGCGCGCCGCATTTCGAATGCGAGTACTACATGACACAGTTTTCAGACCTCGGGCTGTCGCAGCCCGTTCTTCAGGCGCTTGACCTCAAGGGTTACAGCACGCCTACCCCAATCCAGGTGCAGGCGATCCCGCCGGTTCTCGAAGGGCGCGACCTGATGGGCATCGCCCAGACGGGCACCGGCAAGACCGCCGCCTTCATGCTGCCCAGCATCGACCGCCTGCGCGATGCCGAAAAGCAGACGCCGTTCAAGTCCTGCCGCATGCTGGTGCTTGCACCAACGCGCGAGCTGGCCGGGCAGATCGCCCAGTCAGCCAAGGACTACGGCGCGCTTGCGGGCCTCAAGGTGCAGTCGATCGTCGGCGGTACCTCGGTCAACAAGGACCGCAACAAGCTGCACCGCGGGACCGACATCCTCGTCGCCACTCCTGGCCGCCTGCTCGACCTGATCGACCAGAAGGCCTTCGTGTTGAACGGCGTCGAGATCCTCGTCCTCGACGAGGCCGACCAGATGCTCGACCTTGGCTTCATCCACGCCCTGCGCCGGATCAGCCAGCTGGTGCCCGAAGATCGCCAGACGCTGTTCTTCAGCGCCACCATGCCGAAGCAGATCCAGGAACTGGTCGGCAAGTATTGCCGCAACCCGGTCAAGGTCTCGGTGACTCCCGAAAGCACCACGGCTGAACGCATCGACCAGTACCTGTTCATGGTCCAGCAGGATGAAAAGCAGACGCTGCTTGAGATGATCCTGTCCGAACGCCATCCGGTGCCGGGCAAGTTCGAGCGCGTGCTGATCTTCGCCCGCACAAAGCATGGCTGTGATCGGGTGGTGAAGCGGCTCGGCCAGGTCGGCATTCCGGCTAATGCGATCCATGGCAACAAGAGCCAGCCGCAGCGCGAACGTGCGCTCGACGAGTTCAAGCGCGCCAAGACCCCGATCCTGATTGCGACCGACGTTGCGGCCCGCGGGATCGACATCCCCGGCGTCAGCCACGTGATCAACTACGAGCTGCCCAACGTGCCCGAGCAATACGTTCACCGTATCGGGCGTACCGCCCGTGCGGGCCGCGACGGCATCGCCATCGCCTTCTGTGCCGAGGATGAGCGCGAGTATCTCAAGGATATTCGCAAGAAGACCGACGCCGAGTTCGAGCGCCTGCCGTTGCCCGACAATTTCCGGGCGGTGGTGGAGGGCGTTGGCCCGACCAAGCGCGAACAGAAGCCGAAGCTGGCCCGTCCGAAGGTGCGCCCCACCGGGGATGCCGCCGGCAGGAAGCCGAAAGCGAAGAACCGGCATCCGGATCGGGCTGGGAAGCCCAGGCGCGAAGGCAGCGAAACCTCGCCCGCCGCGCGGCCTCAGGGCAAGCGCCCCGGCGGCGGCCGCAACCGGAGCCGGAATCGCCGCGGTTCGCCGGGTGGACTGCGCCACGCATAACGCGGCGCAGTCCCGATCGGCGGTGTCCGGGACCTAGTTCGGGTCCCAGGATGCCTTCTTCGGCTCACCATCATGCAGCACCGGATATGCGGCGCTGTAGATCCAGTCGCTGTCCTTGGCCGGCTCGTGGCAGGTCTGGCAGGTTTCCTCGAACGAGGTTGCCACCTGCTTGCTCGGATCGCCGGCGTCGAACAGGGCCCAGCCCCAGCCTTCGCGCCACAAGGGGTTGTCCTTGTGGCTGTTCTTCGAATCCTTGACCATCACGAACCAGACCTTGTCCTTGGCGGCCCAGTGCGCATTGCCGGTGGTGAGCGGAGCCGCCTTGACGTCGGAAACCGCCTTCACCAGCACGGTGCCATCGGCGAAGACGCCGTCCTTGCGGTAGCTTTCGATGCCGCCCGGCGACACATAAACGGTGTGCAGTTCGTTGACTGGCGTGTCCGGACCGGCCGAGGCCGTGGCCCAGGCGCCAAGGGTCGGCCAACGGTCAAATCCTTCAGGAAGCGAGATCGCGCCAGTGGCGTCGCTCACTTCGATCGGTTGCGGCATGGCTTCGCCAGCCTGCTGGGTGCACCCGGCAAGCGTGACTGCGCAGATGCTTGCCAGCATCGCGCCTTTAACGATGTACATGTAAATTCTCCGGCGCCGCGCGTGTTGATTGCGCGGGTGCGCGTGCGTTCGGTCTGGCCGATGTAGAGGTTACACATTTTCTGCGCCGCCGTGCTCGCGCGGCCGGAGAAAAGGCGGCTTGTAACCCGACCCTTGGCAAATGCGTATAGCGGGGCGATATGGCCCCGCGCGCAGCAAGGAGTTCCCGCATGGCCGACTACGACTACGACCTGTTCACCATTGGCGCGGGCTCCGGCGGGGTGCGGGCAAGCCGCATTGCGGGCACGCATGGCGCCCGCGTCGCGATCGCCGAAGAGTATCGCTATGGCGGCACCTGCGTCATCCGCGGTTGCGTGCCGAAGAAGATGCTCGTCTACGCTTCGATGTTTGCCGAACAGCTGGGCCACACCCAGTCCAAGGGCTGGACCATCGGCGATGCAAAGTTCGACTGGGCTGCGTTGCGCGATTTCGTCAATCGTGACGTAGACCGGCTCGAAGGGCTTTATGGCGAAACGCTGGGCAATGCCGGGGTCGAACGCTTCAGCGAGCGCGCAACCATCACCGGACCCAACACCGTCAAGCTCGCTTCGGGCCGCGAAATCAGCGCGCGCTACATCCTGGTGGCCACCGGCGGCTGGCCGGTGATCCCCGAATTCCCCGGTTCGGAACACTGCATCAGCTCGAACGAGGTCTTCCACCTCGACGAACAGCCGAAGCGGCTGGTGGTGATGGGCGGCGGCTATATCGCGGTCGAATTCGCGGGGATCTTCAACGCGCTGGGCAGCAAGGTGACGCTGGTCAACCGCAGCGAGACGATCCTTCGTACGTATGAGCAGGAAGTGGTCGAGCGCCTGCCTCCGATCATGGAGGCGCGCGGCATGGACCTGCAGTTGAACGCGCATATCACCGAGGTGGCCAAGCTGGCCGACGGATCGCTCGAGGTCACGCTCAGCAATGGCACCAAGATCGCCGCCGACCAGGTGCTGGTCGCCACCGGCCGTTCCCCCAATACCGCCGGGCTGGGCCTGGAAAACGCCGGTGTTAAGCTGGGTCACAAGGGTGAGATCCCGGTCGATTCCTACAGCAAGACCAGCTGTGACAGCATCTATGCGGTGGGCGATGTGACCGACCGCATCCAGCTGACCCCGGTCGCGATCCGTGAAGGGCACGCGGTGGCCGACACGCTGTTTGGCAACAACCGCCACCACGTCGATCACAGCTGCGTCGCTTCGGCGGTGTTCTCGCAGCCCTCGATTGCCGCTGTCGGGCTGACCGAGGAGCAGGCCCGGCGCGAATTCGAAGACGTGAAGATCTACACCTCGAACTTCCGCCCGATGGGCAACATCTTCTCGCCCCGGGTCGAACGCGGTTTCTACAAGATGGTGGTCGACGGCCAGACCGATCGGGTGCTCGGCATCCATATGATCGGGCCGGATTCGGCGGAGATCATCCAGGCGGCTGCCGTGGCGGTGAAGGCGAAGCTCAAGAAGGCCGATTTTGACGCGACGGTGGCGATCCACCCGACCATGGCGGAAGAGCTGGTGCTGCTGAAATAGCGTCAGCCAAACCGACTGAGGGCCAGCTGCGTGGCCTTGACCTCGACCGCGCGTAGTTCATCGGGCCAGGCGCCGCCTGTGGCGAGTGCCTCTGCCGCCAGTGCCATGGCGGGGGAGGTTTGCAGGCCGAAACCACCTTGCCCGGCGAGCCAGAAGAAGCCCGGTGCCGCCGGATCAAAGCCGGCGACCGGCAGGCGATCGGGGGCGAAGCTTCTCAGGCCCGCCCATTTGCTCGCAAGGTGCCGGATCTCGAGCGTGGTCGCTTCTTCCACCCGCCATGCGGCGAGCGCGACATCCTCTTCTTCGGGTTGCGCATCACAGGGTTTGGACGGGTGCTCGTCCATAGGGCAGGCAAGCAGCCGGCCGCGCCCCTCGGGCTCGATATAGAAGCCTGGGCCGACCGTCTTGGTGAAGGGCCAGACGGAAACGTCGATCCCCTCGGGCACGTCGAAGGTTATGACCGTGCGGCGCAAGGGGCGGATGCCGATCGGTGCGACTCCCGCCAGCTGTGCGATTTCGTCGACCCAGGCCCCGGCGGCGTTGACCACAACCCGCGCCGCGTAGCTCTGTCCTGGCGTGTCGACGATCCAATGCGTGCCGTCGTGCCGCATCGTGGTGACCGGCGAGCGGGTCGCGATGCTCCCGCCTGCTGCGCCCAGCGCATGGCGGTGCTGTTCGAGCAGCGCGTGCGCATCGAGCTTGCGGCCGTCGCGATCGAGCAACGCGCCGATGATGCCTTCCGCACCCGTCTTCAGCACCGGCACCAGCGTCCGCGCTGCATCGGCATCGAGCCGCTCGACCCACGGTGCCCATTGGCGATAGGCGGCCTCGACCCGATCGAGCGCCTCGTCCTGCCCGGCCAGCGCGATGAACAGCGCCGGGTGGCGCCGCGCGGCAGGTTCTTCGAGCAGCGGCATGCTGGCCGCGGTCAGCGCGCGTACCAGAGGCGCATCCATGTCGAAATGGGCAAAGGCGGCGCTGCGCCCGGACGCGTGCACCCCGGGTGCTTCCTCCGCTTCGCAGACGACGGTGCGGCCGTGCCGGGCCAGGCGCGCCGCGGCCGAAAGGCCGGCGATGCCGGCACCCACGACAAGGAATTCAATCTCTTCCATCGATACTCCGTTGTGGCGTGCCCTCCGCCGACCTAGAGTGGCAGCAAAGGGGACGATCAATGGCAAGCACGGTACTCGTCACGGGCGGCACAGGCTATATCGCGGGTGAGCTCATCCGCCAGTTGCTGGGCAGGGGGTGGACGGTCCATGCGACCGTGCGCAGCAAGGCGAAGAGCGAAGCCCGGCTGCGCGAAAGGCTGGGCAATCCGGGGGAAGACCGGCTGAAGATCTTCGAAGCCGAACTGATGAGCGATGCGGGCTGGGCCGAAGCCACTGCCGGGTGCACCCATGTCGCCCATGTCGCCTCGCCGATTGCCGCTTCCACCCCCAAGGACGAGAACGACATGATCGTGCCCGCGCGGGAAGGGACGTTGCGGGCGCTGCGTTTCGCCAAGGAAGCGGGGGTCAAGCGTTTCGTCCAGACCAGCTCGATGGCGGCGGTCGCCTATGGCCGCAGCGAGAAGGACTATACAGTCGACGAAAACGACTGGACCGACATTACCCATCCCGACGTCTATCCCTATGTCAAATCGAAGACGATCTCCGAACGCGCCGCGCGCGAATGGGTGGCACAGCATGGGGAGGGGATGGAGTTCGTCTCGGTCAATCCGGCAATGGTGCTGGGCCCGGTCGACGATGCCGATTTCAGTCCCTCGGTTGAGGTTGTGAGGCAGCTGCTCAATGGCTCGATGCCGATGGCGCCCGACCTGGGATTTGCCATCGTCGATACGCGCGACGTCGCCGATCTTCACCTTCGCTGCCTCGAGGAACCCGGTCTGGCGAATGAACGGTTCCTCGCCGCAGGGCGGTTCTACAAGATCATCGAGGTCGGTGAGGTGCTGCGGCGCGGATTGCCCGCGGCCCACACGCGCAAGGTGCCGACGAAGATCATGCCCGACTGGATGGTCGCGATCCTCAGCCTGTTCAACGCCGGGGTCCGCTCGATCAAGAGCGAACTCGGCAAGAGCCGCCATGTCGATGCCAGCCACGCCAAGCAGCGGCTCGGCTGGCAGACTCGCGACGAGGAGGAGAGCATCCTCGATTGCGCGCGCAGCCTGATCGAACATGGCGTGGTGAAAGTCTGATGGAAATCTCGGGAAGGACCGTCCTGCTCACCGGGGGAACCGCGGGGATCGGCGAACAGACGGCGCTGCAGCTGAAGGCCAAGGGGGCGACTGTCATTGTTACAGGGCGCAATGCCGAGCGGCTGAAGGCGATGCGCGAGCGCGGGTTCGAGGCGATCCAGGCCGATCTGTCGATGCCGACGGGAGCGGAAGATATCCTGCGCACGCTGGGGGATCGCAGTATCGACATCCTCATCAACAATGCCGGGCAGGGGGTCGACCATGATTTCCGCGAGGCGCAGCCCGATGGGGATGCGGCGGATCACTGCATCTACGCCAATCTGAATACTCCGATCAGGCTGATTGCGGCGCTGGTCCCGCGGCTCAAGCAACGCCCTCAGGCGGCGATCGTGAACGTAACCAGCGGGCTGGCCATAGCGCCGCGCGCGGGTGGGCCGGTCTATTGTGCGACCAAGGCCGGCCTGCGCAGCTACACCCAGGCGATCCGGGCCCAGCTTGCCGGCACTAGCGTATCGGTGATCGAGGCATTGCCGCCGGTGGTGGAAACGGCGCTGACCGCGGGGCGCGGGGGGAAGAAGATGGCGGCCGACGAGTGCGCACGCCAGATCGTTGAAGGGATCGAAAAGGGCCGGGCCGAGGTCAACGTCGGACTGGTCAAGGTCCTGCAGGCGGTTCATTCCGCCTCTCCCGCGCTGGCACGCAAGGTCATGCTGCGTTTCTGACGCCCCGGGGTGGGACGATCGGCGGCTGGTCCATTGCCAGCCCGCGCGCGGCCCGCCAGAACACGGTTAACGATTCGCGAGCTATCGGGGGATTGCATGAACATGCTGGCTTCGCGCGGGCAGCTGCGCGCGAGTTTCATTCGCTGGGCGCTGTTCTGCGTGCCCCTGCTCGTGCTGCTGGGCTTCCTGTCGGGCACCTTCGGCGGTGCCAATTCGGCGTGGTTCCTGGGACTGACCAAGCCCGATATCTATCCCGAACCCAAGTGGTTCGGCATCGTGTGGACGATCCTCTACATCATGATCGGTCTCTCATTGGCCTTGATCGCATCGGCATGGGGGGCACGCGGTCGCACGGCTGCGCTGTGGGTTTTCGTGGTGCACTTCCTGCTCAATCTTGCGTGGTCTCCGACCTTTTTCGCCGCACACCAGATCACTGTCGCGCTGGCCATACTGGCGCTGATCGATGTGACACTGTTGGTGGTCATCGTGCTGTTCTGGAAGGTTCGCCGCGGGGCGGCAGTGCTGTTGCTGCCCTATCTCGCCTGGGTCCTGTTCGCGACCGTGCTCAACTACGAGTTCCTGCGGCTCAATCCCGATGCCGACGGGGCACGCAACGATGGCCAGGTCGAACGGGTGCGGATCGGGAATTGATGTAGCGCGCCTGCGCGCCTAGATAGCGGCCATGCAAAGCCAGAACCCGTTGATCGCCGATTTCGTCAAACTCGCCAATTCGGCGGCCGGTACTTTGGCCGGCATGGGGCGCGAGGCGCGCGAAGCCGCGCGTGAACGCGCCAAGGAAACCTTCGGCGGCATGGATTTTGTGAGCCGCGAGGAATTCGATGCGGTCAAGATGATGGCCAGCAAGGCGCGCGAGGAAGCCGAAAAGCTGGCCGAGCGCATCGCGGCGCTCGAAGCCAAGATCAAGTGACCGGCACCCCTGCCTTGGGGTAGGGGACCGCAATGCACCTGACTTCCCCCGCAATTCTCATCGCCGCGCGCCCGCATGGGGAGACGGCGGTGATCGCGCGGATGCTGACAGAGGAGAACGGGCTGGTCGCCGCCTATGTCGCTGGCGGGCGGGGCCGGGTGCTGCGCCCGGTGGTGATCCCCGGCAATCTGGTCCAGGCGGAGATTCGCGCCAAATCCGACAGCCAATTGCCCTTTGCCCGGCTGGAGCTGGTGAAGAGCCGCGGACCATGGCTGGGTGAACCGCTTCCAGCTGCGGCGATCGCATGGGCGACGGCGTTGACCGCCACTGCGCTGCCAGAACGAAACCCCTACCCGACGCTCTATGCTGCGCTTGGCGGCCTGCTCGACGCGATCTGTTCGGCCGATGCCGCGCGGCAGTGGGTCGAGGCCCTGGCCGTCTACGAAACGCTGCTGCTGCGCGAACTCGGCTATGGCGGCGAGCGGCCCGAGATAGCGGGCCTTGGGCAGGCTCTGGAAATTCTCGACCGCCAGGAACCGCTTATTGCCCGCTACCTCCTTGCCGACACGCGCGCCGACGTACTAGCCGCAAGGCAGCTACTGAGGCAGCGGTTGGGACGGATGATCGAATGAAGATTGCGGTATTGGCGGGTGATGGGATTGGGCCAGAGGTAACCGCGCAGGCGCTGCGCGTGCTCGAAGCGCTGGCTCTGCCCGACCTCGTGCTGTTCGAAGGCGACGTCGGTGCCGCCGCGTACCGCCGCCACGGCCACCCCCTACCGCCCGAAACGCTCGCCATGGCGCGCGCTGCCGACGCCATCCTGTTTGGTGCGGTCGGCGACTTCAGTTGCGATGACCTGCCGCGCCACTTGCGGCCCGAACAGGCGATCCTTGGCCTGCGTGCCGAACTCGGCCTGTTTGCGAACTTGCGCCCTGCCGCGGGATTCCCGGGGTTGGAGCACCTCTCGTCGCTGAAGCCCGAAGTGGCGCGCAGCATCGACCTGCTGGTCGTTCGCGAACTCAACGGCGACGTCTATTTCGGCGACAAGGGCGAACGCGAGAGTGCGGGCGGGCGCGAAGGCTGGGACTCGATGTCCTACAACGAGGCCGAAGTGCGCCGCATCGCCGAAGTTGCCTTCCGCGCTGCCATGGGGCGGGGCAAGCGGCTGTGCAGCGTGGACAAGGCCAATGTCCTGGAAACCAGCCGCATCTGGCGCGAGACGATTATCGAGGTGGCCAAGGATTATCCCGAGGTCGAGCTCGAGCACATGTATGTCGACAATGCCGCCATGCAGATGGTCAAGGAACCGGGTCGCTTCGACACCATCGTAACCGGAAACCTGTTCGGCGATATCCTGTCCGATCAGGCCTCCGCCTGCGTCGGCTCGATCGGCCTGCTGGCCAGCGCGTCGCTGGGCGAACGACAGACGGAGCATGGAACCTTCGGCCTCTATGAACCGATCCATGGCAGTGCGCCGGACATCGCCGGGCAGGGCAAGGCCAACCCCGTCGCTGCGGTGCTCAGTCTCGCCATGCTGCTGCGTCACTCGCTCGGGCTTGAGCAGCAGGCGGGGTGGATCGAGCGCGCGGTCGAGGGAATTCTCGACGATGGTGTTTTCGGCGGCGACCTGGGCGGCAGTGCTTCGACGGGTGACATTGGCGATGCCATCTTGAGCAAGCTGCAAACCATGTCTTGAAATTGACCCCTTATGCGGGTCAGGCAGGTCATATGACTTCGCCGCTATCGCCAATCCCGGCAGATTCCGCGCAAACCCTGGAGTTGGCGATCATCCTGCCAACCCTCGACGAGCGCGACAATCTTGCCCCGTTGGTGGAGCGGATCGCAGCCACGCTTGGCGGCACCGGCTGGGAAATACTGATCGTCGACGACAATTCCGCCGATGGGACCGCCGACGAAGCACGTCGCCTCGCCATGTCTGATCCGCGAATACGCGTGATCCAGCGTATCGGTCGTCGCGGACTGTCGAGCGCCGCGATCGAGGGTTTCTGCGCCACGGCCGCGCCCTTCGTCGCGGTGATGGATGCCGATCATCAGCACGATCCCAAGCTGCTCGTCGACATGCTGGCCTGCGTGAAGTCCGGGGAAGCGGATGTCGCCGTTGGGAGCCGTTTCGCTGAGGGTGCGAGCATGGCTGAATGGGGGCGCCCCGATCGGGAGAAGCTTTCCAGCATGGCCAACACGCTTGCTCGCAAGCTTACCGGCGTCGATCTGACTGACCCGATGAGCGGATACTTTCTGCTGCCAAGCGCCTTGGCACGGGCCATGGTCCCGAAGCTGTCCGGGATCGGTTTCAAGATCCTGCTCGACCTGCTTGCCACCTCGCCAACGCCGCTCAGGGTGCAGGAGTTTCCGATGAAGTTTGCCGCCCGCCTTTCCGGCGAATCCAAGCTCGATCGCGCCATTGCGCTCGATTTCCTCGCCGGCCTTTATGACAAGAGCTTCGGCCGGGTGATTCCGACACGTTTCGCGCTGTTCGGTACCGTCGGAATGATGGGTGTCGGCGTGCACCTGGCGATCCTTTATGCCTGCATATTGGTTCTGGGGACGAATTTCGGATGGAGTCAGACCGTCGCGACCTTTGGTGCGATGACCTTCAACTTCTGGCTGAACAATTTCCTCACCTATCGCGACCGTCGTCTCAAGGAGCCGGGCAAGCTGTTCTGGGGTTGGGTGAGCTTTGTTGCCGCCTGTTCGATCGGCGCTTTCGCCAATGTCGCGGTGGCGACCACGCTGCACGATCGGGGCCTGCATACCATGGCCGCGGCGCTGGTAGGCATCGGCATCGGCTCGGTATGGAACTATGCGCTCTCGAGTCGCTTCGTCTGGGGCCGCTACTGATCGCTAGCGCCAGCTTTCGAGCCAGGTCCACACGGCGAAACTGTTCGGTCCTTCGAGCGGTGCCGCGCTAAGAATCGGGTAGAACCAGGCGAACAGCGCCACGCTGCCGATGATCGGCACCAGCGCGATCCTGCGCGAGCCGCCCTGCCACAGTGCATCGCAGGTCAGTGCTAACGCAGCCAGAAGGGCCATGCTGGGCAGGGCGTAGTGGTAGTAGAACTGCACCGGCTTCATCGCGATCACCCAGAGGCCGAGACTGACCGCGTAGATCACCACCACGGCCAGGGCCGCCCAGTTGCGACGGGCGAGTCCATGCCAAAGGCACCATGCTAGCGCTGGCAGGCCCAGCAGCATCGTGAGGGGATTGCCGATCAGCATGATCCCGCGCTGCACTCCGTCGACCGGTTCGTAGAGGTACCAGATCGACCGGTGATTGAGCACCCAATCGTGCCAGGTCGACTGGTAAGGGTGGGGCTGCAGGACCTGTTCCTGCAGGCTGAGCATGAACTGGTGGTGGAAGACCAGCCCTTCGGTGATCGGGTGGACGGCGAAAAACCAAGCGGGACCGAAGGTTGCGGCATAGATCGCCAATGGCACGAGGCCAAGCCACAGGGCTGCCTCGACAAGCGTGGTCCCCGGAACCGGCGCGCCGCGACGGCTCAGCAGCAGGCGTCGGCGACCTGCGAATATGCGCGCGACGAGGAAGGCCAATCCGAACAGCGGGGCGATCGGCAGTGCGTTCCACTTAGAAGCCATGGCGCAGCCTAGCGCTATGCCGGTGAGCGCCAGTCGCCAGCGCCCCTGCTCGGGTTGGCGGATGGCGGCCGCGAACTGCCAGGCCGCGATACAGAGGAAGGATAGGTAGAAGATGTCCAGCATCGCGATGCGCGCATGGACGAAGAGGTGGAAGCCCGTCGCCAGCAGCGCGCCATAGGCCAGCGTGGCAAAGCGGCTCAGCGTGGCGAACCACATCGCGCGCATGGCCGCGAACAGCGCCAGCGCGCCGAACAGGGTGGGCATGATGCGCCATCCCCACGGGTTGTCGCCGAACAAGGCCATGCCAAGGGCGATGAGCTCCTTGCCCAGCAACGGGTGTTCGCGATTGACGAATTCGCCCAGCACCAGCAGCTCTCGTGCCGCCGGCAGGTAGTGGACTTCGTCGAAATAGGGTTTGGTGACAACGGTCAGGTAAGGGAGGCAAAGCAGCCAGAAGCCCAGCGCAAGTGCGACACACCAGCCTAGGGGGTCGCGGGGTTGCTGGGGCGCGCGGCTCATCATCTGCGGGCCTAGGAAAAGGCCGCGCGCCCTGCAAGCGCGATCAGGCGGTGGCGCGCTTCTCCAGCCAGAACAGGCGGGCAACCATGGCGAGTAGGCCGATGCTGGCGCTGAGGCCGACGAAGACAACCCAGGGCAGCACATTCATGCCGGCAGCGCGGGCGCGGGGGACTACGAAGAACAGCGCGGTCCCGGTCGCGAACAGTAGGTCCCACCATACCTGCACGCCCCACAAATTGGTGGTGTGGTTGGCCCACACCAGCAGCACGCCTTCCTTGGCAATGGTGATCGCGGTGAAGCCGGCAAAGGCGCCCGAAAGCGTCGCGGCGAGCAGGGCATTCCCGGTCGCTTCGCGCGTCGTGAGGATATGGGCGAGGACCAACAGGACAGCAACGACGCCGCCTGCGGCGAGGAATTCGAATGACGACATCATGGATCTCCGACTCAAATGTAGCGACCGCTACACTTGTAGCGATTCGTAGCACTCGCTACAAGTGCCCAATGGCACCCGCCCGAATGTCACGCGAAACACTGCTGCCTGCGCTTGCCGCACATGTGCTCGAACACGGGCTGGCCGACATCTCGCTGCGTCCGCTGGCCAAGGCGGCGGGCACCAGCGACCGCATGCTGATCTACCATTTCGGTAACAAGGACGCCCTGGTCGCAGCGCTGCTCGAATATCTCGCGGGTATTTATGCCGGTGCGCTCGACGCGGCCTTTCCCGATGGCCGCGCCACTTCGCGCAGGGCCCTGGCCGAAACGGTTCTCGCGGTGACCGGCCAGCCCGCCTTTGCGCCCTTCCTGCGGCTGTGGTGGGACATCGTCGCTGGCTGTGCCGATGGGCATGCAGACTATCTTGCCAGCGCGGGTGCCATGGTCGACGTGCTGCTCGGCTGGGTGGAAGCGCATCTGCCCGCTCACGATCCCGATCCGGTCGCGGGTGCACATGCGGTGCTGGCGGTGATCGAAGGGGCGATGATGCTGCGCGCGATCGGGCGCGGAGACATCGGCGAAGCGGGGCTTGCCGCGCTGGAATCCTAAGCTGCTTGCCGCGCGGAGCCCCCGTGCTATCCCCCCGCCATCATGAAGAAGACCACCGGAACCGACCGCTCGATCACATCCCAATGGCGCCCCGCGACGCAGGCTGTGCGCGGCGGCACCTGGCGCAGCGAGCATGGTGAGACCAGCGAAGCGCTGTTTCTCTCATCGGGCTTCACCTACGACGACGCGCAGACCGTCGCCGACCGTTTCGCGGGCGAAGCGCAGGGCATGACCTATTCGCGCCTGCAGAACCCCACCGTGGCCATGCTCGAAGAGCGCATCGCACTGATGGAAGGGGCGGAAGCCTGTCGAGCGCAGGCAAGCGGGATGGCGGCGATGACTGCCGCGTTGCTGTGCCAGCTTTCCGCTGGCGACCACGTAGTCGGCGCGCGCGCGGCCTTTGGATCGTGCCGCTGGCTGCTCGACAGCCTGCTGCCGCGATTCGGTATCGAGACCACCGTTGTCGACAGTGCCGATGACGATGCGTGGGAGGCCGCGATCCGGCCCAACACCAAGGTCTTCTTCTTCGAAACGCCCGCCAATCCCACGCTCGACGTGGTCGACCTCGCGCATGTCTGCGGGGTCGCCAAGGCGCACGGCATCACTTCGGTGGTCGACAACGCCTTTGCCACCAGCGCGCTGCAACGTCCGATGGACTATGGTGCCGATGTGGTCGCCTACAGCGCGACCAAGCTGATGGATGGGCAAGGCCGAGTGCTCGCCGGTGCAGTTTGCGGCTCGCAGCAATGGATCGACGAGGTATTGCTACCGTTCCAGCGCAACACGGGCCCGAACCTCTCCCCATTCAACGCCTGGGTGGTGCTCAAGGGGCTCGAAACGCTCGACCTGCGCGCGCGCCGCCAGAGCGAGAACGCGGTCGAGCTGGGCAAGTTCATCGAGGGCCGGGTGCCGAAGATGCTGCATCCCGGCCTGCCCAGCCACCCGCGCCACCCACTCGCCACTCGCCAGATGGTCGCGACTGGCCCGATCTTCGCCTTCGACGTCAGCAAGCGCTCCACCGCCTTTGCCGTGCTCGATGCGCTGCAACTGGTCGATATCTCGAACAATATCGGTGATGCGCGCAGCCTGATGTGCCACCCGGCCAGTACGACCCATGCCAGCATGTCGCCCGAGGCACGTGCCGAAATGGGCGTGACCGAGGGGCTCCTGCGGATCAATGTCGGGCTGGAGGATGTCGAGGACCTCAAGGAAGATCTCGACCGGGCCCTGGCAGCGGCCGGTCTCTAGCGGCCACCCGCCATGTTCCGGAGCCTTTCTTAACCAAACTTTAGCTGGGCATTTCTAGACCATAACGCATCTCTTCTTGAAAGTTTGAGCATGCGTTTTTCATTCGCGTCCAAGTCGATATCCGGCGTTCTCTCGATTGCCGGACTAATTGTCGGCCTGGGTATGGTCTCCATCCTGGGCCTCGCCTGGTCGACCACCAGCAACCTGCAAAAGGCTGTCGACGAGTCGAGCCAGGTGACGATGGCGATGCGCAACCATCTGGAATCGGACAAGATTCACGATGCCCTGCGAACCACGACCTTCCGCGCCCTGCAAGCGTCATTGACCAGCGATCCGCAGGAAGCAATTGCCGCGCGCGAGGATCTGGACGCCTATCTGGCCCAGCTGCGCAAGGTACAGGAAGCAACCACCGAACTAAAATTGAAGCCAGAGATCGCGGCCGAGATGCGCTCGGTGCAGCAGAGCTATGTGCCTTACATCGAGATCGTCCGGGAAATCGTCGCTCTTTCAGGCGGCAAGGTGGAGGCCGTTAACCAGCGCATGCCGAAGTTCCAGGAGGTCTTCATGACCATGGAGCGCGAGAATGCGAAGGTAACCGATCTCCTCGAAGCCGAGGTGCATGCCAGCGCGATCCGCGTTTCCGACACCCTCTCCAACCTGCTGTTGCAGCTTGCGCTGGGCGTTGTCGCGGTGCTGACGCTGACCGCCGTACTCGTGTGGCAACTGCGCCGCCGCATTGTCGAGCCATTGGCCCGGATCAGCTATGATCTTCAGTCCGACCTCCCCACCGACCTTTCCGAAGACCAGGCCCGGGTCGACGAGATTGGCGAACTGGCGCGCAGCGTCGGCGCGTTCCGCGAGGCGAGCGAACGCGTACGCATGAGCGACGAGGCGCGTATCGAGGCAGAGCACCGTGCCCGTGAGGAGGCCGAGCGGCTCAAGGCGCTGGCCAATACCGCCGAAGCGCTGGAACAGCGCACGCTCGGCATCGTCGAGCAGGTCATCGCCACTACCGCCGAACTCAAGCTGGTCGCCGATGCACTCGCCGATTCTGCCGGACAGTCGCATGTCGAGACCACCTCTGCCGCCGCTGCTGCAGAGCAGACGCTGGGCGGGGTGCTTGCCATTGCACAAGCTACCGACGAACTGCTGGTTTCGATCGAGGAGGTTTCGGGCCGCATCCATGTCGTGGCCCAGTCGGGCGAGGAGGCGCGCCAGCTGGCGACTTCGACCGAGTCCACCATCGCCGAACTCAATGAAATGACGAAGCGGATTACCTCCTTCACCTACCTAATCGGGGAAATCGCCCAGCGTTCGAACCTGCTGGCGCTCAACGCTACCATCGAGGCGGCTCATGCCGGCGACGCCGGCAGCGGCTTCGCGGTGGTTGCTGGCGAGGTCAAGCAGCTGTCCAACCAGACGTCGAAGGCGGTCGAGGAGATCGAAGAGCAGATCCGCGGCATGGCGACGATCACCAGGAACGCCACCAGCTCGCTTGCGGCCATGGCCAAGGCGATCAATGAACTGGGCGGAGCGACCACGTCGATCGCCTCGGCGGCAGAGCAACAATCACTCGCCACGTCCGAGATCGGCCGCACTATCGAGATGTCTTCGACCGGCACCGAAGCGATGCGCGGCAACCTGCAGCGCGTCGAAGGCCAGGTGAGCGAGACGGCGAGCAACGCCGAGGCAGTGCGCGAAGCGACCCGTATGCTCGATGCGCAGGCTAGCGAACTCAGCCGTGAAATGGCGGCGTTCATCGCGCAGGCCAAGGCGGCCTGATCGAACTGCCGGGGGGTAACTGGCCAAATCCGCATGGGGTCTCTAGCGTGGCTTCTTCACTAGGAAGACGCCAATGCCTCAAGCCGTTGAATTCATTTTCGATCTCGTAAGCCCGAACGCCTACCTCTCGTGGTGGCCATTGCGGGAGATGCTGTCGCGACAGGGGGCAGAGCTGGAGATCACGCCCGTATTCCTGGGCGGCATGCACAAGCTCACTGGTAATGCTCCGCCGTTCGCACGCGACGCCGAAATCCGTGGCAAGAACGCCTACGCCAGCCTCGAGATGCGACGTTTCATTGATCGGCACGGGCTGACCGGGTTCCGCATGCCGGCCCAGTTCCCGTTCAATACTATCCTGCCACAACGCATGCTGCTGGCTGTCGAAGGTGAGGAACGGGTGGCACTGGCCGAAGGCCTGCTCAAGGCGCTGTGGGAAGATGGCGTTTCCGCCGGCGATCCCGATGCACTGGCCACCGTTGCAACGGCCGCGGGGCTGGATGCGGCCGCGATCCTGGCGGCGACGCAGGACGACGCGATCAAGCAGCGCCTGGTAGCGAATACCGACAGCGCGGTGGAACGCGGAGCCTTCGGGATTCCGACCTTCTTCGTCGGTGACGAAATGTGGTTTGGCAAGGAGCGCCTTGGCCAGATCGAGGAGTACCTCGCTGGAGGGAAGCCCTGAAACTACGACCCCGCAGCAGCGGGGGGGGCCGCCCCACCTATGGGCAGGTAAACCGTCTTCGTCTGTGTCAGTTCGATGGGCGAAATCGGTGCGAAGGGGATGATCGGCGTCAGCTTGATCGTCATCGTCATCGTTCCCGTTTCGGCGTTGTCGACGATCCCGCGGCTGAAGGTCAGCGTTTCGACGCCATTGGGATCGACGCCAGTGAGGGAATCGAGCGTGCGGTCGAGTACCGCAGTTTCAGTGGCATCCGGATTGACCTTGGCCAGACGCAGTCCCTCGCCCATGGCATTGCGCATCGACCCATTGGCGCCAAGTATCAGGCCGTACTGCACTATCCCAATGATCAGTGCGACCAGGACCGGAATTGCGAACGCGAATTCGATCCCCAAGGAACCCCGCTCATTGCGGACCAGACGAGTGATCATTGCAGCCTCACAACACTGTCACCGGTTACGGTAACGGGGACATAGGTGGCACTTTGGCCGGTAAAGATCGAAGCCATGCCACGCCAGTTGAACCCGGTATCTACGGTCTTGCGGATCGCCACGGTCGCAAAGCGCCGAGTTTCCTGATCGACGGTGCAGTTAGCAGTGAAGCTGGTCTGGGCCGTGCCATCGCATTCGAGGATCAGCCTGACCGTCACATCGCTCGAAGGTTGACCAGAAGCTGCTACGGCTTCGTTGACCAGATCGCTGGTGTTGCCGTTCGGGGGGCGTTTGGCCAGGGCGAAGTCGGTGGTTCGCTGCGCCGCCTGTTCCAGGTCGATGCGCGTCGCCACGATCCTGCTCAAGTCGACCATGCCGAGGAACATGAGTGCAAGCAGCGGCGCGACGAGCGCGAGCTCGACAAAGCCAACCCCGCTCTTGTCGCGGATCAGGCGCTGAATGAAAGCGAAGATCATCGGTCCTACTCCACCACCCTGATGACGCGCGCGGTTCCGACCCATGCGTCGACATCAGCGTTGCAGTTGTTTTCGATATTATTGGTACCGCCGAAACGGATCCGCTCGGTTACGATCAGCAGGCATTGGGCATTCTGGGTTGCTGAACCGTTGTAGGTCAGGTCACCGGTGGGCATGTAGATAATGCCTTCGATGTCGATGTCGGCGCCACCGTTGATCGTGTGCGTGGCTGGCCCGATGGGATCCTGGTAGAACAGGATACCTGCCCACTGGGCGTTCTCGCTTGAAGTCGGCGCAGCAACCTTGAAGGTCGCGGCAGCGTTAATCGAAATCGTTGCAACCGTGGTAGGCGTTAATCCTGTAAGAATGAAGGTGACCCCGCCATCGCCATACAACTGGACATTGGCGCCTGAGTTCACCGTGAACGAACCACCCCGGATAATGTACGTTCCCTTATGCAGGCGCGCTTTGCCCTGAATTTTCAAGCCATTGCAATAGGTGCCGCCAAAGAGCTCAATGTCCTGGTTCGGCAAAACCTGGAAATTGTTGAAGTTACAAGTACTGGCGTCGAAATCCAGATCGCGATCGGCAAGCGGATCCTCCACCGGAAGGCCGTAGGGTACCACTGCGGTGTCGCTGGGAAGGTTGTCGCTACCGTAGTCGATTCCGCCGACGCTGAGCACGAGGTTGCTGTCAAGATAGCTCGATCCGCCAACGTCGACTGACACGCCACCCGGCGAGTTTGAGGCGACTGGACAATCGAGCGAAACATTTGCGCCACCAAAGACCTCAATCCCCGTGCCGCTGGTTGCCGTGGCGATCACGCAAGGTGCGCCGACCGCAATGGCCGTGGCAACTGCGCGCACCCGGATATCTGGAGCGGTCTCAAGGAAAACGCTCGAGAATGGCAGTTTCTGGCTGGTCTTTGCAATAACTTCGATCGCACCGGCGTCACCGGCAAAGGCGCCGGTGGCAGGTGGGGTGTTGATAGCTTCGATCGTGAACGCTGTGTTGGCGGTGCGCGTCACTTCCTGGTTCACAGCCAGTTCCTTGTCGCGATCGAAGGTCATGGCGATGGCGCCTGCCGTGGCGCCGGTATCGACCGCTTGCTGCATCTGGCGTTTCCACAGGTACCACTGGACGGTATCGACCCCGATGCCCGCCGCCGCGACGACGGCGGTGAGTGAAGCACCGGCCAAGATTAACACGTTGCCGCGCTGGTCGCCCCTCAAGCGCTTGAGCAATTTTGCTATCCTGCCGATCATGATCTGCCTTCCGCAAGCCCGTTTCTTCCCATGGTGACCGAGCGGTAGAACCCTGTCGGTTAGCGGTTCGTAATCTGGTGCGGTAAACCGGAATTAACCTTCAAGCGGCTTCGTGCCGCTCCGCGCAGTGCTTTCTTCGCCCGATCTGGCCCTGCCGACCAACGCGCGACGGAGGATAAACCGGGAAATGCAGTGGGGCAGGACTTGCGCTCCCCGGCATGTTTCTTAGTTTATCAGGTGATGAAGGAGCTCTTCCAGCACGCCGCCACGACCCACGGGATTACCGTGCGGGTCGCGGTCAACTTCCTTCCCGAGCAATCACAGCCCGAGGCGGGCAAGTGGTTCTGGGTCTATCACATCCGCCTGGAAAACCACTCGCACGAACGGGTGCAGCTGATCAGCCGCCACTGGCGCATCACCGATGGACGCGGCATGGTCGCGCATGTCGATGGCGAAGGCGTTGTGGGCGAACAGCCGGTGCTGATGCCCGGGCAGAGCCACGACTACGTTAGCGGATGCCCGCTCGAAACGCAGCATGGTTCGATGGAGGGGTTCTATACCTTCCACGCCGAAGATGGCTCGCCGCTCGAGGTGCGCATTCCCTTCTTCCCACTCGCGGCACCGGCAACCGCCGACTGAGGATCGCGTTCGCGCGGAACTAGTCGGGATTGCCTGCATCATCGGCGCTACTGGCATTGCCGTTCCCAAGCGGCGTATGCCATCGCGGGGCGGAGAGCTCGCCGCGCGAAAGGCGCAGCAGCAGTCCCACGATCGTTCCCACGCCAATGGCAATGGTCAGGTCGGCCAGCACGGTCAGCAGGGCGGTCCCGATCAGCAACATCAAGTCCGCTTTGGGCAGGTGCAACCGTTGGCCCCAGCGGTGGGGTTCGCTCATCGTCCAGGCCGTGACGACGAGGAGCCCGGCCAGCGCGGGCAGGGCCAGTTTTCCCGCGAGCCCCGAGGCAACGACCATGGCAAGCAATATCGCCAGCGCGTGGACCATCCCCGCCACCGGCGTGCGCCCGCCCGCATTCACATTGGTCGCGGTCCGCGCGATGGCACCGGTAGCGGGCAAGCCGCCAAACAGTGGCGAAGCGATATTGGCCGCGCCCTGCGCGATCAGCTCGGCATTCGAGCGATGCGCGCCGCCGAACATGCGATCGGCAACGATGGCCGAGAGCAGCGATTCGATGCCCGCGAGGAAGGCGATCGTGAGCGCCGACGGCAGCAGCGCGATGATCTGGTCCAAGCTAATCGAGGGAAGCGACGGGAAGGGGAGGCCGTCCGGCAGCGCCCCATAGCGGGCGGCAACGGTATCGACCGAAGGCATGGCAAGTGCCGCGATCAGGCTCGCCCCGGTCACCACGATCACCAGCCACGGGATCCGCGGGGCCAGGCGGCGCAGGCCAAGAATGGCCGCGACGCTGGCGATGCCCAGCACCAAGGCATTGGTGTCGGTCGATCCCCGCATATCCCACAGGCCCTGCAGCTTGGGAATGAAATCGGCGGGCAGGCTCGGCCCCGTCATTCCGGCGAGGTCCTTGAGCTGGCTCACGGCGATCACCACCGCGATGCCGATGGTGAAACCCTCGATCACCGGCTCCGGAACATGGCGGATCAGGCGCCCGGCGCCAACGAAACCGGCGACGAGCAGGATTAGGCCAGCCATCAGCGTGGCGGTGAGCAGGCCGCCGTAGCCATGTTCGTGGATGACGCCATAGACGACCACGATGAAAGCGCCGGTCGGCCCACCGATCTGCACCCGGCTTCCGCCGAGCGCGGAGATCAGAAAGCCCGCGACCACGGCAGTCACCAGCCCGGCTGCGGGCGGGGCACCCGATGCGATCGCAATGGCAATGCTCAGCGGAAGGGCGACCAGCGCCACCGTCGCACCGGCGAGGCCGTCCGCGCCAAACTGCTGCCAGCTGTAGCTTTGCAGGGTCGTCAGGATTTTTGGTTTCACACCCTGTTCCTAAACACTTGGCCGATTGGGCCCGCAGCACCCTGACCAGAGCGTGCAAGACCTATGACTCCCTGCGGCCGACTTCTGCAAGTCGATCAGATCACACTATCCCACATCGCCAACCTTGATCCGCGGTTCCAGCCCCAGCCAGTCGGCCAGTATCGCCAGTTCGCGTGCGACCGGGCCAGCGGCCAGCGCGGCGCGGCTCTCGTCGAGACGCAGCGTCAACTTCTTCTTCCCGCGCTTGAGCGTGCTGTGCGAGAGCGATTGCCGCGTCCCCGCACCCAGTCGTTGCGCCAGCCGCAGGCCGAGGCCCCAGGTCATCCCTTCGCGCAGGTCATCGTCGCTGGCGAGGGTGCGCAGGCGGTCGGGCAGGTCGGTGCGGCCGAGCGATCCGACCAGCGCAGCGCAGATCATCGCCCTGCCGCGCGGCGACAGGTCGATCCAGCGCTTGTCGAGCGACCATTCGATCGCCTGGTTGAGCCGCAGGTTCGGCTCCACCTTACGCAGGGCAGCGGCCAATTGCGCGGCGGCGATCCGTTTGCGTTCGTCGCCCGGCCTGGCGTTGGCTACCAGATCGGCGGTCCAGGCCGAAACCAGCGTGGCGTCGGTCACGCTGGCATCCTGCGGCGCGGCGAAGGCCGCAACGCCTGCGAGCAACGGGTCGCGCTGCTGCTGCACCGGTTCGAGCCGACCGTAGAGCAGGCCTTCGCGAATGCCCCAGCTCGAGAAGACCAGCGCTTCGGGCTCGAGTTCGGCCAATAGCGGGCGCAGCAGCGCGGCGGCATCGGGCAGATAGCCTGCGCGCATCGCATCGATCCCGCCAATCTGCATCAGCGCTTCGGGGTTCGCATCGATGAGTTCCGTCGCCATGCGGTCGGCATCGGCCAGTGAGAGCACGAAGCCGTGCGGATCGGTCAGCGGATAATCCTGCGCACGCATCGCATAGGCCGCCAGCGCGCGCCAGGTGCCGCCGATCATGTAGAGCGGGCCGGGATGCGCTGCCGCCCAGCCGACACTCCCCAGGGCATCATGGATATGCGCGTCGAATTCTCCCGCCGCGCGCATCCTGGGCAGGCGCAGCGTGCCGAAGGGAAGCGAGGAAGCGTGGTGGCACCGGTTGTCGCGGATCGAGACCAGTTCGAGGCTGCCGCCGCCGAGGTCGGCGACCACGCCATGCGCGCCGGGAAAGGCGCCGAGCGCGCCCTTGGCCGATGCGCGGGCCTCTTCCTCTCCGCTCAACTGGCGCGGGGCGAGACCGAGTTCGGCAACCGCGGCGAGGAAATCGGGGCCGTTTTCCGCATCGCGGGTCGCGGCGGTGGCGACCGTCTGGACATCTTCGATCGCGTGGTCGGCAATGATCAGGGCATAGCGCGCCAGTGCCGCCATCGCCTCGTCCCAGGCCTCTTGCGGGATGCGTCCGGTATCCGAGAGATCGCGACCGAGCCGGGCGGCGACTTTCTCGTTCCACACGGTTTCGGGCGCACGCGCAGTGCCTTCGTAGATCACCAGGCGGACGGTGTTGGACCCGATATCGATGACTGCGCGCGGGGCTGGGAGCGAGCGGCGCGCGCCGCGGCGACGGTTCACGCCTTGGGGCCCATGATCGGACCTTCAAGCGTCAGGCGCGGCACATCCTGCGCCCCGCCAGCCGAACCGCGGCCCGATAGCGAGGGGTTGGCCATGAAGTAATGGTGGCAGTTGAAGCCGCCTTCACCGATCCGCATTCGGCGATACTGGCCATCGGGGTCGAGCCGCCAGCTTCGCTCGGTATCGAGGATATTGGCCAGCATCACCTGATCGAGCAGCTGGTCGTGCACCGTCTTGTTGGTCACGGGGACCATTACCTCGACCCGGTGTTCGAGGTTGCGGCTCATCGCATCGGCGCTGGTGATATAGACCGCGGCGCGCTTGCTGGGCAGCTTGTAGCCGTTGGCGAACACCCACATGCGGCTGTGTTCGAGGAAGCGGCCGATGATCGACTTGACCTGGATATTGTCCGACAGGCCCGGAATGCCGGCGCGCAGCGAGCAGATGCCGCGCACCACCAGCGTGACCCCTACGCCGGCGGCGCTTGCTTCGTAGAGCTTGTCGATCACGCCCTTGTTGGTGATCGAATTGAGCTTGGCCCAGATGCCCGACGGGCGGCCCGCGCGCGCATGTTCGATCTCGCGGTCGATCAAGGCGTAGAGCTTGTCCTGCATCCCCAGCGGCGAGATCGAGAGCTTCTCGAGCTCGGTCGGTTCGACATAGCCGGTGACGAAATTGAACAGCTTGGCCGCGTCGCGCCCCAGCGCCGGATCGGCGGTGAAGAAGCTGAAATCGGTGTAGATGCGCGCATTGACCGGATGATAGTTGCCCGTGCCGAAATGGCAGTAAGTGCGATAGCCGTCCTCTTCGCGGCGCACGACCAGGCTGACCTTGGCGTGGGTCTTCCACTCGGTGAAGCCGTAGATGACCTGCACCCCGGCGCGCTCGAGCTCGTTGGCCCAGTGGATGTTGCGCTCTTCGTCGAAGCGGGCCTTCAATTCGACCACCGCGGTCACCGCCTTGCCCGCTTCGGCCGCCTCGATCAGCGCGGCGATTACCGGTGACTGGTCGCCTGCGCGATAGAGCGTCTGCTTGATCGAGACCACCGCCGGATCGCGCGCCGCCTGGCGCAGGTAATCGACCACCACCTCGAAGCTTTCGTAGGGGTGATGGATGACGATGTCCTTTTCGCGGACGGCGGAGAAGATGTCGCCGTCATGCGCCAGCACGCGTTCGGGGTAGCGCGGGCTGAAGGGTTCGAACTTGAGATCGGGGCGCGGTTCGCTGCAGATCGCCGCGAGGTCCGACAGGCCGAGCATGCCATTGGTCTTGACCGTCATTGCGGTATCGACGTCGAACTGTTCGCGCAGCAGCGCTTCGGCAACCTCGTCGCACTCATCATCGAGTTCGAGCAGCACGACGTGGCCGCGGCGGCGGCGCTGGATCGCGCTGCGGAAGTAGCGGACCAGGTCCTCGGCCTCGTCCTCGACCTCGATGTCGCTGTCGCGCAGCACGCGGAACAGCCCGTCGCCGAGGATCTTGAAGCCGGGGAACAGCAGCGGGGCGAAGCGGACCACCAGCTGCTCGATCGGCACGTAAATCGCCTGCGCACCCGGCACGCGCACGAAGCGCGGCGCGCCGCTGGGGATCAGCACCATCTCCATCAGGTCGGCCTGGCGCTTGCCGCGCTTGAGGCGGAAGATCACCCCCATCCCCATGTTGGCGATGAAGGGGAAGGGATGGCTGGGATCGATCGCCTGCGGGGTGATGATCGGCAGCACCTCGTTCTCGAAATAGCGTTCCAGCCAGGCCTGCTGGTCGGGGGCGAGGTCCTCGACCGTGGCGATCAGCATGCCTTCGAGCGCAAGCAGGCGTCGCAAATCGTCGAGCACCACCTGCTGGCGAATGACCAGCGCACCCAGTTCCTCGCGGATCGCCTCGAGCTGCTGGCGCGGGTCGCGCCCGTCGATGCTCAGCGTTTCGAGCCCGCGGCTGGCCTGGCCTTCGAGCCCGGCGACGCGGATCATCGTGAATTCGTCGAGGTTGCTGGCGGAGATCGACAGGAAGCGCAGCCGTTCGAGCAGCGGATAGGCCTCGTTCTCGGCCTCGGCGGTGACGCGGCGGTTGAACGACAGCCAGCTCAGCTCGCGATTGACGTAGCGCGACTCGGGCGAGTCGAAGCGTGCCGGGGCAGCGGGGGTGGTATCGTCGTTCATTGCCAGCGGTATCCGTGCCATGGGCCCTGTCTGGCGCATGTTGCGGGTGCGTGACAAGGCTCTCGGCGCAAGTCGATCTTGTCTCGCGCCCCCGCATCGCCTAACGCGCGCTTCCGATGAAGCGCACGCACCTGCCTCTCAACGCCCTGCGCGTTTACGATGCCGCCGCGCGGCACCTTTCGTTCACCCGCGCGGCGGACGAGCTTGCCGTGACCCCCGCCGCCGTGGGCCAGCAGATCCGCGCGCTCGAGGATCACCTCGGCACGGTGCTGTTCCGCCGCACCAGCAAGGGGCTGGAGCTGACGCAGGAAGGCGCCGCCGGGCTCGACGCGCTGCGCGAAGGCTTCCTCAAGTTCGAGGAAAGCGTGTCCGCGATGCAGGCGGGGCAGGCCAGCGACAGCTATACCATCGCCTGCCCGCGCGAATTCTACGCGCAATGGCTCGCCCCGCGCCTCGCCGAATTCGGCAAGGCCAATCCCGAGATCAAGTTCACCTTCGTGGCGGACGAACACGCCGACTTTACCGAGGCTAACCTCGATTGCGCGATCCGGCTGGTCGACGGCCCGGGCGATCTGCAGGGGGTCGAGCTCGACGCCGCGCGCCGCGTGACCGTGGCCGCACCGGGCGCGCCCGACCGCTGGATCGACTGGGGCCTGCCGCTGCAGGACGGGATCAGCGCGCATATCTGCGTCTCCAACGCGGGCCAGGCGCTGTCGAGCGCGATGGCCGGGCTGGGCAAGGCGATCCTGCCCGAACTGCTGGCCAAGGACGCGGTCGAGGCGGGCAAGCTCGAGATCCTCGAAGGGCCCGATCCGGGCACGCGCGCCTATTGGCTGGTCGCCCCCACGCCGCAATGGCGGACCAAGAAGGTCAAGGCGCTGGTGGGCTTCCTCACGGCTTAGTCTTTCGCACTCGCCTCCGCGGGTGCGTCCTCGCTAGACGCGCAGCACGCTGCGCCCGCGCGCCGCTTGCGTGCCTCTTCCGCCAGGACCTCCGCCCGAATCCTTTCATAGACCACGTGGCCCGGTTCGAGGTCGCGTACGTCCACCTTGAAGCGCGAGCGATAGGAGAGGACGAAGGCCAGCAGCGAATTGGCGCGCGAATTGTAGCCGTTGTCGGCCAGCGCGCGCTCGATCGCGCAATCCTCCAGCCGCAGCACGCCCCAGGCAAGCGCCTCGTCCCAGGCGGCGGCAAAGCCTTCCGCCCCGGGCCGGTGGCGCAGCTTGTAGAGCGCTTCAAGCGAGCGCCCGATCGACCGCGCCGCCGCCTTGACGATGCCGGTCGCCGCCAGCGTGGCGACGAAGCGGCGCTGCAGCTCGGGCGTGATCGAATTGCGGCGGGGTGCGGCGTGGCGATAGGGGGTGAAGGCGAGGAGCGGATCGTCCTCGTCGGGTAGCGGGCCGACATGGGCAGCGGCGGAGGTCGCCTGGCGGGGAGTGGCGCGGGTGGGTTCGGTCATGGCTCTGATCTCCGAGGCCCAGCCGAGGCAAGCGCGACCGCGCTCCGCCCGGCGTTTGAGGGACCAAAACAAAAAACTGCGAAGTAGGAAAACGGTTCTAGCTGGCGAGGTCACCGAGCCGCAGGCGAGGCGAGGGCGACCGCCCGCCGCGGCTTATGCCGCGAAGCCAAGCCGCACGGATGTGCGGCGCCCGGCATTTGAGGGTGAAACAAAAGAACTCACAGACTCACGGCACCCACAATTCCAGAACGAAAACAAAAACCTGCGAATCGGGCAATGGTTCTCCCGCCTGCTCCCTGTGACTCGAAAGGCACAGAGTGCGTGCGAAGCATTCGCCCAAGTAGAAACCCGATTCACAGCGATTCCGTTCGCGGCTAAATTGGCACCGGGTTCGCCAAGAAAATAAAAAACCCTTCAATTGATCAGGAGCGAACCATGAAGAAGATGCTTTTAGGCGCAGCCCTTGCTGTGGCTTGCCCAAGTGTCGCCCATGCCCAGGACGGTTCCGAAGGTGCATGGTCGGGATTCTATTTCGGCGCAGAGGCTGGCGTAGACAATTACGAGCTGAGTGCCGACACCGACATTGCCGATACCGGCTTCGATGCCTCGTTCGATGGTATCAGCGGCGATGGCGTCGCCGGTGGCGTATTCGCCGGCTATCACATGGGCTTCACCGGCGGTTTCCTTGCCGTGGAAGGCTTTGCGGGGCTGAGCGATGCCAGCATGGGTGCTTCGATCAGCGACGGTGTCGATACTTTCTCGCTGACGGCCAAGGCGAAGGAATCCTATGGCATCGCGGCCCGGCTGGGCGCCAAGGTTTCGCGCAGCACCGCCGTCTATGTGCGCGGCGGCTGGATCAACACCAAGTTCAAGGTCACGCTGAGCGATGGGGTCGATACCCTTTCCGAAAGCGAGACCGAGGACGGGTTCCAGTACGGTGCGGGCATGGAAACGATGGTGGGGGCCAATATCGCCCTGCGCGCCGAATATGTGATCAGCGATTATAGCGGTGCCGGGCTGGGCGATGGCGTCAGCCTCGACAACGGCAGCTTCCGTGCGGGGATTTCGCTCCGCTACTGAGCGACTGTGGTGTTACTTGCGAAGGGCCGGGGCGAAAGCTCCGGCCCTTTTGCTTTGGGTAGGGTGCTCGGACACAGACGGAACCTCTCAAACTGGCGCAATAACCGAGCCGGAGGCGAGGCGAGGGCGACCGCCCGCCGCGGCTTATGCCGCGAAGCCAAGCCGCACGGACGTGCGGCGCCCGGCGTCTGAGGGACGAAAACAGGAAACCGCGGCGCCAAGATGCTTTGTGGCCAATGGATTTAGGCTTCGGGAGAGAGGTACAAAAGACCTATTCTTGTGCAACGTCTCATACCGCATTGCGAACGCAAATTTGCTAGTGCTCGCGCCAGTAGCGGATGGCCTGAGTGACGAATTCGTCAAACTTCTCTCGTCGCCAAGTGACCGGAGAGCTTGGATGAAGAAGCTTGTAGAGTTCATTTGCGCAAACCAGTTCGTCGCGATCGCACGTGGCGAACCAGTCTAACGATCCGGCGATGGTATCCCGGTGACTATTTGAAAAGATATGATTCGGAACATTAAACATGGCGCCCTCCAGAAAATAGGATGGAGCCAGATTATCGGCTATATATCCCTCGTCGATCATCGCATTTCTGTAGTTTTTTAATACTCGAACATTTGGCTTGAAGTTCTGCATCGTGTTTTGATTTTTTGCAGAACAGTTTGAACGATGCTGTTTTGGAAAATTGATGATACGCGTGCCGTCATTCGTCCAAAAGACGATGCCCGTGTGGTATCCTTGGTCTGACGGTGTGTGATACCGATAGTATCGGCGAAATTGCGCACAAGCTAACACGTCGGCGTCTCGGCGATACGTATTGCCTGGGACGAATATGGCCTTGTTACCAGCGCTCACGCCGTCGCCAAAGCAACGCTTCAATTGAAGCGTGACATCCCTTTTGAAATCCTCATAGCCGTATGTTGCAGCGATAAAGCCCTCATTGTAAGCCCTAAGGTCTTCGGGGCTCAGTTCGTCCGTGTCTGAATAATAAGTCCCAGTCAGAGCTTGGACAATATCCACATCGCTGTCGCTGATTATGTTCGTGTGGTTCGCATATGAGCCTTGCAGAAAATTCTCGGTAGATTTTCCGAAGTATCCAGATTCAGGTTGATTGAGGCAGTTTTTCACCGCCTCGTATGTCTGTTGAGATTGTGCGACAGAGCCCTGTCTGGCCCAGCCTTGCAGCGTAATTTCTGATGGACCCACAACTAAATTCCCAAAAGTGCAGCTATAGCCTTTTCGTTTGATCCGAAAGACTCTGAACCACGCTGGAAAATTAGATTTAGTTTAGCAAGATTGCTTTCAAACATATCTGTGGCCATTTCCGGTTTGGAATAGGATTCGTCAATCCTTACCGTGGCGACATCGGAGTAGGTAAGCTGGCGTAGCTGCTCCATCGAGTTTATATTTGCTTCGAGAGTTTTCTGGAGCAGTTGGACAGAAATAAGTTTGCTGACCATTTTGGAGAGATCGAAAAGGCCCTTCTTCGGTTCAGGATAATTTCCGCAACCAAGACTTAGAACTCGTAGATTGGCTCTAGACACATTCAAAGCATACAAAGCATCCGCGATTGCATAGATCACTGGATTGTTTGCGCAGAACCCGCCATCGATCGCTTCGACTTGCTTTTGGTCCTTTGTCACCAACATTTTGCGCTTGAAGAAGGGGTAGGCAGAGCAGGAAGCAATCACTGCATCACCAATTGAAACTCCAAATCCGGGTGTGAATGTCGCTCCCCGGCCAAATGCCAAACTAGCATCTGATTTGAAGATGAGCGGTTTTTCAAGCTCCCAATTCGTTGCCACAATTCCGAGGCGGGTCTGCAAATTTTCGAACGAGGAGTTCCCGAACACGACCCTAGCAAGGCTCTCCAATTCTGCGCTTTTTCCAGAAGGTAAGCGGGCCTTCATCACAGGCGTGACATACGCTTTATATAGCTCATGAATCTGATCAACGCTCCGGCCTTCAGCAATCAATGCTGCGATGATCGATCCAGTACTGGTTCCGTAGATAAGATCAAAAAGCTGACTGAGCGGCTTTCCGGCTGCTGCCTCCAGTTCCGTGAGTATTCCTAGCGTATAAAAGCCTTTGGCCCCTCCGCCATCCAAGCTCAATACTTTGAATATGCTCGTATCAGTCATGTCACCTCGGTGACGAAAGTTTGAGCGTGTTGCAAGCCAACCATCACCCTTGATCCCCGCACCCCATCCCAATCCGCGCGCACCCATCCGGCGTAGGATTCGTCCAACACCGGTCAGATAGAGCTGAACATTGCCGGTTATGTCCCGGGGGCCTGATGCTGATGCACCGAGGCTCTTTTCTATTGCAGCGAGATCGGTCTCGTTCGGCCCACCGCAACCCCAACATTCCGCCCATCCACCCCCCCCCGTCGCCCTTGTATCGCGGGGTTTCCACCCCATCTAACACTTAGCTACCAGTCGCGATCGACGGTCCTTGGGGCGCATTGCCCCTCCTTCTTTCCTTTTCGCCTCTTAGCCCCGCGCACAAGCGGTCGCTTATGATTGCCCGCGCGAAACGGAAGGAATTCCACCATGTCACATTATGGCAATATCAAGAGCTACGACGCCAACAAGGGTCGCGGCATGATCTCACCCGAAAAGGGCGGCGAACCGATTGCGTTCGTCAAGGCCGACCTCCAGCAGGAAGCGGCCGAACCCAAGCAGGGCCAGCGTTTCGGTTATGAAACCAGGCAGGTCGACGGCGCCAAGCCGGAGGCCTTCAACCTGCAGCCGCAGCAGGGCCAGCGCGAGCAGGCCAGCCAGCAGCAGGGCTAAACACCAGGTGGCCCGGGCG